>BNVE01000021.1 GCA_025997875.1 Spirochaetia bacterium
CACTATTTTCCATTGCTGCCGGTCGTCTTCCAGCTCCTCAAGAAATGATAATACCTCTTCCATTCCTTTAACCCCTCCCAAGGTCTTATGAAAAAGTATATCACTTTTCTTTCATGCGTTTGTCGTGCAACTGGGGTTTTTTACGGTTGCAGGGGCGAACGGGTTATTGTATCCTTATAGGATGAACTCCATAAGGCGGCCCTTCCGCTACCGTAACGACGGCGTAATATTCTGGATCATTGGTCTGAACATCCTGGTGTTTCTGGCGCAGCAGGTTTTTGGCCAACGGATGGTCACCACCTACTTCGCCATGATCCCCGCAGCGGTCATCGCCCGGGGCTGGGTCTGGACCTTTGTTACCTACATGTTTGTCCACGGCGGGTTCAGCCACATCTTCTTCAATATGTTCGCCCTCTTTATCTTCGGCGCCCAGGTGGAACGGCAGATGGGGAGCAAAGAATTCCTCCTCTTTTACTTTCTTACCGGCGTACTGGCGGGGCTGTTTTCATTCATCGTCTATTACCTTACCGGCGCCTATTGGGTGCGCCTCCTGGGCGCCTCCGGAGCCATCTTCGCGGTCCAGCTTGCCTATGCGATCTTCTTTCCCGATTCGATCATCTACATCTGGGGCATCCTCCCCCTCCGCGCCCCGGTGATGGTCCTGGGCTTTACCGCCCTGGAAGTCTTCTTCTCCGTCACCGGCCTTAGCAACACGGTGGCCCACTTCACCCACCTCGCCGGCTTCGGCTTTGCCTGGCTCTACTTCCTCATCCGCTTTGGGATTAATCCGATTCATGCGTGGCGCCGATAATTAAAACATGACCCGCAAATTCCGCTATGCCTCAGTCTTGTTGCTTATCTCCTGCATGGCCCTGCCCCTGTCCGCCCAGGATTTCTATCCCGGCCATGATGCGGAGGTTCTGCGGGGCGAAGTAAAGATGGAACTGGAACCGATTTACGGGGGGTTTATTGATGAAGAATACCCCCTGGATGCGGATACCCTGCGCCGGAGGGCTTTGGAAGAGGCGGCCATGTTCTACTCCGCCATGATCTACGGCTGGTCCTTTCATTACGACATCGGCGAGCGGGCCCGGGGCATTGCCGAAGAATTTGAACTAACACCCCTGGGCAGTATCCCCTGGGGTGACCCCGGACTCTTTGTCACCGAGGCCGGGGTGCGGGACATGCGGCTCCACCTCTGGACCGATTACCGGATGACCGACACGCAGAAGCGCCGCACCGCCATGTGGCGGGCCGGCAGCATGCGGAACGTGCAGGCCATCGGCCACGGCGGCCCTCTGGGCGGCCAGGCGGAAAACGGCGACTGGATGAGCATCCGCAAAGCCGGCCTTGAAGACGCCGCCCGCGCCGCAATCCGCGCCATGCTCCGGGGGAGCGAGCGCAACCGTCCCAAGGAAGTCTCAGGCTTCATCTGCCTTGCCGCATTCCCCCAATACTGGATGGACGCCGGCCGTTGGGCCGCATCCGCCCGCTTCCGGGTGCAGGTATCCGAAATTGTGCCCTTTGCGGCGTACTGATATAACCCTTAGAGTTGCCTTCCCTCATTTACCTGCCAGTAGCCGGATTTATCCGAACCGACACGGACAAGTACGCCGCGCTCGCGCAATTCCTTGATGTGCCGCTCGATAGTTCTCGGGGAGCGATTCAGCATAGCGGCAAGTTCCTGAGCCGTAAACGCAGGCTGTTCTTTCAGCTTCTTAATGATGTCAGATTTTACACCGACATTTACTCCGACATTTACACCGACATCCGCAACGGTCTCTGGCAGCACTTCGGTGCTGCTCGCAATATCAACGTACTTGTAGAGCGAATTTTCAATTGCATCAAGCATAAAATCTATGAATGGCCGGCAATCCACATCATTTTTGTGCGAATCCTGCAACGCTGGCATTTGCAATGCTGACATTTGCAATGCTGACATTTGCAATGTCTTGTAGTACAAGGCCTGATTGTAATGCACGAGTGTTTCAACGGGCATCCAGGCGAACAGCGGATTCCACTTTGACAGCACCAACGTTTGCCAAAGCCGCCCGATTCTGCCATTGCCGTCGCGGAACGGGTGAATATGCTCCAGCATAAAGTGGACGGCAGAACTCTTGATGAGCGGGTGCGCTTTGCTGCCGCGCCCCCAATCCAGTAATTCTTCAACCAAATGCGGCACACTCGCCGGAGTCGCGCCGCGATGCATCACTGCGCCGTCACTGCGAACCACGGCGACATCAACCGTGCGAAACGCACCGGACTCTCCGATTAGTTCATTTGTCATTAGCGCATGAGCATCTAACAGGTCACCAACGTCCCACGGGTCAAATCGTGTAAGCTCGTTATATGCTTGCCAGGCGTTCTGCACTTCCTTGATATCTTTTTGCGGCCCCAACACGGGTATACCATTGATAATGTCCGTGACCTGCCCCAGCGTGAGCCGGTTACCCTCAATCGCTGTTGATGCGTGAATTGACATAATTCGATTGAGTTTCCGTAAGCGCAGCACATCGCCGGACTGTTCCTCGCTGATTTTTACCCGTTCGAGCAAGGCGTGAATACTGCCGATTTTCTCATGCCATAGCGGCGATTCAGTGTAGAAGTTATTCATAATTCGCTAATGCGCATCGCGCCCTAGTGCGCCCTTCTCTTCCACCTGATATACACCTGCCGCCCCGTCCCGTTTTCCTGGGGGCGTTCCTCGGTTTCAAACTGGGGCACCGCACGGAAAAGATCACCCAGTTTTTTAAAACCGTAGTTCCGGGGGTCGAACTCACTGGAACGGTTGGTGATCTTCTGACCGACGCCGCCAAGGTAGGCCCAGCCGGATTCGTCCGCAAGATCGTCCACGGCGTCCCGGAGGAGTTTGAGGAGTTTGCGGTCCACCTTGAATTCCTTGCGGGGGCGCGAGGCGGGGCGGGCATCGTCTTCATCGGTTTCTTCATTCTGCACATCACGCAGTATTTCTGTGTAAATAAATTTGTCGCAGACCGAGACAAAGGCCCGGGGGGTTTTCTTTTCCCCAAAGCCGTAGACCGTATGGCCGGCTTCCCGCAGCCGGGCGGCAAGACGGGTAAAATCCGAATCACTGGATACAATGCAGAAACCGTCCAGCTTCTGACTGTAGAGCAGGTCCATGGCGTCGATGATCATGGCGGAGTCGGTGGCGTTTTTGCCCTGGGTGTAGGCAAACTGTTGAATGGGCTGGATGGCGTATTCCAGGAGCCGTTCCTTCCACTGGCGGAGGTTGGTACTGGTCCAGTCCCCGTAGATCCGTTTGACGCTGGCGATGCCGTACTTGGCGACCTCGTCCAAAAGCCCTTCGATGATGGCGGGCTGGGTATTGTCCGCATCAATAAGGACTGCAAGTTTAGCCTGACTTATTTCAGCCTGTTGTGTTGAAAATGGTAATAAAGGCACTGTATTACTCCTCACTCTCCAAAAATTGATTTTTTAATCCGCCTTAAAAGGCTGATCTTGCCCAGGGCCAGCCGGAGGGGCTCCCCGGGGCTTGTGTCCTCCTGGTCCATCGGGGACACGGGATTGATAACCAGGACGCTTTCGCTCCCCGATTTTTCCATGGCCAGGGGGATACCGAAGCACTGCTGCATGCCGCCGGCCTGGGGCCACTTTACTTCCACCAGGGACTTTGAAGCGATGGCCTGTTTTGCAATCGAAGCCTTCCCCACATAGTCGAGTCCCCGGGCTTCCAGTTTTTCGTAGCGGATGGAAGCGCCGGAAAGCTGCGCTTCGCTGAGCACCAGCCGCCGTTCTATCCGGGCGGAAAGCTCGTCCCGTTCGGTCTTGGGAATCTGTATCTTGTCCAGAATCAGGCGGAACTGTTCCTTGAGGGATTCCCGTTGTGCGCTAATCGCCGGGTCAGGGGCGTCCCGCCGGGGCGGGGGCGACGGAAACTGAACAGTCCCAAAGCCATAGTGGTAATACCGGGCAAGGGAAGCGGGGCTGGGGTAAAGGGAATATCGATCGGCGGCCTCCCTGTTAGAGGAATTACCGGGCTGCCACCGGTGCCGGGCAAAGATATCCACCCCGGCCTTCCGCAGCGCCTCCGCAGCGTCCTTCGTCTCCGGCGCTGAAAGAAGGTACACCCCGGGGGCAATGGTCCTGAGTATCAGGGAAGCGAGGGGCTCCGCTTCCGCAAGGTAACGGCGGTCTGCGGAAAGTGAAAGCACGATCCCTTCGTAGAGGGACACCTCTTCGTAACGCTTCTCCCAGTCCTTGAGGGTCCAGATGAGCAGTTCCTCAATCCGGTTTCCCGAGAGACGCTTAAGGAGATCCCCCATGGCCGCCGCAGTAAAGCCCCGGTCAAAGCCCCGGACCGCCGATTCCCGGGTCAGTTCAAAGCGGACCGCCGCGCCGGTTTCCCGGACTATGGCAAAGGACCCCAGGGCCAGGGCATCGGCAAAGCTGATGCCGGGATAGATGATGCAGGAGAAGGAGGTGTCCATTGCCAGCACCGGCGCAGGGGCCGCAGCAGCACCGCCTGCCGCGCCATTCGCAGCAATACTGTTATTTTTCGCAGCGATACTGTTACCATCCGCAGTATTACTGTTCGCCGTATATCCCGGTCCCGCAGTCCAATAGCCGCCGGGGAACTGCCGCAGAAGCCCTGACTTTTCCAGCCCCTCAAGGAGCCGGTCGAAATAAACCCTGCCTGCCGCCGGTATGGCGGCGGCCTCAATACCCCTGGCGCCGCCCGTCTCCCGCTCCAGGATGTTCCAGTACCGGCTGAGGGTTTGCGCCGGGTAAGCCCTTTCCGGATCGATAAGGTTAAGGAAATGATCGATAAGGGCAGCCAGGGTCCTGATGCGGCTGCGGAGCGCATGAAAGCCGGCCACAGGGCTTTCCTCCGATTCGTTGGCCCCGCAGTATATCCCGGCAACACAATACACCAGCCGGTCCCGGGGGCGCAGGTCCTTAAAGGCCGCAAGCTTCGATTCATCAGGGGCAAGCCCATCACCTTCCTGCCGGATCAATCCCAGGGTCAAAAGCCCCCCGGTGATCAGCTCCAGGTCCAATGCGGGAAAAAGCTGGCCCCCCGAATCCAGAACTTTTTTGCGAATCCCCCCTTCGTTCTTGAAGAACAGGGCTTCACCGGGAATAAAAGAAATAATCGCCGCAAGAAGGCGGTCATCCAGGGCCGGCGGCGGAACCGCCCCGGTATTCGCCGTACTACCCGCTGTTGTTGCCATTGCCGCAGCTTCCTTCAGAGAAACCGAAGGGAAGATGCCGGACAGGTCTGCGGCAAAAGGGGCGAGCACCGGTTCCAGCGCGGGGTTCAGGGCCAGGCAGGCGAGGCCGCGGACCAAAGGTCCGTTGTCCGTAGGACCGTCGCGGAAACGGTACAGGATGAACCGCTCCTCCAGGTTGAGGAGGATGTCATGCAGATCGGCATAATTCAGTTCCCCGGCAAAAAAACTTTCCAGTTCCCCCGGCGCAGGTTTATGCAGGGCGGCGATGGCGGCGATAACCCGGGCGTCGGTTTCATCAATGTAGAGGGAAATGGTTTTGCGAATCTCGTCACGGGAAAGAAAGGCGGACAGGTCCTCCATAAGCCGCTGTTTGTTGAAGGGGGTTTTGATATTACCAAAGGCACTCCGCATCAGCTCGAAGAAGGAGCCGTCGGGCAGGGTCATCAGGGCGGATTTCCATTCGTCGATGGACCGGAACGTGCCGCTCACGCTAATCGGCCCAATGCTGAATGGAATATTTGTACCCCTGTTCAGCGAGAAACTTTTGACGATTCGCGGCGAAATCCTCTTCTACCGTATAACGGGACACCAGGGTAAAAAACCAGGAGTTCCGGCCCTTGATCATGGAATCGGGCATCTCCTGTTCGGGTGGTTCCTGTTCCTGCGAAAGTTTCTGAGCCCCAATGTCTTCGGACTCAACCCCTTTAGGACGCAAAATCCGGCCCAGGCGCTGGGCTTCCTCCTGGCGGGAACCAAAGGAACCAGAGACCTGCACTGCCATGGAGGCGTCGGGTAAATCAATAGCAAAGTTGGCGACCTTGGAAACCACGATCACCCGCACCTCTCCCCGCTTAAAGGCGTTGTAGATCCGCTCCCGTTCCGGGTTGGGGGTCTTCCCCGTAATCAGGGGGGCCTTGAGGATACGCGCCAGGGATTCAAGCTGGGAAATGTACTGGCCGATCACGAGAATCTGATCCTCGGGATGATTTTCGATGAGCTGCCTTACCGCTTCCTCCTTCCGGGGATTCTCGCTGGCGATGCGGTACTTCTCCCGGGAAGCCGCCACGGCGTAGGGTATCTTCAATTCCTCGGGCAGGTCCAGGCGAATCTCGGTACAGAAGGCTTCGGCGATCCAGCCCTTGCCTTCCAGGTCCTTCCAGGGAACATCGTAGCGCTTGGGACCCACCAGACTGAACACCGCATCCTCGGCGCCGTCCTCCCGAATGAGGGTTGCCGTAAGGCCCAAACGCCTGACCGCTTGAAGTTCCGCGGTTACCCGGAACACCGGCGCGGGGAGCAGGTGCACCTCATCGTAAATGATCAGCCCCCAGGGCCGCTCCCGGAAAAGCTTGAAGTGGGGAAAGTCCGCAGCCTTATCGGGCCGCCAGGTGATAATCTGATAGGTGGCGATGGTGACCGGCGCCACCGATTTTGAATCCCCGGTGTATTCGGCGATCTCCTCTTGTCTAAGGCTGGTCTTGTCCAGCAGTTCTTCTATCCACTGATGCACCGCCGCCACATTGGTGGTGAGTATCAGGGTATTGGTTTTGAGGAGGGTCATGAAGGCCATCCCCACCACGGTTTTTCCGGACCCGCAGGGCAGCACCACCACCCCATAGCCCGTCCCCGGCCCGCCGTTCCCGAATACCGAACGGACCGCCTCAATCTGATAATCCCTGGGCGCAAAGGGCCGCCCCGATGTGCCCAGGGTCCGCAGTTCGATTGCCAAATCCTCGCCCTTCACAAAAGGGGCCTCATCCTTTACCGGCCAACCCAGTTTGATAAGCTCCCGCTTGACGCTTCCCCGGTCGACCAGCCGCAGCCTGAAACCCAGGCTGGTCCGCTGCAGATACTTTTCCAGAGACCGTGCCGCCCCGATTTCCTCAAGAACGGCCTTATCTTCGCAGACCAGGAGCAGTTCGTCCGCGGCTTCTGCCGCAGATTCAGGCTCGGGAGGCATGCCGGTAAGCTGCTCTGCGGAAAGGAGCCGAATCTTGCCGTACCGGGCCATGGTATCGGAGAAGCCTTCGAGTATCCCCGCAGGTATGGGATAACGGGTATAGGTGTTAAGAACCGTGACGATATCCTCGGGGGCAAAGCCTGCACCGGCGGCATTCCACAGGGAAAGGGGGGTGATGCGGTAGGTGTGGATATGTTCAGGGGACTTTTCCAATTCCGCAAAGGGCATAACTGCGGCCCGGGCATCCTCCGCGCCGGGAGCATGCACATCAAGCAGAAGGGTGCGATCACTTTGCACGATCAGGGGATTCGCGCTTTCAATAGCCATAACCTGTCAAGTATATAGGAGATGAGGAGGAAATAACAGGGGGGCGGCTTACGAATGACAGATAATTTAGTTCCGATAAAGTTCGATCAAAAAATCACCATCTTCCAGTTCCCCAAGGTACGGGTATCCGCATTAAACTGGGCGCCGATTTTTACCAGCCGGCGGCTGCCGGCGGTATAGGGTATCAGGTAGCCCTTGCTGTCTATCTGCTTAAGCGCATCGTCCCTTAAATCCGCCGATTCATTCTGAGCCAGTTTAAATTCAAACACATAGACTGTATCCTTTGTAAACACCACCGCATCGGCGCGGCCCTGGGCGCTGCGGACCTCCGCCCGGGTATATTGGCCCATCAGGGTAAACACCAGATAGAACAGGGTTTGATAGTGCCTTTCGGTCTGATCGTTCAATTCGTAGGGAATCGCCGCAAAGAAGGCCCGAAGCCGTGTCATAAAGGCGTCCACATCACCCTTTTGCAGATCTACAAAAAATTTGCCGATAAAAAATTCCTGGGTATCCGCTCCCTGGGGACCGTAAAGGGGGAACAGGGCGTTGAGGAATCCGTATTCAACTTCCTCGTTGGGAAAGCCAAGGGTGTAAAGATTTGAATCCCGGTCGTAATCCTTTATGGTCAGATAGCCGCTCTGGTAAAGGATGGGAATAAGACTGCCGCTTCCCGCCCGGTAGTTGATAATTGATTCTTCATCAAAGGTAAGGAGGTTCCCGGAAAAATCCCGAGGATCAAAATTCGCTTTTCGGAATTGGTTGGCCAAAAAAGTGGGAGTGCCCGTACGGAACCAGTAGTAAGCAAACTTACGGGATGAAAAAGTATTTAACACACTGAAGGGATTAAAAATCCCCTCGCTGTTTTCACAAAAATGATAGCCGTTGTAACGTTTCTGCATTTCCGCCAGGGCCTGTTCGTAGGTCATGCTGTTTGCTTCCGCCAGTTCCCGCAGTTCGCCGTCAAAGTTGCCGGTCAGTTCGGATTCGGATATACCGCAGATACCCGCATAACCGGAATTCATGCTGATATCCTGCAGCTGGTTAAAACCACTGAAGATGCTCACCTGGGAAAACTGGGTTACCCCGGTCAAAAAAATGAATTGCAGCCAGGGGTCGGCGGTTTTTAGAATACCATAAAAAGCCCGCAGTTCCCTGCGGAGTTCATCCTGCAGGGGAGGATCGTCCATGGTTTGCAGCAGGGGCTGATCGTACTCATCGATAAGGACCACAACTTTTTTACCCGATTTTTCAGAAGCCCGATGGATAAGCCCCAGGAAACGGGAAGAAGAAGTTGTTTCTTCAACATCCCGGCCCCACTTTTCTTCCAGGTACCGCAGGTTGATATCCAGGCCGGACTCCAGCGCCGCAGCACTGTTATAGTTTGCTACATTCAAATCAATATGAAAAACCGGATATTTGATCCATTCCTTTTCCAGTTCTGAGATCGCAAGAAATTCAAACAGATCCTTTCTACCCTGAAAATAGGCCTTAAGGGTGGAAAGAAACAGGCTTTTCCCAAAACGGCGAGGACGGCCAAGAAAATAGGGCTTCCCCTCATGGGCTAATTTGTAGATGTAGGCGGTTTTATCCACATAAACACATCCGCCGGTACGGAGGCTTTCAAAATCCTGTATACCGATGGGCAGTTTCCGTAAGGCCATGCTGTCAGTATAGTACAGGGAGAGCCCCCGTTCAAGATTACGAAGGGCGGACATGCCGCATTGACATCAGGCGGCCCGGAATGCTAGTCTACAGATGAACCCACCGGGTCCAGTAGCTCAGTGGATAGAGCGGCCGCCTCCTAAGCGGCAGGTCGGCAGTTCGACTCTGCCCTGGATCAATGCGATTTTCCTATGGAATAAAAGCTACTTTTAAATCGCCGTATTTGCCCGATGCATAGTCATAGGCCTTTTCCCACTCTTCAAGTTTGAAGGTGGTCTTTATCAGACCATCGGTTTTCAGGGTACCCTTGCTGATACCGTCAATAACAAAGGGGAAACAATAGGGGCTTAGATGAGAACCAAGAACGTTCAGCTCTTTCCGGTCGCCGATGATTGACCAGTCTATGTTTGTGGGGCCGCTGAAAACACTGAATTCAACAAAGGTACCCAGTTTTCTGATTAAGCTCAGGCCCTGTATAACGCTTGAGGGATGGCCGGTTGCTTCAATATAGATATCACAGCCATATCCATCGGTCAATTTTTTAATTTCAGCATTTACATCGACCTTGGAGGGATTGAACACATGGGTGGCGCCGAATGCCTTTGCCCGTTCAAGACGGGCGTCCACCATATCAAGGGAGATAAGGGCCTTGGCGTTTTTGAGCGCCGCATAGGTTACCATACCAAGTCCCAGGGTGCCGGCGCCGGATATAACCACCACATCGGTACACTGAATATTGGCCCGGTCTACGGCGTGTTTTGAACAGCCATAGGGCTCAATAAGGAGGGCTTTCTCCAGGGGCAGGTCCTTGGGCACCTTATGAACAATGGCGTTCTTGGTATACCGCACGTATTCAGCCATACCGCCGTTATATTCCGCATGGAATCCGTGCATGCCGTGGGGCTCGCACATCCAGTATTGTCCGCTCTTGCAGTAACGGCACTCGCCGCAGGGTACAATCTGATCGGCGGTAAGCCGGTCTCCGATTTCATAACCTTTAACATTTTTACCCATTTCCACAATATGGCCCAGAAATTCATGGCCGGGAATAAAGGGCGGTTTAACCCATGAGGGCTGGATATCGTCCCCCCAGAACATCGCCGCGCCATGCTGGCATTTTACATCTCCGGCGCAGATTCCGCAGCCTTCGACTTTAATGATGATATCATCATCTCCGCATTCCGGCGTGGGGTATGCGCTTTCAAACCGGTAATCGGTTTTACTATACGCCACCAGCGCCTTCATTGTTTTTGGATAATTACTCATACTGTTTCTCCTCCGTATAAATTAAACTCAATAGGCAGGTTCCTTTTCCGCCCACCCAAGGGCATCGTCCAAAGTGTCCAGCACATTTTCCCTGCCAATCTCGCTGAAGAAGCCCGCCTTTTCAAGGGCCTTTTTGGGCTGCTCCCGGATTTCGCTCAAGATGAGCTGAATCTTGCCGTGACGGCATTGGGCCAGGAAAGATTCCAGGGCGGTGATCCCCGTGGAGTCAACTGCGGGGACATTCCGCATCCGCAGGATAAAGACCCGGGGCTTTTTTGCCACACTGCGAAGTACATGCTGAAGGGTGTCGGCCACACCGAAGAAGAAGGGGCCGTTGATGCTGTAAACTTCAATATCTTTCTGATGAAGGGCTTTGATCGAATCTGCCGCAAGCGCCCGATTCTCAACATCCCCATAGGCAAGCTCCGCGATAAGCTGGTCATTCTCGGATTTGATCGTACCCAGTTCAACCATGCGCTTGAGAAAGAGAAAGACCGCAAGTACCACACCCACTTCAACCGCAAAGGTCAGGTCCACCGCAATGGTCAGGACAAAGGTGGTGACAAGAACGATAATATCGCTTTTGGGGGCGGTGCGGAGGATGCGGATGAAGCGGGGGACATTGCTCATATCCCAGGAAACTACCATCAGCACTGCGGAGAGACTTGCCAGGGGAATGGCGGAGGCCGCCGGGGCAAGCAGCAAAATGAACAGTACCAGGGTGAGTGAGTGAACGATTCCCGCTACGGGGCTTGTGGCGCCGGACTTGATGTTGGTGGCGGTACGGGCAATGGCGCCGGTGGCGGGTATGCCGCCGAAGATTACCGAAGCGATATTGCCAATCCCCTGGGCGATGAGTTCGGTGTTTGAGTTGTGCCGGTCCCCGGTCATACCGTCAGCTACCACTGCGGAAAGAAGGGACTCTATCGCCGCAAGTAGGGCGATGGTAAAGGCGGAGGGGAACACGTCCAGTATCACTTCCAGACTGATGGGCGGCAGGTGGGGAACCGGCAAGCCGGCGGGTATACCGCCGAAACGGCTTCCGATATTTTCCACCGGCAGGGCAAAGGCCCAACATATCAGGGTAAGGGCAAGCACCCCCACAGCGGCGCCGGGGATGCGGGGAATAAAGCGGCGTATCAAAATGATGATCCCCATGGCGCCGAAGCCCACGGCGACCGTCGCCGGATCGATGGTTCCAATGGCGCCGAAATATTCACTCCACTGGGCAAAGAAGCCGGGGGAACTCTTTGCTATGTCCAGCCCCAAGAAATCCTTAACCTGCTGGGAAAATATCAGCACCCCGATGCCGGTGGTAAAGCCCATGGTGACCGGGTAGGGGATGTACTTGATGAAGCGGCCGAGCCCGCTTGCGCCCATGGCGATAAGCATGAGACCCGCAAGCACCGTGGCGGCGATCAGCCCCGCCATGCCGTGCTTTAGGATCACCCCGTAGATGATGACCACAAAGGCCCCGGTGGGTCCGCCGATCTGGAACCTGCTGCCCCCGAATGCGCTGATGCAAAAACCGGCGATGATGGCGGTGTAAAGGCCCTGGGCCGGCGTGCCCCCCGCAGCAATACTAAAAGCCATAGCCAGGGGCAGGGCCACGATCCCCACGATAAGCCCCGCAAGCAGATCCTTCCCGAATGAATGCCACGAGTAGCCCTTCCCCTCACCCTTTGAAAAAAGCTCAAAAGTCCGGGGGATAAAATCCTGAGGGGAAACCCACTTGAATGCCATAAAAAAAGTATATGAGATTTACTTTTTTCTTGCTAGATGGAAAAACACTTTCCTGTAATCTTGTACGATCCGGCGATAATAATTAAACTCATTGAATGGAAGTACGGCGGGTATTTGTCGAGAAGAAAGCGGGCTTTGATGTTGAGGCCCGGCAGCTGCAATCGGAACTGGCGGGTTTTCTGGGAGCCAGGTACCCGGACTTGGCCGCGCTCAAGGGCCTGCGCATCCTCAACCGCTACGATGCGGTTTATCTTGATGAAGCCCATTTCAAGCTTGCGGCGGATCTGGTTTTTTCCGAACCCCAATGCGACTGGGTGTTTTTTTGCAATGAGGTTCCTGCCGAAGATGATGATGTTTTTTTCGGTGTCGAATACCTGCCCGGCCAGTACGACCAGCGTTCCGATTCCGCGGAACAGTGCGCAGAACTTATCGCCGACCCTTCGGATGGCACAGCCCCTTCGGGTAATATGGCCTTACCGGAAGGCGCGAACCGTTCCGGCGGCGCGGCGCTTAAGCCCGTCATCAAAAGCGCCCGCTTTTTTATTCTGCAGGCCGGTAAGCTCCCTGTTTCCGCCGAAGCCCTGGCTGCGGTAAAACGCTACCTGATCAACCCCGTCGATTCCCGGGAGGCATCAACGGCGCTGCCCGCATCTCTTGAGGAAGCGGATACCATCCCCGCCGATGTGCCGGTCCTGGAAGGCTTTATTGCGAACCCGGCCGCAGATGGCGGCGACAGCAGTTCAGACAATGCCCCCGGAGACGCGGCGCTCCGGACCATTGCGCAAAAGTACGGCCTTGCCATGGGTCTTGAGGATCTCAAATTTTGCCGCGATTATTTTGCGTCGATAAAACGTGATCCCACCCTGGCGGAACTGCGGGTCCTGGATACCTACTGGTCGGATCACTGTCGGCACACCACCTTCACCACCGCACTGCAATTCGATCAGACTGAAAGTGATAAAAAGAAAACGGATTGCGGCGCAGGTGATGGGAAGCCGCGGGCCGGCCTGCGGCACGCACTGGATTTATACGAAGAGGCCCGCCGGGAAGTCTTCGGCGCCGCTGCGGAAAGCCGCAAACGTTCCCTCATGGACATGGCGACATTGGGCGCCAAGGTTTTAAAAAAACGGGGCCTTGCGGATGATGTGGATGAGTCGGAGGAGATCAACGCCTGCACGGTAAGGATCGACGCCGAGTTCAGCAACAGTGATTCATCGCAGCCGGATTCCGCCGAGCAAGATTCTACCGAACCCTGGCTGCTCCTCTTCAAGAATGAAACCCACAACCACCCCACGGAGATTGAACCCTTTGGCGGGGCGGCAACCTGTCTGGGGGGCGCGATTCGGGACCCCCTTTCCGGGCGGGCCTATGTACACCAGGCCATGCGGATCTCAGGCGGCGGGGACCCAAGGGAAAGCCTTGACCGGACCCTGCCGGGGAAGCTGCCCCAGATCAAGATTGCCCATAACGCCGCCGCGGGCTACTCCTCCTACGGTAACCAGATCGGGCTGCCCACGGGGCAGGTGGCGGAATTTTACCACCCCGGTTTTTTGGCAAAGCGGATGGAACTGGGGGCGGTTATTGCGGCGGTTCCCGCAAAGTGGGTGCGCCGGGAAGAACCCGCCCCGGGGGATGCGGTGATCCTGGTGGGCGGCAAAACCGGCAGGGACGGCATCGGGGGCGCCACCGGTTCCTCCAAGGTGCACACCGGTGAATCGGTGGAGACCGCCGGGGCGGAGGTGCAGAAGGGCAACGCCGTGGAAGAACGGAAACTCCAGCGTCTGTTCCGCAACCCCGCCGTCACCGCCCTGATCAAACGGTGCAACGACTTCGGCGCCGGAGGCGTCTCGGTTGCGGTGGGTGAACTCGCCGACGGCCTGGACATCAACCTGGACGCGGTGCCAAAAAAATACTCAGGTCTTGACGGCATTGAACTGGGGATCTCCGAATCCCAGGAGCGGATGGCGGTAGTAGTCGCCGCCGCCGATGCGGAGGCCTTCATCCGCCTTGCTGCCGCCGAAAACCTCGACGCGGTGATCATTGCTCAGGTCACCGGAAGTGGCCAGGTCACCGGAGGTGACCCAGTTACCTGTGGTAACCCGATCACCCATGGTAATCCGGCTGACAGCGGTGATGCCCCCCGGCTCCGCATGAAATGGCGGGACAAAACCATCGTTGACCTTTCCCGAAAATTTCTCAACTCCAACGGTGCGCCCCGTTCCGCAAGGGTCAGCCTTAGGGCGATCCGATCAAATGATGATTCAAAATATGATGATCCCACATACACCGATTCTGCTGTGGCCCCCGTAGTAGTTCTGTTGGACAAGCTTGAACGGGAATTGGCGTCCCTCCGCTCGGGTAGCCGCCGGGGATTGCAGGAACGCTTTGACGGTTCCATCGGGGCGTCATCGGTGCTGTTCCCCTGGGGCGGCGGCGAACAGGGAAGTCCCGAATGTGGTATCGCAGCATTACTGCCGTCTTTGGAAAAGCAGAGCCGTACCGCAAGCCTGATGAGCTTTGGCTACGATCCTGAACTGATGGAACAGAATCCCTACGAAGGCGCAAAGGGTTCCGTCCGGGAAGCGCTGGCAAAATTCGCCTGCCTTGGGGGCAACCTATGGAAGGCCCGCTTAAGCTTTCAGGAATATTTTGAACGCCCGGTCAGCCCTGAAACCTGGGGCAAGCCTGCCGCCGCCCTGCTTGGCGCATTGGAAGCCCAGCTTGCCCTGGGCATCCCCGCCATAGGCGGCAAGGATTCCATGTCCGGCAATTACCGTGACGCCGCCCACGGCGTGGACATCACCGTGCCCCCGACACTGGTGGCCTTTGCTGCCGGAACCGCCCCCGCAGCATCGGTACGCTCCGGCGCATTAAGCGGCAAACCGGGAAACGCCATCATCCTTCTGGCGCAGAATGCGGGAGACATCGCCGGATCGGGGGCCGCAAAAACTGAATGGGAAACCTTCAGGGCAAACATGGATACATTGGCGGAACTCTCCGCCGCCGGCCTGGTCCGCGCCGCCTATCCCGTGCAAAGCGGCGGCGTTGCGGTGAGCCTTGCGATCATGGCCTTTGGAAACAACACCGGTGTGCAGGCGGAAAGCAGCGTCCTTGCCGAATGTTCCTGTTATCAAGAAGGGAACCTTCGCTTCCCGGGCTCGGTTGAGTATCAGGGATCGGTATTGGTTGAAATTGACGGCCCGGACTTTGACAGAAAAACTAAAGCGGGCAAGGCCGCCGCAATCCTCGCCGGGGCCGGTTCCTGGGCGCTCGCCGCCCGGACCATTGAAGAACCGCTCTTCCGTATCACCGCCGGCGCTGCGGCTTCAGCCACGGCGGACACCGAAGGCCGCCCCGAAGCCGAAGCGACCGAGGTCCCCCTGGCGGTACTCCGCCGGGCCTACGAGTACCCCCTGGCCCGGGTCTACCCCCAGACCTCCACTGGCGCCACCGCCGCCGAGACCCCCGCCGCCTCCGAATATTCCGCC
Organism: Spirochaetia bacterium; assembly: GCA_025997875.1. GTDB lineage: Bacteria > Spirochaetota > Spirochaetia > Treponematales > Breznakiellaceae > BNUT01. The sequence continues at coordinate 15,663 of BNVE01000021.1, forward strand.
GAGGCCGCAGGTCGGGGTTCCCCTCCGGGTAATCCGGCGGACATCGCGGTCCCATCAGATTTAATAAGCGCCGCCGCCTCTGTCTGTGCAGCAGCCGGCGCAGATGCTTCTGGCTCCGCTGCAAGCCCCGGACAAAGATCTTCCCGTCATCCCTCACCCTTGGTAGTACTTCCCGTCTTTCCGGGAACCAACTGTGAATGGGACATGGAACGGGCCTTCCGGGAAGCGGGGGCGCGGACTCGTCTGGTGATATTCAGAAACCGGAATCGGGAAGATATCGCCGAATCAACCAAAGAAATTGCGGAAGCTATTGCGGAAGCCCAAATCGTGGCCCTCTCGGGCGGGTTCAGCGCCGGGGACGAGCCGGACGGTTCGGGGAAGTTCATTGCCAATGTGCTGCGATCCCCGGCTATTGCCGGTGAGATAACCAGGCTGCTGGAAGAACGGGACGGCCTGATGCTGGGTATCTGCAACGGCTTCCAGGCGCTGATCAAACTGGGGCTCGTGCCCTACGGCGCTTTCAAACAGGCGGATGCAACAATGCCCACCCTCACCTTTAACCGCATCGGCCGTCATGTCTCCCGGATGGTCCGCACCCGGGTGATGTCGAAATTGTCCCCCTGGCTCGCCCGGGAAGAAAGCGGCGCAGTGCATGTGATCCCCGTCAGTCACGGCGAAGGCCGGCTGGCGATCCGGCGCGAAGAGGGGGAGGCTCTTTTCAGAACCGGGCAGGTCCCCTTCTGCTACGCCGATGCGGCGGGCAACCCAACCCTGGCGGAGCCGGACAATCCCAACGGATCGGATTTTGCAATTGAAGGGCTCACCAGCCCCGACGGCCGGATCCTGGGAAAGATGGGCCATTCGGAACGGCGGGGCGAGTTTGTGCACATCAACATTCCGGGGAACAAGAGGCAGAATATTTTCGAAGCAGGGGTTTCGTACTTTACCTGAAAAGGTTCAGCTTGCCGTACTTGTGCCACCTTCCGTTGTTGCGCTTGTTGCCTTCATCAACTTGTTTAAAAACAAAGGCGGCAAAACTGCCCTCGTCGGCGATCTCCGGTGAGGAGAAGGCCATGGTCAGATAGGGTTCGTCATAGGCAGAGGACAGGAGGCTTTGGGCAAAGGCGCGAAAGGTGGCAGCCACTGCGGGCCCCAGCAGATCGACCCGGTCGTCTTTACTGCCGGCGCTTCCCATGTCGGAAAGCACCAACGCCAGGGTTCCCGATTCTTTTGTCCGAAAAAGCTGGGCCAGTTCCCGAACCAAAAAAAACCAGCCCTTAATGTGATCGTTTGCCATTATCTCAATATCGGCGGGCAGAAGATCCGCAGAGCGGCGGCGTATCGAAGGGGGGGTGCAGATCAGAATCGCCTCATCAAGATGCTCCAGCCGGTTCTCCGCCGCAAGGATCAGGCTGCGGGCCGCAATGGGACTACCCGGGTTCCACTGCAGGGGAATCTCCACGCCCGCGGGCAAATCTCCCGTTGTCCCGGTTTGCCTGGCCGGGGATTTTTTTGTCCCGGAGACCGGGGGCCGGGGAGGGTCATTGCGGATCTGTTCCGAAAGGCGGTTGGGGATAAGGGCCGCCGCATAATGTTCCACCCGCTTCGCCGCTTCTGCGGCAATGGCGGCGCTGAGTGTCGATTCGTTTCCTGCGATAAGTATTCCCCTGGTCATGATCACTCCGTATGCCTACAGTGTACCCCTCAGGGTCCTTTGCCGCAAGCGGGGGAGCGCAGCTGCGTCATCCGCATCCTTGCGACGGTTTTCGATATGGGCTACTATTTTTTTATGAATAAAAAAACAGCCGCAGGCAAATCCCCAAACATACTGCTGCTCATAGTCATCTACGGGGATATGATGCTCTACGGTTACCTCAACAGCATGAAGGGGGTTACCTTCCCCCTGATCAAAAACAGTTTCCGGGCTTCACACGGCGATCAGGGGCTTATGGTCGCCATGATTTCCTTTACCGCCGTCATCTTCTGCATTATTTCCGGCGTTTTTATGAGCCGTTTCGGATTAAAAAAAACCATCATTACGGGCTTTATCCTGATCGGCCTTGGGATGGCCGCCATCTTTTTTGCCGCCGGTTTCTGGATGGCCGCGGCCCTGTACCTTATCATCCAGTCGGGATTCGGGTTTTTTGAGATTGGCCTGAACGGCATGGGGGTCCGGATCTTTACCGTCAGATCCGGCCTGATGCTGAGCCTGTTGCATTTTTTTTACGGCCTTGGGGCTATCACCGGCCCCCGATTCGCGGGCCTCGTGGTCAATCGATTTTCCCTAAGCTGGCAGCACATCTATCCCCTGGCCCTGATCCCGGTATTCATCATGATGATCATAAGCCTTATCGCCCGTTACCCCGGGGCGTCAGAGGGGAAATTGACTGCGGTAAAAGAAATATCCTTCTTTGATGCATTAAGGGAACCCATGGTCTGGACCTTCGGGGTGATTCTGGGACTCAGCGGTTCCATAGACGGCGGCACCATTGCCTGGAGCGGCCTTTTTCTGCAGGATGTGTACGGCCTGGATCCCAGCACCGCCGGGGCGCTCTTTGTTTCAAGCTTCTTTATTGTATACACCCTCTCCCGGCTCCTGAGCGGTTTCGTAATTGAAAAGTTCGGCTACATCAACAGCCTTCTTTGCGCGGCCCTGGCTACCGTTGCATTGTACATCGCCGGTTTCAGCCTGGGCCGGCGGGGCATCTGGATACTTCCCTTAACCGGCGCCTTTATCGCCGTGCTTTGGCCCACCATACTGGCAATCAGCGTCGGGGTCTTCAGGGAAAAGGCCCAGACCATGAGCAGCGCCATGATCGGCATCGCCTTTACCGTAAGCGGGATCATACAGTACGGCTTCGGCCTTACTAACCGTTACATCGGCGAAGCCTGGGGTTACCACAGCTGCGTTATCTACTCAAGTCTTTTGGTAGTAATGCTGTTCAGGCTGAAAAAAAGCTGCGTTAGAAACTGCGCCGTATAAGGAGTATGCCATGCTGATACCAAAGGCGCTCTTTCTTGACATCGACGGAACCATCGTGTATAAGCGGCAGGGCCCCTTTGCCGAAGATATCGAAGCGATTGAACAGGCCCGGCAGCAGGGCCACAAGGTGTTCCTCAACACCGGCAGGGCCATGGCAAACATCCCCCCCGAATTGCAGAACGCAGCTTGGGTAGACGGCATCATCGCCGGCGGCGGCGCACAGGTGGTCCTTGGGGGCAAAACCATTTACAGCAAATGGATTGCCGAAGATGTGCTCTGCGCCGCCTGCGGCCTCTACCTCAACAGTGACAAGTGGATCGTATTTGAAGGCGAAACGGATCTGTACAACATCGGCCTTAACCGGGAATACACCGAAATGCGGATCATCTCAAGCGCGGATGATTTCCGCACCAAATATGCGGGAGCGATCATTTCAAAGATCACCATGGGCGGCTATGTGACCGCGGAAGAAGAAGCGGTCCTGGGAAACGCCTTCGATTTTTTTCCCCAGCATGGCTATTCCGAAGGTATCATCAAAGGGGAAAGTAAAGCCAAGGGCATGAAGGTAATGCTGGAGGCTCTGGGGATTGAACGGAAAAACAGTATTGCTATCGGGGACAGCGCCAACGATATGGAAATGATCCGCTATGCGGGACTCGGCATTGCCATGGGCAACGGGACCGATGAGCTAAAAAAAATCGCCGGCGCAATTACCGGCGACGTTGAACACGGCGGAGTGGCGCAGGCTATTCGTAGGTGGATGTTGTAAAACCTCATAAACCTATCGCCCTCGATGCGTAAACCGGGTGTTGTTATGCGAAGTAATTTTTTGTTTTTATAATATTTTCTTTAATTCACAAACAATAGTTTCTATTATATCAATTGTATTTAGTTTATCGTTATTTATACAATGAAATAAACTATTTATATTATTTTCAAATCCATTCGGTAATATTCTACATTCCTTTATAGAAATTTCAACAAGACGTTTTTCTCCCGGATTTGGCAGTTCATTAATTGCAAATATAATATCAAAATAACTGGCAAGAAATGCCGTAATTCTATTGTTTAAATTGACCATATCATTTCTTTTTATATTTTTTATTATTTGTTTATCATACGACACCAGCGAACCAGAGAGTAATGTCATATTTCTTTTTATTATGTTTTCTTTTAATTTATTTGGATAAGGAATTGAAAAACGTTCTTTTGTTTTTTTTAGTATATTATTTTTATCATAAATTATTTTTGATGTTAATATATTATGCCATAAACACGTAGTAAAACCATTGTAACTATTTCCATTTTCAACAACATCGGCAATATTTTTTGTAATTTGGTACAAATCTCTATATATTATATCAATATCAATACCGTTATTGAGTTTACAATTGTCTTCCAATTCCCAATAATTATTTCCTACCTCAATAATACTACAGTAGTTTGATAATATTTTGTAGCGAATTTCAGAATTTAAATTTCTTTCTAAATAAATATAGAAATCATAATCGGATTTAGTATCTGATCGTTCTGTGGCTCTGGAGCCACCAAGTGCTATTGCCTGAACTTCATTAAAATTACAGAATTCATTTATTAGTTTATTCACTTCCGTATTTTCATTCATACCATTCTCCCTAAAAATTACAATAGAGTTGTTCAGAAACTTCAGTTTCTGAACAACAACCGCTTAAAAAGGACTTGTTCAAAAACCAACCGGGTTGTTGAACAAGTCCAATTGCTTTAGTATGACTTAAAACTTAAACCGACATCATTTTTTATAATATTTTCCCACCGGTTCAAAAAAAATTACGCATAGCGTATGTTGAGATTGTCGGAAAACCCTTTCATGCAAAATTTTACCCTCGTTTTATGCCTTGAAACTACTGTAAAACACTCATTTAAAGACGTATTTTTTCTGCAGAATGACTTTTCCGACAGTCTCATTATGCGACGTAACCCCCTACTACATATTGCTATTTTTTATATTCATCTACTATTTCTAAATCCCCAATCAATGCTTTTAGTACTTTTATTTCATTTTTTATAAAAGGAGGGCTATTTAACCCGGTTTTTACTATTTTTTCATCCAATTCTTCCAATAATGCAAGAGCATCGTTAAATTGGTCGTTTGCTTCAAGTAAAAGTGCCGTATTATAACCGGCAACAACACTACCTGTTTCTTCGTATATATTCTTATATAATACCAATGCTTCAAAATATTTCTCTCTTTTAACCATTTTCTTTGCTTCGTCAAACATTTTATTTTTTCCGGTGCTTTCTTCAATCGTTCTCTTTTCTACCGTTGTTCATATAAGAAGTTCTTTATTCATATCATTTGAGAATTTCTGTACTGCGGATTTAGCAATTTTTTCTACAGGTTTCCCTTTTGGGAGAAAGATATCAAGTAATAATTCACCCCACCACTTTGATGATCTGTCTGAATCATCAAAAGTTACACTTGATACCGCATCTTTATTAAAAGTTCCTAATACCTCATTATTTATTGCACGAATATATTTATATTCTATACTAACCGTTACTGTTCTTGTAACATATTTTTTTGTTTTAGTTTTTTCCCCATCTGTCTCTTCTTTCTTTTCGCTTTCATCATAAGATTTAACATCGATAATTCTACAAAGTATATATACATCGACATATTCAGAATAATATAATGCACCCATGTTTTTTAATATGTTGGGATCTATAAAATTATAATTTTTTTGTCTTTTTATTCCAGCAGTTAAAGATTTAGTTAAATCATTTGCAAGATAACCATATGGTTCATTATTATTCCATTCTAATGGAATAACAGTAATAGTATTAACATTACGCATATCAACCAACGGGGGATGTTCTATCTGAAATTTTACAGTTGTAGCACATGACATTAACAAGACTGAAATTATTATCATAGAGTTATACTTTAACAATTTATTCATAAAATCCTCCATATATTTTGATATGATATAATGGTTTACTTCTATTGTCAATACAAAAAATTGGGGGTTATGTCGCATAACATACAGTTTACGCTTCGCCGCAGTAGCGGCTTGGCCTGCGAAAAACCCCAGTCGGGCCTATGACTTTTATGGGGTTTTTCTCCGGCATATTTTTTGTTGCCCTAAAATGCTGCGTATTTCTTTATCGGGCAACAAAAAACATCGTAAACCTTTCACGTTATACGTTAATCAATGGGTGGCTATAACTATTCCTGAATCAACAGCGTCTTGGGATCAAGCTTAAGCGCCATAGACGCCGGGTTGTAGGTGTCCCGGTCCTTGGACACGGTAAGGCTGATGTGGTCCGGCTTGGGTTCCAGCACGATCACCGATTCAATAAGATCCGCATAATCCTTAATAAGGACCGGAACATTCTGCCTGGTGTACTGGGATTCCCCGGCGGACACGGTGCAGCTGTACCACACCTCAAGACCCAGTTCGTTGGCGAATTGCTTAACATTGGCAAGCCGCTCCCGATCCATCCTGGAAAAGTCGAAGCCGTCGATGATGAGCGCCTCAGCCTTGAAGCCGCCGTCCACGATCATCGCCCGCAGGCTCCGCAGGATCTGATCGGCGGAAATTCCGTCCTGGTTGAAATTCATCAGCACCCGGTTTTTGACCACCTCGGCCTTAACGTCCCGGGCATTTTCCAGATTCTTCTTTTTGATGAACTCGTCAAAGATATCCTCGTACCAAGCCAGCACATAATCGGTATGCTGGGTGAATGATACATGGATCACCTTCTGGGCCTGGAGCAGTTTGTCCAGGGCTATCTGAACCAGCACCGAGGTCTTCCCGATGCCGCTCTGGGACGCAATGACGCCGATTTCCCCGGCTTTAAGCCCGCCGTGGATGGATTTCTCGAACACCCGGACCGGACTGCGCTGTATAAGTTCCTGTTTAACCATACTATTACCTTCCCTGCTCTTTTCTGCGTTTTTCCTCATACTCCTTGATGAGGGCCTCGGAAATGCTGGCGGGAACCTTTCCGTACTTTTCAAATTCCATGGTGAATTCCGCCTTCCCCTGGGTCAAAGACCGGAGAATCGTGGAATAGCCGAACATTTCACTCAAGGGAACTTCGGCTTCTACCCGGGAGAAGGTTCCGTCCTCGGTGGATGCGGATATTATACCACGACGCTGGTTTAGCGAACCAAAAATGTTTCCCTGGAATTCGGTGGGCCCTTCCACGGAAACCTTCATAATCGGCTCCAGGATACAGGGCTTGGCCTTACCGTAGGCTTCCCGGAAGGCGCCGATGGCGGCCAGCTGGAAGGCGATGTCCGAGGAGTCCACCGGATGGGAGGCCCCGTCGTTGATCACACAGCGGATATTGACGATGGGGAATCCAATCAGGCTGCCCTTTTTGACCGCCTCTTTGAATCCCTTATCGCAGCTGGGGATATACTCGTTCGGTATGGAACCGCCCTTGATGCTGTCCACAAATTCGTAGTCCCCGCCGTCCCAGGGTTCCATGTAACCGGCCACCCGGCCGTACTGACCGGAACCGCCGGTCTGCTTCTTGTGGGTATAGTTGAATTCCGACCGGCCCTGAATGGCTTCCCGGTAGGCAACCTGGGGCATACCGGTGTCAACTTCGCAGCCGTACTCCCGGTGCATCCGCTCAATGTACACTTCCAGGTGAAGTTCCCCCATCCCCTTGATGATGGTCTGGTTGGATTCTGCGTCCACGTAGGTCTGGAAAGTGGGGTCTTCCTTGGTAAAGCGGTTCAGGGCCTTGGCCATCTGATCCGCAGACTTCTTGTCCTTGGGGGTAATGGCCAGGGAGATAACCGGCTCGGGGACGAACATCGAAGTCATGGCGTAGTTAAGACCGCCGCCGCAGAAGGTATCCCCGGAAGCGCAATCAACCCCGAAAAGGGCCACGATGTCCCCGGGGGACCCTTCGGTAATATCTTCCATGTTGTCGGAGTGCATCCGCACCAGACGGCCGACCTTGAAGCGCTTCCGGGCCCGGGTATTGATCAGTTCTTCGCCCTTTTTCAGGCTCCCCTGGTAGATTCGCACGTAGGTGAGCTGGCCGTACTGGCCGTCCTCAAGCTTAAAACCCAGGGCCACCGTGGGGCTCTTGTCGTCGCTGACCAGCTCTTTCCGTTCCTCGTTGTGGTCCAGGTCCAGGGCGTAGTTCTTAACTTCCGTGGGATTGGGCAGATAGTTGTTTACCGCATCCAGCAGCAGCTGAATTCCCTTGTTTTTATAGGCCGAACCCACCATAACCGGCACAAACTGCTCCGCCAGGGTCCCTTTGCGGATAGCCTGGTGGATCAGATCCTCGGGGATGGCCTCGCCGCCCAAAAAGAGCTCGGCCAGTTCGTCGGAGAACATGGAAACTGCGTCCAGCAACTCCTCCCGGTACTTGTCCGCATCCGCCTTAAGATGGGGAGGAATCTCCGCAAAACGGATCTCCGTGCCCTGATCGCCGTCAAAATAGACCGCCTTCATGGTGATAAGGTCCACCATGCCCTCAAGTTTGTCCTCAAGGCCAATGGGGATCTGGATAAGAACAGCATTCAGTCCCAATTTTTCCCGCAACTGGAGCCGCACCTTGAAGGGATTGGCCCCGGTACGGTCGCATTTGTTGATAAAGGCGATCCGGGGGACGTGGTAACGCTTAAGCTGGCGGTCCACGGTGATCGACTGGGACTGCACCCCGCCGACCGCGCAGAGCACCAGAATGGCCCCGTCCAGCACCCGCAGGGACCGCTCAACCTCGATGGTAAAGTCCACGTGTCCGGGGGTATCGATAAGGTTGACGGTGTGTTCCTTCCATTCAACCTGGGTAGCGGCGGACTGGATGGTAATGCCCCGCTCCCGCTCAAGTTCCATGTGGTCCATGGTCGCCCCCACCCCGTCCTTGCCCCGGACTTCGTGGATGGCGTGTATTTTGTTACTATAGAAAAGAATACGTTCGGAAAGGGTTGTTTTCCCTGAATCGATATGCGCGCTGATTCCGATGTTCCGCATCTTGGTAATATCGATGCTCATCTTGCCTGTTACTCCTTGCTCTTTCAATCGGAAGCGAAACTCTGTTTCGCATACTCCTTAAAACTGCGATAATCGTCATAGTATAGTAAGGTTTTCAAGATGTTTCAAGAGCCCGCAGGCTCAATATTCATCACATAGGGGGGTGCAAGTCATCCCAAAATCTTTATAAGAGAATCTCATCGAATTTTGAAAAAAAATCAGTTTTGATTGAATCGCCACACATGCGAGTGCCCTATATATGTAGGAGAATTTTTATGAAACAAATTTTTCTGATAACATGCGCGGCGGTTTTACTGCTCTCCTGCGGCGGGTGCGAGATGGCAGGGGGAGAGGACGGCGCGTCAAATGAGGGAAAAGGGGGGACCATCAGCATCATGACCTGGAACTTGCAGGCCCTTTTTGACGGGGAAGAAAACGGCGCCGAGTACGAGGAGTACCTGGATTCGGCGGGATGGTCCGGGGAGAAGTATTCGGCCAGGCTGAATGCCATCGCCCAGGGCATCGATCACCTTGAACAGGGGTCCCCTGATATTCTGGCCCTGGAGGAGGTGGAGAATGCCCGGGTGCTGGAGGACCTTGCCCAGGGCGCCCTCGCAAAATACGGCTACCGGTGGAGCTTCTTCGCCAATAATCCCGGCGCGTCCCTGGGTATTGGGGTGCTGAGCAGGTTTCCCCTGAGCCGGACCCGGGCCCATTCCTTTAGCAATAGCGCGGAGACGACCCCCCGGCCGGTGATGGAGGTATGGGTTGAGCCGCAGGGCAGGCCCCTGGCGCTTTTCATTTGCCACTGGAAATCGAAGCTTGGGGGGGATGAGGCCACCGAATCCCTGCGGCGGGCATCGGCGCGGGTAATCCTGCGGCGGCTGCGGGAAACGGACTTGCAGGGCGTCCCGGCGCTTATCATGGGGGACCTGAACGAAAATCATGACGAATTCTACCGCCAGGCCGGGGCCTTCCTGGGCGCCCTTATCCCCGACGATCCCCAGGCAGCGGACCTTGCGGGGTTCTACGATGATTCCGATGAGGCGGCGCAGCGTGCACTGGTTCAAAAAAAGCAGGCGGATTTTCTTATCCTGAGCCGGAAAAAGCCCCCCGTATCGTCCTATTTTGGCCCCGGCGCAACCGTCTTATACTCACCCTGGGAAAGTGAGCTGCAGGACGGTTCCTATTACTACAAAAATGCGTGGGAAACCATCGATCATTTTCTATTGAGTGAGTCCCTTTTTGATAAAAAAGACTGGGACTTTGAGGATTGTACGGTGGTCAACGTGCAGCCCTTTACCAATTCCCGTGGCTTTCCCAACGCCTATAACCCCCGGACCGGAGCGGGCCTGAGTGATCATCTGCCGTTGCTGCTCACCCTGAAAGTGCAGGAGCCATAAACTTTTGGGAATTTGTTAGTTCCGGCAAATTTTCGGTTGACTTTGTTTTTTAGTTATAGTATGCTAACAAATGAAGGCTGATAATAGATCAGCCTTCGGGGGAGCATAATGATGTTTTTATCCGACACTCCCAGGGGCGCCTCTTTTACGGTAGCCCGGGTGCTTCTGGGGAAGGAAGTCGGCAAGCGTTTAGCCGACATGGGGTTTACCGCCGGGACCGAAGGCGCTGTGGTCCGGGCGGGCTTTTTCCGGGGTCCTCTGCAGGTACGGATCCGGGGTTATGACATTCTAATCCGCCGTTACGAAGCTGCGGGGATCGAAGTGGAGCCCGTGGGCGACTGGTCCGCTGCGCGGGATGCCGCCCGACCCTTGATCGGGCGCTTATTCGGAGGGGGCCGCCTGTCCGGCGTGGATCCCCTGTTTAAAAGTACGTCCCCCGCCGAATCTTCCACCGGCGGCGCCAATGGTAAAAATGGAGGTGCGCTATGAGTGATACCAACCGTTCCCGAAGCGCAGATACTCCGCAGGCCGCGGGCAAACTGACCATTGCATTGGCGGGGAATCCCAATTCCGGCAAGACCACCCTCTTTAACGCCATCACCGGAGCCCACCACAAGGTGGGGAACTATCCGGGGGTTACCGTGGAAAAACGGGAGGGCATCCGGGTCCGGGGAGACAAGCAGTACCGGTTTATCGACCTTCCCGGCATTTACAGTCTTACCGCCTATTCCATCGACGAGGTGGTGGCCCGGGATTTTATCCTGGACGAAAAGCCCGATATCATCGTTGATGTGCTGGATTCCACCAATCTGGAACGGAACCTCTACCTCTGTCTCCAGTTTCAGGAACTGGGTATCCCGGTTATCGGGGCGCTTAACATGAGCGACGAGGCCGAAGCCAAGGGTATCCTTATCGACGATAAAAACCTGTCCACCACCCTGGGTATTCCCCTGGTCAAAACCATCGGTCCCCGCAGTATTGGTATTGATGCGCTGCTGGATGCCATTGACGCCTCTGTGATTGCTCCGCCAGATTCACATTCGATACATTACGGTGATGAGATAGAATCCAAACTTGCAATTCTGGAAAAACTTATCTCCGCCGACAAGGAGTTCAGCGCCAGGTATCCGGTGCGCTGGCTCGCAGTAAAACTGTTGGAAAAGGATTCAAATGCCTGCGAGCGGCTTAAGGAACATGCGGGGGCGGCGCAGATTGAGGCCGCCGCACGGGAAGCGGTTGACTGGCTGGACAAGCACTTTGGTAAGGATTCTGAAATCATCGTTACCGAACAGCGATACGGTTATATCCGGGGGGCGGTGCGGGAATCCATCAAAATCCTTAAGCACACGGATTTCTCCCTTACCGAAGCTGTAGACAAGGTGATTATGAACCGCTTCCTGTCGCTGCCGATTTTTATTCTGGTCCTTTGGAGCGTGTTCCAGCTTACCTTCCTGTTGGGTGAATATCCCATGGGCTGGTTCGAAAGTTTCTTCGGCCTTTTAAGCAGCCTCTTTCTTAAAGTATTGCCCGAGGGGCTCCTGCAGTCCCTTATCGTGGACGGTATCATCGGCGGGGTCGGCGGGGTTTTCTCCTTTGTACCGTTAATAGTAATACTGTTTTTTCTGCTGTCCATTCTGGAAGATGTTGGCTATATGTCCCGGGCGGCTTTTGCCACGGACAAACTACTCCACGCCTTCGGTCTGCACGGCCAGTCCATATTCCCCATGATGCTGGGCTTTGGCTGTTCGGTGCCGGCGATCATGGCATCCCGGACACTCAAGAGCCGGCGGGACCGGATCATCACCGTGCTGATCACCCCCCTGATGAGCTGCGGCGCAAAACTGCCGGTCCATGTGCTTTTGGCGGCGGCCTTCTTCCCCGCCCATGCAGCCAGTATGGTGATAGTGATCTACGCCTGCGGCGCGGTCCTGTCGCTTTTGGCAGCCCTTCTTCTTAAGCATACGGTCCTGAAAGGAGACCCCACCCCCTTTGTGATGGAACTGCCCCCCTACCGGGCTCCTACCCTGCAGGGGGTGCTCTGGCATGTGTGGGAAAAAACCTGGCATTACGTCAAAAAAGCGGGAACCATCATTCTGGCCTCGGCGATTCTCATCTGGGCGATTACAAGCTTCCCGGCATACGAACTTTCCGCCCCGGAGCAGGCGGATCTGACGGCGGCCTTTACTGCGGAAAATCCCCAGGCCGGTGAGGAAGAACTGGAAGCCCTGCTCGAAACCGCAAGGGCCCAGGCTAAACTGGAACACAGCTATGCGGGACGGCTCGGGCACTTCATCCAGCCTATCTTCCGGCCCCTGGGCTTCGGCTGGAAACTCGCGGCGGCTTCGGTAACAGGCTTTGCCGCCAAGGAAGTGGTAGTCTCCACCCTGGGCATCCTCTACCGGGTTGGCGCCGAAGAGGACGAGGAAAGCGAGGGCCTCCGGGACGCCATCACAGGGGACCCAAACATGCGGCCTCTGGTGGCCCTGGTGTTCATGCTCTTTACCCTGACCATCCCCCCCTGCTTTGCGGCCCTGGCTACGATGAAGGCTGAAATCGGCGCAAAATGGATGGGCTTTGAAATCGTCTTTTTGCTTGCTTTGGGCTGGGTGATAGGCTGTATTGTGTATCAAACAGGAAACCTGTTGGGATTTTAAATGAGGTATTTATAGTGAATGCGAATTTTGAATTGGTAATTATTCTGGCGATTGTTGCGCTGGCGGTGGTGTTTCTTGCGGTTAAGATTGTCAAAACCGCAGGGAGCAAAGCGCCGGATTGCTGTGCGGGAAAGGGCAGGGCCTTTAAGAAAACAACGGCGAGCTGCCCGCACTGCGCGGGGGCAAAAAAAGGCCAAGCTCAACTTTAAGCCGCTCACCAGTACCGCTGCCTTCATTTTTTCTCCAGCAATTCAAGGATTAAGGCGGTGAGTTTTTCTACATCGCTTTCTATGGTGCCTGACATGTAGCGGGTGTAAACATCTGCATTATCGGGAGGATTCAGATTTAAAGCATAACCTTTTTCAAAGGCAAGGGTACGGATTAATTCCCGCCTACGCTTTTAAGTCTCGAAAGAAAATCAGTCTCTGAAACCTTACCTGTTTTCCAGTCAAGGTAGAACTGAATAATCTGCGGCGTAGGCTCAAAACCTTCAAACATATTTGAGCCTATGGCATTGGCGGCACTGTCAAGGGTTCGTTCATCGGGAAATAGAACACCCATGAGAGTCAGGTTTTGGCGGTCTATTTGGATAGGTTCATAAGCCATTTGGTTCATTCTCCCTTAAATATATCAGTGAATTGATTTAGCGATAAAATCAATTATTGCCATTGCAGACATAATCACATTCATAGCGCCTTTACTTGGTTGCGGTTTCTGTAATTCTCCTTTCCTTACTTAATCAGCTTCTGCCGTTTCTCTTCTGCGGCGATGTGCATCACTTCCAGTTCCGCCATGACCGCGTCCACGGCGGCCTGCTTCTTGTCTTCGATGCCTGAGGCCTCCGCTTCGGCGCGGGCCTTTTCCCGGAATTCCGCACAGGACCGGACCGGGCCCGCAGTGATCCGGATTATGTCGCGGCTTACCGGATCGTCTACCATCTCACCCCGGCCAACCCGGAGGAGCACGCCGTTCATCGCCACGGGACACAGATAATCAAAGGAGCGGATGTAGGAATCAATTTCCCGGACCCCCTTCCTGGTCGAGGGGTCCCAGGGCCGGTAGCGGGTACCCGAGGGGAAGACCAGGATCAGCTTGCCCTTGACCTTGATGTCGTTCAGGGCCTTCATTGCCGCGCGGTTGATACCGTTGCTGCGGACGATTTCGGCATGGTCCTTTTCGGCGTCCAGGCCCTGCAGGGAGCGGCTGGGGTAGATGACCAGCCGGGTGTAGGCGCTGGCAAAGGCGGCTACCGCGGGATTGTCCTCGGTGAGCTTCATCCCGGCAATGGCAACCACCGCCCCGGCAATGTCCTCCCCCCGGCCGCCGGCTTTGCGGAGAAAGTAGGAAAAGGTGGACAGGTCCATGTTGCTGTAGTGTTCAAGCAGCAACAGACAGGACTTTCCCGATTCAGCTTTGGCGAGGAGGTCTTCCAGGTTTTCCAAACCATCCACCCCGGAACCGGGCAGGCTCAGGGCTTCCACCATCTTGTCCAGCAGGGGAAGTATTTCCGCCTCCCCTTCCTGATACACGTTATGCTCGGTAACCACCTTGGCGGTTTTTGTCAGCCCCATGGCCTGTTTTATGATATCTCCAAACACAGTAACCAAGGTATCCATATTAAGCGTCTCCCCATAGTCTGATTAATTCGATCACCACCCGGCAGGCGGCGGCCATCTCCGGAATGGAGACCCATTCCAGGCGGCTGTGAAAATTGCGGCCCCCGGTAAAGATGTTCGGCGTGGGGATTCCCAACTCCGTAAGCCGGGACCCGTCGGTGCCGCCCCGGATCGGACGGAGCCGGTATTCCACCCCGGCATTGTCAAAGGCCTGCTTGAGCATCTCCATCACCTTAGGTCTTTCTGCAATTTTTTCCCGCATGTTTACATACTGCATCTTGGCCTTCACCGTCACCTTCCCGCCGGGGAACTGGGCTTCGATGGCCTTGGCAAAAACGTCCAGCGCGGCAAGACGGCGATCCATATCCTTCCGGTCAAAATCACGGAGCAGTAGTTCAAGGGAAGCGCTTTCAAGGTTCCCCTGAATTTCCATAGGACAGTAATAGCCGTAGTAGCCATCGGTAGCTTCCGGGCTTTCCGACCGGGGGAGCAGCGCCGCATAAGAGGCGGCCATGAGTGCGGCATTGGCCAGGATTCCCCGGGCGGTACCCACATGGATGACCTTTCCCTTAAACTCAATATCCGCCTTCCAGGCATTAAAGCACTCCGCCTCAAGCTCCCCGACAGGCCCCCCGTCCAGGGTATAACAGGCGACGGACTTGATCCGTTCCAGGGGAAAATCCGGGAGCCCCTTGCCGGTCTCCTCGTCGGGGGTAAAGATGATTTCCAGGGGGCCGTGGCTGATTTCAGGATGATTCAGAATGTATTCAAGGGCGGCGGCGATTTCGGCGATACCCGCCTTGTCATCGGCCCCCAAAAGGGTGGTCCCATCGGTATGGATGATATCCCTGCCCCGCTGGGCCGCAAGGTCGGCATCGGTCTCCGGGTCAAGAACATACCCTTCCGCAAGGCTGATTTTTTGCCCCTGGTAGTTCCTGAGCACCTGGGCCTTAACATCCTTGCCGGACACATCGCTTGCGGTATCAATATGGGCCATAAAGCCCACCGCAGGGGCCGATTCCTTACCCGCAGTCCCGTTGATCCGGGCAATCACATAACAATGATCCGTTAGTTCCACATCCTGAATGCCTAAGCCCTTCAATTCTTCCAACAGGGCCTTGGCCAGCTCCCACTGCCCCGGACTGGAGGGGGTTTCCTCGATACGGCGGTCACTGGTGGTCCAATAACGGACATACTTTAAAAAACGGGGGACCAGGAGTTCCTTAAGAACCTTATCCTCAATGTCTATCCCTTGTTTATTCATAGGGTAATTATGGGGTGAATTTGCCATTCCGTAAAGTCCAAGTTTTGCCCGCCTTGGTTCGGTAAAGTTCTTGCCCCCGGCGAAATGGTTTAGTATTATACATGATATGCTTATACCCTGTTATCCCGATTTTGTGCCCATAAGCCTGGATATAAAAGACGAAATGCACGAAAAACTTTCGATTGCCCCCGATGGGGTCTCTGAATTCACCTTTGCGAACCTCTATCTTTTCCGCAGCCATTATCAGTACCGGGTCTCCCGGAGCCCCGACGGGGCCCTTATTGTTTCCGGCATACAGCCCGGTCACGGCCCCTTTTTTCTGACCCCCTGCGCCTTTCCCGGCCGGGAAGTTTTGACCGGCCTTTTTGACACCCACAATTACTGGAAGAATATTCCCGAATCGGTACTCAAAGCGGAGCGGGAAAATCTTGAGCAGTGGGGGGTGGAGATCACCGAGGACCGGAACAACTTCGACTACCTCTACCTCCGCACCGATTTGGCGGAATTGGAGGGGAAGAAATACCACAAGAAGCGGAATCTGGTGAATCAGTTTTTAAGCTCCTACGATCATCAGGAGTGGCCCCTGACACCGGACCTTATCCCGGAAGCCCTTGATGTGCTGGACCGCTGGCGCGCAGACAAGGGAAGCGATGGCGACTACGACGCCGCCCGGGAGGCCCTGGATCTGTTCCGGCCCCTGGGCCTGGCGGGGCAGCTCTACTTTATTGACGGCAAACCCGCCGGCTGGTGCCTGGGGGAGAGCCTTGCCCAGGGAAAGATGTTCGCCATTCATTTTGAAAAGGCCGTCGGTGAATACAAGGGAATCTATCAGTATATGAACCAGGCCTTTGCCGCCTCACTGCCCGATTATTACACCCACATCAACCGGGAGCAGGACCTGGGCGACGACGGCTTACGTCAGGCAAAGATGACCTATAGGCCCAGCGGGTTTGTAAAGAAGTATGTGGGGAAACGGAAGCAGTGAGGTCCATTGGATAAATTGGGTATATCCTGTATAATAATTCAAGAAGGGGTTGGGAATGCCAAAAAAAAATCCACTGCTCAAACCTTACTTGAAATGGGCGGGGGGAAAACGTCAGCTATTACCAGAGATAAGAAAATACTTCCCTAAAACCATAAACAATCTTACTTACTATGAACCTTTTGTCGGCGCCGGGGCAGTACTCTTTGATTTGCAGCCCAAAAAGGCGGTTATTAATGATTTTAACGCCGAACTTATCCTCACCTATCGGGTTGTAAAAGATCATATAGAGGAACTTATTCAGGAATTAAAAAAACACAAAGATCACAACAATGAAATTTATTATTATGAGATACGTTCTCGGGACAGGGATAAAATAGGGTTCAACCATCTGAATGAAATAGAAAGAGCCAGCCGCCTGATATTCCTTAATAAAACCTGTTACAATGGACTCTACCGGGTTAATTCCCAGGGGCTTTTTAATGTTCCCTATGGCAAATATAAAAATCCTGCGATCTGCGAAGAACCGGTCTTACGGGCGGTACATCTTTATTTAAATTCAAACAAAATTACTATCCTGAATGGAGACTTTGAAGTTACAGCGAAAAAAACTAACGACAAATCATTTGTATACTTTGATCCCCCCTATCATAGCCAGGACAAGACAAATTTTACCGGTTATCAGGCGGATGGTTTTAACGATGATGAACAAATCAGGCTCCGGGATACTTTCTTATATTTAACAAAAAAAAATGTACCCTGCCTGTTAAGTAATTCTGATACTCCCTTTATACGGGAGCTTTATAAGGATAAATGTTTTGATATTATCACAGTATTGGCAAAGCGGGCAATTAATTCAGCTGCTGACGGCAGAGGTAATGTAAATGAGGTTCTGGTAAAAAACTGGAAATAAAAGATGGAAAATACATCTAAAATAACTATCGAAGCAGCTTGGGATAAATTATTTGAAGAACACAATATTCTTTCAAAAATTGTTACCAAGGGCTCCTTCTGTATTTCATCATCGGAAATAAATAAATTTCCCCGCCGCAGAGCAGCGGGGTATTGAAGATTTCTCATTGAAATCTTTGCGTATGCGGGGGAACAAATCCCCCGCACCCCCAGTTTTAACCGCCCCAAGGGGCGGGGTATTAGACCCCAAACGAATAAAGTTAAAGAAGCCCGGCTTATGGCGAAATTTGATCAATCATCTCAACTCCCCATGGTTTTTCAGAAAAACAATCTTTCTATTCTACCTGTAACCAGAGGAGAATATCTTATAGGGCCATTTAAAACCCATCTAAAGGTTGATTATTCCATAGACGATCAACCGCAGCCAGTTATTGTTCCTGAACTGCAAACGTTGGATTATACCAATCTTTACAGTGAAGCAGCGGCGCTTTTGTTTGCTTATAACAGCGGGATTATCAAGGATATTATGAATTCTGAAGAAATTCATTTTACGGTGTTTGGGAGAATGTCCTCGGGACATTTTCAATATTCTATTAAAGATTCCATCGATCCAAAGAAAAAGCATCTAATAAAGGTACAAAATGCACAAATTGAGATAGACGCCGGCTATGAAAGCCCGGAAGCATTTTGTATTTGTGAAGCAAAAAATATTGCAGCGGAAGATATGCTCATACGACAACTTTATTATCCCTACCGTTTATGGGAGCAAAAAATCAGCAAACCAATTATTCCCATTTTATTCATATTTTCAAATGATATTTTTCATGTTTTTAAATATACCTTTGAAGATCCCATGTATTGTAATTCAATACAATTGATAAAGCACCTGGCATATACTTTTGCGGATGAAGATATTTTATTGGATGATATTACAAACATATCAAACAATATCAAAAAAACAAGCGAGCCGGATATAACATTTCCGCAAGCTGATTTCTTCCCCCGGGTTGTTGATTTATTATCTGTTCTATTTGAAAAGGGCCTTACTCCTGATGAAGTTACCTTAAAATATGGCTTTGATCCCCGGCAGACCAGTTATTATATTTCAGCATGTGAATATTTAGGATTAGTAACCCGGACGGATAACGAAAATGGAGAACGAGAATACCATTTAACTTTGGATACACAGCAAATAATGGCTAAACGATATAAAGCAAAAAATCTTGCCTTGGTTCAAAAAATTTTGGAGCGACCGGTATTTAAAAGGGTTTTTGAATTAACAATGAAGGCTGGAACAATCCCGGAAAAACAAACAATATGCCGTATTATGGCTAAGGCCAATCTTTCAATTAATTCAACCACTATCAAACGGCGTTCTTCAACCGTTCGCGGCTGGATTGAATGGATCCTTAAGTTAACTAATCCCTGAAAGGAGCTAAACATGAACTGGCAAAACACCCTCTATTCACTTCCCGGCATCATCATAGGCCTGACGGTTCACGAGTATTGCCATGCCCGTGCCGCTTATGCCCTGGGGGATACCACCGCGAAGGATCAGGGACGGCTCACTTTGAACCCCCTGCGGCATATTGATATTATCGGGTTTATCTTCATCCTGGTGGCGGGTTTCGGCTGGGCAAAGCCAGTGCGGTTTTCCCCTAACGCGCTGAATCATCCCCGGCGGGACAAGGCGCTGATCGCCGCGGCGGGCCCCCTCTCCAACCTCGTCATCGCCCTGATCCTTCTGCTTGCCCTGCGCTTCATTTTCCCGCATATCTTTACCGTAAACTCAAGGCCCCTGGCGGGACTGTTCATCGTTATCTACTACGCGGCGGCGATCAACCTGGGGCTCTTCCTGTTCAACCTGATCCCCATCCCGCCCCTGGATGGCAGCCACATTGTTTTTTCCGGCCTGAACCTTGCGCCGGAAACAGAATACCGGATCATGCGTATCGGCGCGCCGGCGCTGTTTATCATCCTGATCGTTCAGAACAGGATCGGCATTACGATCCTGCCCATCGGAAAGATTATACAGGCCATTATGTCAGTGTTTTTATAAAACACGCGAGTTGCCATACCCAGCTCCGGGGTCCCTGGGTATAGGTTCCGAAAAAAACTAAAATAGCGGCGTCCATAAAAACATCCCTACTTAGAGTCTGTCTATAATGTGTCCACATTATAGACAGACTCTACTTAAGCAATTCGTCCCAGAGCCTGATCACCGCGGTTTGTGACTTTTTTCCGTCCCCATTTGCGCGGGCGGCCTTGAAGATTTCCTGCACCAATGCGGTAACCGGAACCGGCACATCTGTATCCCGGGAAAGGCTCAGGGCAATGTTCAGATCCTTCCAGTGGATGTCCACGGTTCCGCCGGGTTTGAACTCCCGGGAAAGCAGATCCGCGGCGGCCACATCCAGAACTTTTGAGCCCGCCCAGCCGCCCTTGATCGCCCGGTAAAGGGTTTCCGTGTCCAGGCCGCTTTTTACCCCTAGGCTGAAGGACTCGGCAATCGCCGCAAAGGCGGCCCCCACGATCATCTGGTTCACCGCCTTGGCGATCTGTCCCGAACCGGCGGGCCCCAGATGCACCACCGAAGCGCCCATGGCGGCGCAGTAATCCTTTATGGCCTCAAAAACACCCTGCTTACCCCCAATCATAAACGAAAGGGCCCCATCCGCAGCACCCTTCTCGCCCCCGGAGACCGGCGCATCGGCGAATTCAATCCCCTTGCTTTCCAGCTCCGCTGCCAGGGTCTTTACCACCGTTACCTCAGTGGTGGAGGTATCCACCACAATGCTGCCCTTTTTGAGGGAAGGCCCCAGGGCGCCGCTCACCACATCCCGCACGATGGCGCTGGTGGGCAGGGAAAGAAAAACAATGTCCGCCCTTTGGGCCAGTTCCGCAGGGGAAGAGACCGCTTCAACCTTAGTGCCTTCGGCAATTAAAGCGGCGGCCCTGCCCGCATCAATATCGTTCACCAGCAGCCCCGGAAACTTCTGCGCCAGATGCCGGGCCATGTGCTGTCCCATCACCCCAAGTCCGATAAAACCGATAACTTTACTCATATTAAGCTCCTTCTTTTCTGTGCATTCCTGGGCTTATTAAGGTTCCGGGGTAAGTGTATCCACGATCTTCTTCAAACTGTCTTCATCCCCCACGTTCCCCGGAAAAATGATGTAGGGGGTGTTGGGGAAACGGCTTTCCGGCCCGGTAAGCCACACAGGGACCCCCGGCAGTACCTGTCCCAGGACCAGGGCCTTCTGTACCTTCAGGGCAACGATCCCGATCTCGCTGGAAGTGATACCCCCCTTGGCAATGATGAACCGGGGCTTGTCTTTCAGGTTGGAAACAAAACTGGTAACCGCAGCGGCGATTTTTACCGCAACCCGCAGTTCCTCTTCCTTGTTACCGGTATTCAGATCGAAACGCTGACGCCTGGTAAAGATCACCGTGGTCCGCCCCGCTTCCAGGGCCTCATCGCAGAGCCGTTGCACCCGGCGGATTTCCCCGGCAAATTTTTCATCATCCATAACGAGGTGGGTGTTGAATTCCAGGGCGGTGATATTCTTTTTGGTAAGCAGGCATTCCAGCTGCCTGGTGGTCTTGTGCACATGGGAGCCGATAACAACGAGGCCGCCCCGCTTGCTGGCCTCATTGCCGCCCAGCAGCTCCGCGCGGGTAAGCAGGGGCCGGTCGCTGACGCCCCCCAGCACCTTGGGGATGGCGGCCCCGGACCGGATCATGAAACGCTTGCCCCCGTCCAGGGCGCGGTACAGGGCGGCGCAGGCGATTTTAATATCGTTGTAATCCAGGGCATTAAGAACTACCTTGCCAAAACCGGTCACCCCGTTGAGAATCGCGGTGACCTTTTCAATACCGCCCTGGCGAATGTCCTCCAGGGAGATCGCCGTTACCGATGAAGCGGGAAAAGCCCCCAGGGCTGAATAGCCCCTGGTTTTTTCTTCCACCCATTCGGTAAGGTCAGAATGCTGATAGCCAAAGGTTTTATCTCTTGCGAATTCACTCTGGGCTGTGGGAACCAGGGTCTCCCCGGTCTTGACGTAGTGGATGTTGCCTGCGGTATAACGGCCCCCCTCAATAAAGAAGGGGCAGATCAATTCCCCGTCAAAGTCCTGCGATCCGGCGGGCCGCTTGCCGGTTTCTGCCGCTATAGCCTGCCGCAGGGTTTGTGTTTCCAGGGGGTAGTGGCCCCGCAGGGTGGAATCGGAACGGCTGATAATAATAAAGTCCCGGTTTTTCTTCTGCGCCGTCCGGGCTATGGTTTTGCCGATTTCGGTATGAACCGCAGTAGTCTCGGCGGCGGTCATCCCCCGGGAATTGGTGAGGATGAAAAAAAGGGAACCGGGCTCATCAAAACCCGCCTCAATGCTCTCCGCCGACCAGCCGGTATACACCGGTACGCCATGAACGGTCTGCACCCCCGTGGGATCATCATCCAAAACAATGATCTTGCGGAAATTTTTCTTGACTTCCGCCGCGATAAGGGCTTCCGCTTTTTTCGTTTCTTCCGCGCTCCCCGCCGGGTACTGCGCCAGAACCTCCGCCAGGTGCTTTTCCTTAATGTCCGCTTCTTTCATTTTGTTATTATATCACGGAGAAGAAGCAGAACAAGACCCCAGGCTACACACCAGCTTTGGTTAAGAGCAATTATTTACCCCCGGGTTCCGTACCCTTTGTTTTAGCGGACAATTTTGCTTCAATCTGTTCTGCCTTGTATCCTTGTTTCATAAGCTCCAAAACCTCATGAAGTGTTTTTTCCCGGCCCTTTACCCAGCCCTCTTCCCGGCCCTCTTCCCTCTGGACCTCGCCCCATTCCTCGGTGCTCCATTCGGTTAATAACATGTTAATTACCTCCGCAGCATGTGATTCTAAAAATTTACGCAGTATGTTGTGTTCTATACAATCGTTGATTGCTTCCCTTCGTACACCCGGGCGATGTACATGAGCAGCCGGATGGGCATATTGGGATTGATGGTAGACTGGTGCTCTATTAAAACTACCAGCCGGTTATCCACCGTGAATGAAAGATCATTGATTTGGTCCTTAAAAAACACATCGGTCAGGGTGTTTATACTCACGGTTTGTACCCATTCTTGCCCCTGCAATCAATAATACAGGATTTTTCATGCATTTTCAAGCGTACGCATTTCCTCATCCGCAAAAAATTCTATTGACTGATTTTCAGAACCAAACTATACTCTAATTTGTATATTTCAAAGGAAGTGAGGTGCGGGAAAATTCCCTAATCCTCCGCTATCCCGTAACTGTAATTGGGAAGATCCGCCGCCAACGGTCACTGGGTTTTTAACCTGGGAAGACCGGCGGAAAAGCGATTGTGCAACAATCGCACCCATAAGCCAGGAAACTTTGGTATACGATGAGCCCCTTTTGGGGTCTCTCTATCATTTCCGGGCTTCGAGGACAGAGCCTTGAGAAAGATCACCGCATTATTCCAACCGGTAATTTTTTCTCAATCCTTTCTTCGGAAAAGGAGCGATCTATGTTTCGGAAAAACGCTTTGATTCGTTGCGAGGGGTACATACCCCGCCCCTTGGGGCGCTTAAAAAGGGTATGTACCCCGAGTCAAATCACCTTACGAGAACAACATACCCCGCTGCTCGCGGCGGGGTTGTTGATTAGGAATGCGTTTTCTCTCTTTGTCGTGTTTACCCTTGTTATGGGGGTGCTGTTGTTTGCGGGGTGCCCGACAGACCCGCCCCCCGACAGGGGTGATGCATTTAATAGCGGACTTATTGGTACGTGGAACAGCGGAACGGATGGGTATGTGATTACCGCTAGTACCATAAACTATAATGACTCCCGCCGTTGAGGAGAAATTGTAAATATATTCAATAGTGCTGGTAAAAC
>BNVE01000022.1 GCA_025997875.1 Spirochaetia bacterium
AAGTTCCGGTCCTTCGCATTCACCGCCTTGAACTTGCTCCCGTCTATGGCTATATAGTCTTTCGTATACAGATGCAGCGTGTCGCATAACCGGTTAAACTCCCGGAACACTTCCTTCAAGGCTTTCCGGTTGTCTTTCCTGAAATCAGCTATGGTTCTGAAATCCGGCGCCAGTTTGTTCAGCAGCCACATCAACTCCAGGTTCCGTTTGGCCTCTTTCTCAAGCCGCCGCGAAGACCGGATCGTGTTACAATAACCATAGATATACAGCTTGAGCAGATCCCGCGGATCATAGGGAGGCCGCCCTTCCGCACTCGGCGCCGCCCGGTTAAATCCGCATTGAAACATATCCAGGCCGTTTACAAATGCGTCAAATATCCTCACCGGATTTTCCGGGCCGATATAGTCTTCCACTCTTTCGGGGAACAGTATCGTTTGCTGCCGCTCTATACCTACCTTGTATGCCATGGCCTCCCTCCTGCTTTGGTTCACTCTCCCCTTTATAACAGTTTTATGGCTTTTTGGCTGGTTTTCGGACAGTCTGCCCCCCCCGTTCGGTTCGGACTTAAACTAAGTTTCCTTATCACCCTCATTGCGGCCCTGGCCTTTGCCGGCTGCGACCAGTCCACAAGCCCCGGTCCCGCCCCCGATTTATCCGGCACTATCACCATTAGCCCCTCCGGCAGCGTTACCACCGGTACCCAGCTTACCGCTTCCTACAGTGGCAGCGAAACTGTCAGCTACCAGTGGAACAAGGACGGAACCGCCCTTTCCGGCGCAACCAACGCAACCTACACGCCGGGCGAAGCGGGAAGTTACACCGTAACCGTCAGCGCAGCGGGCTACCAGAACAAGACCAGCGCCGCGGTGACCGTTACCGTTGACCCTGTGGTGCTAATGAACGCAGAGGACTTCGGTGTAGGCGTGACACCCACCACGCTCACCATCAGCAACCCGGGCGATTTTAGCAACGCTAAAACCGCAATAGAAGGAACCGCCGGCAACTATGTGCTCAATATCACCACTACGGTAGATGTTGGGAACGTAAACATAACCCCGAAAGCGGGCGCCATCGTTTCCCTGCGGGGCGGCGGTACCCTCCATCTGTCATCGGGTACGGACGGTTTATTCAAGCTTGATGGGGCAGTTGGGGCAAACAGGAAGCTTATACTGCGGGATGCGGTGCTTAAAGGGCACGCCGGCGCCAGCCGTTCGCTGGTGTCCGTAGTTATTAGCTCGGCGGAGTTTGTTATGTACGGCGGGACTATCACCGGCAATACAGCCGCCGCCGGCGGCGGGGTGTATGTCGATGCCGGTACTTTCACCATGAGCGGCGGGACCATCAGCGGCAATACCGCCAAGTTCGGCGGCGGCGGGGTGGTCATCAACGGCAGCACGTTCACCAAGACCGGCGGAACCATCACCGGCAATAACGGTTCGAACCCCAATACCGCCACCGACGGCTTCAACGGGCGTTACGGCCATGCGGTGTATGTGTTGGTTAACGGCAGCACCGCCGACAGATACCGCAATGCCGACGCCGGGCCGGGGGTAAACATAAGCACCACAAGTGACCTTGGTACCGCCCAGGGCACTGCCCCCTGGCTGTAGAATGAGTGAGGAATGAGGAATATATAACCACGAAACATAGGAGGCCCCTTGAGGGAAAAGTTTCAGTCCCTGGCGGGCCGGATGAATAAGCGGAAGAGCGCGGTAGCGGTAGCGCGGAAGCTGGTAACCCTGGCATGGCTATTAATGAGGCGGCGGGAGTACTACAACGGGATAGACCCGGACACGCTCAAGAAGAAACTTAAGTATTACAAGGTAAGGGGGCGGGATGGGGGTCTGCTGCCTGACCTAACCGTACGGGCGCCTATGGTCAGAGAAAATCAAAAAAAATCGATTTTCTCTTGACATTTAACATAGGAGTCGAAGAAGTAAAAGAAGTAAGGGATAGTACCTTATTCGACTTCTTCGACTTTGCGGTTAAATACATTGTAAGGAGTAACCTATGGCAGTATTACACACAATCAAAGCATGGTTGTACGACAACCCGCTTACGGTTAACCAAAACGACTATGCGGCCCGGGTGAGCGCGGAACGGACGCTCAGCATGCGGGAAATCTGCGAGTCCGCGGTGGCCCGGGGCGGCGCGGACATCAACGCCTCCGCCATGGAACACGCGGTGGAACTGTTCCACAAGGAGATGGGCTACCGTCTCTGTGACACATTAAATACATAGGAGGATAATCCACATGGAGTTTCGCGTAGCGAAACTCCGCAGGCAATCGGCATAGCCGATTGCCCCGCATCCATGCACGTCAAGGGCGTGTTCGCCGACTCCACGGAAGCCTTCGACCCCAAACCCCCGGACGCAACGCGCTGATTACCGGCAGCAAGCTCAAAATCGCCGGTGAGAACGCGGCGTGCGGCGTATACTTCGTGAACACCGGCGACCAGACCCTGGTCAAGGTGGAAGCGGCGGACATCGTGGAAAACCAGAACGCCCGCGTCATGGTGGTAAGCCCCGCGCTGGCGGCGGGGACCTGGCAGGTAGAAATCACCACCCAGTATTCGGGAAGCGCTGTCCTTCGCAAGGAGCCTCGCACCGTCACCTTCGACCGGCCGCTGACGGTTGTCTAGTGTTCTGTCCTAATTTTCTTCACTCTCTGTGCCCTCTACAGAACACCAGCCCTCCGGCCCCGTTTCAAAGTGTTTGAAAGGGTGCTGTGAAAGAGGAGAAAGAATTAACCACAGAATGTGTGGATTATGCTATTCCTTGACATACGCTAACATCCAGTGCATAATTATCCAAATGATAGATGATGATATTCTAACTATTGAAGAGGTGGCCAAATACCTGCGGGTTTCGGAGCGTACGGTCTATGACTGGGCCCAGAAGGGGGATATCCCCTCCGGGAAGATAGGGACGGTCTGGCGTTTCAAGAAATCGGAGATTGAAAAATGGGTCAACGACCGGCTGACGATCAACCGGCTTAACCCCCAGCTTTCAACGGTGCAGATCGATAGGGTGATCTCGGCGGACAGGATTCTGTTTCTCAACTATTCAACCAAGCGGGATGTCCTTCTGGCTCTGGCGGAAAATCTTGCCGGCGCCCCCCAGGTAAAAAACCGGCAGGAGCTTGCCAACGAGATTCTCAAGCGGGAGGAACTGATGAGCACCGCCATTGGCCGGGGTATCGCCATCCCCCATGTAAGGCTTTCTTCGGTTACGGACCTGGTGGTCTCCATCGGGCTAAGCCAAACCGATATCACTGATTTTCAGACCCTTGACGATGAACCGGTGCGCCTGGTCTTTATGATCGCCGCCGCCTATAACCAGCACGCCTACTATCTGCAAACCCTTTCTTTTTTTAGCGCCCGCCTTAAAAGCCGGGAACTCCGCAGTTCCCTGCTGGAAGCAAAAAGTCCGGACGAAGTTTACAAGCTCCTCAGTAATTGAAATGGGTCCACGGATTACACGGCCGTGGATTTCCCCCGGTTATTCAAAGGAAACCCCCAGCCAGTGGTCGATCCCGCTTATATCTTGGCGGATAAGGCCCAGGGCCACTTTGGAGGTGGTTTCCGCCACCAGCCACTTCCTGCCCTCAAATTCAAAGCGGGCGCCGGTTCCTTCGATACCGGCAAGCCCCATGGCGTGGCTGTAATCCCTGGATACCATCATGCAGGCGGGGATGTCCGCCTGGGACAGGAGTACCGCCCAGAGCATGGACCGGCTGTCGCAGTCACCCTTACCTTCCAGGAGGGCGCTTACCAGGTTTACAAAATCACTGCCCATTAAATTCCGTTCGTAGGAAAAACCCTGTACAAAGGCCAGGGCCTTTGCCGCCAGGGCGCCTTCGGAGAGGCCGGTCCCTTCGTGCAGGGCCTGGACAGCCCAGCTTCGTTCAAGCTGGAAACAGGGGTCGGCGATTCGCTCCCAGGAATCCCGGTAGATGGCCCGGTAAAAACGGACCCAGGCTTCTTTCCAGAGAGGGCTGCGCTCATAGCGGCGGAGGATGGCGAATTCCCGGTCCACCAGGGCCTGGGCCCCCGCGGCGTCGTTTTCGGCAATCAGGGCTTCCACCACAGGGCCCCCCGTCAGATCCCCCCGCAGGCTGACCTTTTTCAGTTCGCCCCGGGGCCAGGTAAATTCCGACACCGGCCCGCAGTAACGCTGTTCCGCCGCCGAGGGGGCTATGGAATCCAGGGCGGAAATGTGGAGCATTTCCAGGGCGGCATTTCCCGTGGGGCCATAAGCTAGGGCTACGAGCAGGGGAGGCTTGGCGCCGGGTTTTCCCCCGCCCTCCGGTTTTGCATCCAGTTCAACACAGAGCCCCCAGCCTTCCCGGTTCGCCTTCTGCCCGCTGCTAGCCCGCCCTGACGGGCCGCCATCCGAAAACAACAGCTCCATCAGGGCGGCCTTCCGGTTGTGGTAATCAAAATAATTCACCTCTCCCCGGTTCCCGATGCGTTGTTTTACATCATTTGCCAGGGCTTCCACCGACTGATAGGTCCCGGGGTACACCACCAGATCAAAGGTTGCGCCGCTGCTGTTCCTGAAAGAAAAGCGGTCCTTCATGTCGCCCCCGGTATATTCATAGCCTTCGGGCAGATCGAGGGAGAAACCCCAGAGGGGGGAATAGAGGGGCTCCGCGAAAGCCTGAAAGGGCAGGCCCAAAATCACCGGCAACAGGGCAATGAACAAAAGAATACGAGGCAGTTCCAAAATCTGACATTTTGGAACTGCAACCTTAGATTTATGTTTAAGCAATCTCACGGTATATGCTCCCGATACTTTTATGGTACTATCAGTATCGGTATAACAGGCAGATTGATGTGAAACGTATCACCCTTATTTTTGAAAATGATGAATGCATTGTCCTGGACAAACCCGCGGGCCTTGCGGTGCAGGGCGGGGAGGGTGTCGGGGCCTCCCTGGACAGGCTCCTCGCCGAAGAGTGGAACCCCCGTCCCCTCCTGGTCCACCGTCTGGACAAGGATACCTCCGGCCTCATCCTGGTTGCCAAAACACAAAAGGCGGCGGCCAAGTTTTCATCCCTGCTTGCGGGGGGGAAACAATTTTCCTCCGGCGGCATGGGTCGGGGCCTTGTTAAGCAGTACCTGGCGGTCTGCTCCGGCCGGCCGCAGGCTGAGTCGGGCATTATCACTCTGGACCTCGACATCCGGGGCTCAATAAAGAAATCCGAAACCGCCTATCATCTAAAATCCCAAAAAGATGATTTTTCCCTCCTGGAACTGGAACTGGGTACCGGCCGCATGCACCAGATCCGCCGGCACCTGGCCCAAATCGGGAACCCCGTCCTGGGGGATGACAAATACGGCGACTTCGCCCTGAACAGGGAGCTCCGCAAAAAAACGGGCCTGCGCCGGCTCCTGCTCCACTCCGCCCGGCTGTACATCAGTGAAGCCCTGGCGGATTTCCCCGGCGGCATTGACGTGAGCGCCCCCCTGCCGGAGTACTTTTCGGCTTTTGTGTGAAGGGATTCCCTGCCGGACTCCGCAGGCGGAGCGAATACCGGGGATGACACGCCCCTTCGTCCCTATATATAATCCGGGTATGGAAGATCCCCGGTTGACCAGGCCCTATCTGGAAAGTTTGACTACCAGCGAACTGGTGCGGATAGCGGATCGCTTTGGTATTGATATTCCCCCCTGCCTGGAACGGATTTTTATAATCGAAGAACTGCTGGAAATTGATTCCGGCGAGGAAGAGGAAAGGGGAGAGGGGGAGGCGGATATCCTTGAGTCGGCGGATTTTCTCGATGCCGTGCCCCTGCCAAAGCAGTATAACATCACTTTTATCGAAGTTATGATCCGGGACCCCCTCTGGGCCTTTCTGTTTTGGGAAATAAAGGGCGCCGACAAGGAACTTTTTGAAAAAATGCCGGATTTTGGGGGCTATTGCCTGCGGGTCAACCCCGTTGACAAGGGGGGAAAGGTCCAAAAGGAAAATTCCTTTACCGTGCCCGTGGGAAATGATGACAGCGCCTGGTATTTGGGGTTTTCACCGGAAAATTTTGCGGAAAATGCCGCCCTGTTTGCCGGAACCAGGTACCAGGTGGAACTTTGCGCCCTCCAGGGGCTTGAAGCGGTGGTGCTGGCGGTATCCCGTCCCTTTACCATGCCGCGCCTCCACCTTGCCGCCGCAAGGGGAACGATCCCGGTGGCTTCTGTTTCAAGTCCCCTTATCCGCCTGTCCGGAGTTGAGGATTTCCGGGTCATCCGGAACGCGGACCGGCTGTCCCGGGCCAAATACGGGCGCGGCAGGGGCGGGGAGCCTTCCGCCGGATGAATAAGCTTAAGCACCCTGTCATTTCAATGGTCCTTGCGGCTCATCTGCCTTTTATCAGGCACAGCGACCCCAAAAGATTTGAAGCGCCCCACTGCGGTTTTACCCTCAGCGCCGAGGAAATCTGGTTCTTTGAAGCCCTTTCCGAAACCTATATCCCCCTTTTACAGGCGATGGACCGGCTGGACGGGGATCATGTTCCCTTCCGCCTGGGCCTGTCCCCTTCGCCGATCCTCTGTTACCTTCTGGAAGACGAACTGTTGCTGCAAAAGTACCTTGAATATACGGACAAACAGATCGAATTCGGAAAAGCCGAACTGGACCGGACTATCGGCGATCCGGCGCTGCAAAAACTGGCTCGCCTCTATTACGACCGGACGGTGGACCGGCGGATCGCCTTTACCGAGCGGTACGGGGGAAATCTCCTCAAAATTTTTGATTTTTACCAGCGGAAGGGCAAGGTTGAAATTCTTGCCTCCGCCGCGACCCATGCGTTTCTGCCCTTTTACACCCCCTTCCCCGAGGCGATTCAGGCCCAGATAGAGGTGGCCATTGCCTCTTACCGGAACAGCTTTGGAAAATCCCCCCAGGGCTTTGCCCTGCCCGAGCTGGGCTGGACCGCCGAACTGGAACCCTTCCTCCGCTCCTATAATTTCGGGTATACCATTACGGAAACCCACGGCCTTGTTTTCGGGAATCCCCCGGCGTCAAAGGGGAGCTTTTATCCCGTTAAAACCCCTTCGGCATTTTTTGCCATCGCCAGGGAGCAGTATGCGGAGGCTGATATTGCCCGGATCATGCAGAATCCGGTTTACCGGGATAACCACGAGGACGCCGGATACGAACTTCCCGCGGAACAGGTAAGCTCCTTCCTGGGCCTGAACGGGGTCCGCCGTCCCACGGGGTATAAATACACCCGTATCGGCGGTGGCGGCAGGGAAAAAGGGTACTACGATCCTCAGGGAGCCGCGGAAGCGGCTGCGGAGGATGCCCGCCTTTTTCTTGACCAGCGGATCAGCCGGCTCAACGAGGCCTCTCAGTATATGGAAGAGCCCCCCCTCTGCCTTATCGCCCTTGATGCGGATACCCTGGGCCGTTACTGGCACGAGGGCCCCCTGTTCATCGAAGCCCTGTTCCGGGAAGGGGCCCGGGAAAAGAAAATTCAGTTCATGAACCCCGCGGAATACCTGTACAAGCAGGACAGCGCCTCCTTTGAAACGGTGATCCCCGAATATTCTTCCCGGGGGATCAACGGATACGCCGAAATGTGGCTGGACGCCTCCAACGACTGGATGTACCGCCACAGCATCCGCGCCCTGGACCGGATGATAGAACTGGCGGAACGCTTCCCCGACGATACGGGGCTCAAGGAACGGGCACTGAACCAGGCGGCCCGGGAAATTCTCCTGGTCCAGAATGCGGACTGGCCCAGGATGCTCTACAAACAGGAATCCGTCGAGTTTGCCCGGGCCCAGATCGAAGACGCCCTGCGGAATTTCACCACCATCTACGAAGCCCTGGGCAGCAATTACATCAGCACCGAATGGCTCACCAACCTGGAACGCCGCCACAACATCTTCCCCAACATCAACTACCGGGTGTTTAGAAGAAAGAGATAAGCGGAAAACATAGGGAAAAAAAGCGCCCTGCCCCGAAGGCAATTGAAATCATGAACAAGGGGATCATCACCTTTGAGTCAATTCCTGTTCATTGATCAGGATGAATCAGGGACGGAGGATATCAGGACGCCGCAGCCCGCCGACGCTGAGCGCGGGCCAATGGGATGACACATCCGTTAAGGGACGGAGCCCCCCTTCCCCGAGGAAAACCGTATCTTCGCATTTTGCGCCCACCGCCGATGGGTTCCACGCAAAGGCCTGGCCCGTCTTTACGACGGCGGATGTATCGGGGTCGACCCGGATCTCCCGCGCCAAATAACCCGTAAGGCCGCCCTGGTGGTGGTTTTCCCACTCCCCGGCGAGAGCGTTCAGCGTATAAGATGCTATGGCTTTCTGCAGAACTTCGCCGAGAACCGCGCCGTCACGGGTTGACTCAAAGAAGGTCTGCTCCACCTTTAAAAGTTTTTCATAGTTCCGGGCAAAATCTTTTTTGAAGGCCACCGTCCGGGTGGCCGATGCGACCAGGCCCCCTGAACGGGCGCATATAGAACAGATAACGCCGTCTGTGATTTTTCCGCCCGTAGGAACATAATGACGCACCCGGTTACTGCGGCTGTCTGCAGCGATAAGCAGGGTGATAGGTTCGATACCCGCAGCCCAAAGCCCTTCGGATATTTTTCCCGCCGCCTCAAATTCCGTAAGCCCCGGTTTGATGTCGACGCAGGTTTCCTCCAGCACGGAAGCTGAGAGGGCGCCCAAATGGGCAAAACGGTCTTCTTCGCATTTCAACAGATTGACACGGGTCTTCTTAAACCATTCATCCTGTTCGGCGTCGGTGGTCAATTTTCCAAAACGCTGCTGCAACAGGGTATCTATGGTTCCGTCATCCTGCCAGGGCAGCATAACAGGCTCCGCGAAACCCCCAGGCAATTCTTCGGCAACAATTCGGGGAAGTTCAATATTATTGCCCGCCGCATAAACCCCGCCGGTGGTAACGACTATGGCGGCGCAGGCGGTTTCACCGGCAAGGCCGATAAAAGGACGCCCCCCTGCGGTGATCCATGAAAAATTAGGCTGCTTCCGGATAATGATCCCGAAGGCGCCTTTTTCGCGCAGCATGGAGCGGACCTGGTTCACCTTATAATTACATTCCTCTATACGATTCATGATTCCGCTCCTTATATTTTTTTAACCGCTGCGGCAATATCCTCCGCCCTCAATCCCAGCCCCTCAATTATCTGTCCGTAAGAACCGGACTGGATAAAGCGAAGCTTATCCTGAGTATCCCGGGCATTCAGGGCAATAATCTGCCCCGGCTTGGCGGAAAGCTGTTTTTTCAGTGCATCCCGGCTGAACCTGTCAAAGAGGGCGCCGTTATTTTGTTCTGCAAACAGCAGGGGAACGCCGCTTTCCACCAGGCCCTGCAAAAGCCCGCCGTCGTAGGAAGGCATATCGATCACCGAAACCGGGATGCCATCCTTTGCCAGCAGTCCCGCTGCGGCCAGGGATTCAAGGACCGCATGTCCGCTTGAAATAAGCGCCGCCTTATGCCCCTTTTCTTCCCGCAGAAAATAACCCTTCCCATATTCAAATTCAAAATCATCATCGTAAAGGGCTGAAGAGGGGCTGCGCATCACCCTGAGATATACCAGCCCCCGGTTGCCCTGGGCTATCCAGCGGGCAATAGCAAGGAACTGCCTGGGGCAGGATGTATCAATCACCTTGACATGGGCAAGGCTGCCGATAAAACAGATATCGTCATTGCTCATGTGGGTAGCGCCGTTGACCGCGGTATCCACATTGGAAGCGGTGGATAAAAAGGTGATGTCCAGATTATGCCCTTCGGAAAGCCAGCCCGATGAGCTTTCAATAACTTCCTGCCGTTCCTGATACCCCACAGCGATTCTGCGAAAAGCCTGCCAGTTAAAGAAGGGGCCGAAGGTGCTGACCCATACATTGGCGCCGCTCGCCGCCAGGGATTCGGCGATACACATCATATTACATTCGGCGATCCCGACGTTGAGGGCATGGTAGCGGTTTGTCTTCCTGGTTCCGTCATACAGGCCGCTGACATTGGAAAGATCCGCATCAATCGTATAAAACTTTGTATCGATGGCAAAGGCGGCGGCAAAAGCGGATGCTATTTCGGAAGCCCCGCAGGACTTGCCCTTTTCCAACAGGGGCAGCTTCGCCGCATTGTACTTCAGGGCCTTGTCACGGGGGGCCGCGCGTTTTACCGCCACCGGTGGGTCCTGGATGACCAAATCGGTGATAGCGCCGCCTGATCCTGCAACAATCTTATAACCGATTTTTGCCGCTAGAGCGTCCACGGCGCGGCGGTCCAGCCGGTTCAATTCGCCGATACGGAGGCTGCGGGTATGGGCCAGCAGGGTCCGCTCATTGGCGAATTCCTCGTCGGTAAAGCTGGCCTTGTGTTTGCCGCCGGTAATGGAATAGGCGCCGAAGCCCTTTACCGATTCGCAGATGATTGCCAGAGGCCGGGAGTCCCGGGGCAGGCGGCGGAAATCCCGCAGATGCTCCAGAAGCCGGGGCACGTTGCTGCTCTCGGTCTCCAGCACCCGGAAGCCGAAGGCGGAAAGCCGTTCATTCAGTTTATCGGCGCTTAAGAACAACTTATGGGTGTCATCACTCTGGCCGCTGTTTTTATCTATTAACAAGCATAGATTGTCCAAATGATATTCCCCAGCGAATTGAATGCCCTCCCAGCAGGAGCCTTCCTGCAGTTCCCCGTCGCCGGCCAGACAATACACATCAAAGCCGCCGCCATCCATACCACCGGCGCCGTCTTCCCTGTTTTTCAGCGCATACCCGCAGGCCAGGGAAATGCCCTGCCCCAGGGGACCGGTGGCCACCGGAACGCCGGGGATCGCAGGTCCCGGATGCCCCTTGACGAGGCTTCCCCAGCTCCGGGAATTTTTCAGGTGTTCCTTTGAGAAATACCCCAGATCCGCATAAACCGCAGCCAGGGCTGCGACCGCATGACCTTTACTGAGGATAAAAACATCCTGTTCGGAGGAAGCGGGATTTTTTACATCGTAGCGGAGGATATCTCCGTAGTAGAGCGCTGTCAACGGAAGAATGGCGGATTCCGCGCCGCCTGAATGAATCCCCCGGTCCACCGCATACTGGCACTGGATCAGCAGGTTTTCCCGCAGATCGCATTCTTTGATCCGCAGCAAGGCGGCCAACTCCTTTGTAGTTTCCATGACAAGGCTCCTTTAGTTAGAACCGTCCGCCTTTGACGGATGGTTCTTTGAATTTGAGTTTGATTTATTTCGCGAGGGAGAGGACATAATCCTTTAATTCCGATGCGGGAGCGGAACTCTTTATAAAGTTCAAAACCCCGGGGTAAGAAAGTACATTGCCGATAAGCTGCTTATCCATAAGTGAGAGGATCTCCTTCATGGACTTATGGGCGTCCAGGGATAACTGGGACAGCTTTTTGCGGGCCCCAACCTGGATTTCCCTCCGGGCGGCAGGCCAACCCTGTCCGTAGGTATCGTTAAACAGTTTTGCCAGGAGATACTCGAGATTTAAATTTCCGCCCAGGCCATACCCTTTATTCAGGCAAAGGGAGATACAGTTTCCCGCATTAACCTGGGAGAAGAGATAAGCGTCTACAGGGTCCATGAGAAGACCGCAGGCGGTTCCGGGGAACTGGAGCACTGCGTTCATATAACCCTGGCCCGTACCGCAGCCGCCCACCACAAAATCCACCGTCTTAAGATTCAGGAGCAGGGCGCTCATAAATCCGGTTTCGAGGTAATTCAGATCCGGCTCGCCCTCCACATTTTTCATCCCCAGATTATGGATCTCGTGCCCCTGCTCCAGACTTTCCAAAGCCTTGAGCACATCACCGTTCCGGTGTTTGGTGCTGCCTTCGGTAATAACCGCAATCTTCATAATGTTCCTCCATAAAAGAATTTGATCTGTTCATGCAAACAGAATTGTTTTCAGAGCGCGGGATCGGCCTTGCGGCAGGCTTCCATAAATTGCTCAACCTGTTCAAAACTCTCTACCGCTACCATGGGCCCCACCTTGGTAACACAAAGCGCCGCCGCAGCGCTGCCGAAGAGACAGCTTTTCCGGAGGTCCCATCCCTTTACCAGCCCCGCGATCAGGCCGGACATAAAGTTGTCCCCCGCCCCGGTGGTATCCACCACCTCTGCGGGCAGGGCAGGTATATAGAATTCCGTCTTTTTATCCTTCACATAAATACCCTTGGGCCCCAGCTTGATCCCCGCATGCAAAGCCCCGGCGTCAAGAAAAACCTTCGCCATCTTTTCCGGTTCCTTTTCGCCGCTGATGGCGGCGGCCTCATCATAACTGGGGAAAAAATAATCGGTTTGCTCAAGCATCTCCCGGATTCCCGCGAGACCTATCCCGTAGGTATCGAATTTGGTATCCGCCACGGTAATGAGCCCCCGCTCCCGGGCCGCACGGAAAAAGGCCGCCGCTCCGGTCCCGTCAAAGGATGGCAGTCCGTACACCCCCCCGATGCTCGCCGCCTTTGCCCCGGAAAGGAGGGAAAGATCAATATCATCAAAGCAAAAATTAAAAAGCGCACCCTTGTGGGCGCAAAAGCAGCGCTGTCCGTTGGATCTGATCATCATGGCGGAAACACTGGTGGCCTTTTTGCCATCCAATACGATGCCCTCAAGCTCAATGCCCCGCCCATACCTCCGGAGCAGATCCAGCATGATTTTTCCAAAATCATCATTGCCCCGGCGGGACAGAATCGCTGTTTTAAAACCCAGCCGGGAAAGGACCACCGCCTGATTTGCGGCGTCCCCCCCGGGCAGGAGGGTTATGGGAGAAACCTGATTCACATCCCGGCTAAAGATTGATTCATCCACCGGGAAAATAGGAAAGTTCACCACGCATAAACCTGCGCAGATCACCTCAATGTTCGCCCCGTTCATTACTACAAACTCTTGGGATGGGGTGTTTCAGGGGTAATAACATGCACCCCCAGATACCGGACCGCCTCGGTGATCACATCCGCATATTTACCGTACACCCCGGCCACATGGTGAATAAAAGGACCAAACATAAGGGTTTCTTCCCAGTTTTTCCAGTTGTCCACCTCCAGCCAAACCCAGGTGCCGGTAGTTTCGGGCCCGGTGGTGGTTTTGCCTTCACCGATGAACATATAATATTCGCCGTGGAGTTCGTCCATCCGGACCATGGTGATGTCCCCCTGTTTCAGTTCCCACCAGGCTTCATAGAGGCCGCGGAAATTTTTGTGGAAGGTAGGTCTCTTTTTCCCCGCCGCCAGGGACCAGGCGAAGGGGCCTCCGTGCCAGATAAGTTCCGCATTGTCGTTGCCGGGATGCCGGAAGGTCCAGTCCGCAAGGAATTCCGTGTCCTTCCCCATGCTTGCGGCGGTACAGATCAACATCGAAATGGCGCCCCACACATCGGTTTCGCAGGCAGTGGGGAAACCCCGGTCGGAAAGTTCCCCCTGGATCGTACAGGCGGAACCGTTCAGGTCCAGAGCGAGCCGTACCCCGTTGCAGTCAAAGGCGCCGCCCTGACACTTATGGAATTTCATAAGCTCTTCGATTGCCAGCGTAGCGGCGCAGACCTTCCGGACATAATCATCCTCCGTACCGGAGCAGTCGATCCTCGTTTTAAAATCCTTTACATATTCCGTAAGAACGCTTTCCTTCTTCTCCAGAATTTCAAAGGTACGGTTTCTGACTGCGTCCAGGCCGATAGGCTTTACCGTGATATTGAGTTTTTCGATTAAAAGCTGCTGATTGTGGATGACGCTGTAGAAATCCTTTGGCCGGTCGCCAATCTCGGCGATGTTGGCATTGCGCAGGCTTTTCAGAATAAAGGCGACCCGCACGAATTTATCAAAACCTTTCACAAAGTCGGGACTGTCCCCTTCGCAGTTCCAGATATAACTAAAGGTTACTCCGTAGTTGAGCAGTACCTTAGTGGCGGCAAAAAGACCGCACTGGGTTTCTTTCTGGCGTTTTTCAAAGGTGCTTATCTTGTCACGGGTACCCCAGATCAGGGTCGGCAGTTTGAACTGTTTGGCGACACCAACCACGACCTCCTCGCAGCCGAAATCACAGAAGGGGAAAAACAGGGCGTCTACCTTGGCGGCCTTGAATTTTTCCACCACCCTCGGGATGTCGTCGGGAAAAGCGCCCATACCCTGATCGCAGATATCTTCCACATCCACGAAGCTTACATAGTCGGGAAGCTGCCTGCGGATAAGGGGAATAATAACATCGTATTCTTCCCGGGCGGTTTCGATCTTGAAGACCGGCCTCCGCGTAGGCATAAGACCTATGGTGATTTTATCTTTATACATACTGAATCTCCCTAAAAAATTCTTTAGTTTATTTTTGCGCTGGCGAATAATTCCATGTGTTCCTTGACCACATCGCGGACAACCGCAGTTAAGCCCCTGGTATAATCAAGATAGGCGCCGAAATCCGCAAAGGAAGCCCTGGTAAAATTTTTCGCCACCGTATCCATGGCGGTATAAATATTTACCTTGTTGATACCGCAGCGGATGGCTTCCACAAAATCCTGGGGCGCAATGCCGGACCCGCCGTGAAGCACCAGTCCACAATCCACTTTTTCCCGGATTGCCTTTAGGCGGTCAAAATCCAGCTTGGGGATGCCCTTGTACTGGCCATGCTGATTGCCGATGGCAATGGCCAGGGCGTCAACCCCGGTACGGCGGACAAAATCCTCCGCCTGATCCGGCTTGGTAAAACTATCGGGGGTGAGCTCATCGGTTCCGGCCCGGCCCACATATCCCAGTTCCCCTTCCACCGACACCCCCATGGCATGGGCGATTTTTACAATTTCGGCGCTTTGTTTTACATTCTCCTCGTAATCCAGGGAGGAGCCGTCAAACATCACCGAAGAATAACCTGTCCTCAAAGCGGACATGACCCCCTTAAAGCTTTTCCCATGATCCAGATGAATTGCGATAGGGGCCTTTGCCGATTCGATCATCTTTTTACAGACCTGTGTCATACAGACTTCGGAATAAAACTGGGTGAAACGTTCCGGAATGCCGAACATCACCGGCAGCCCGGTTTCCTGGGATGCGTCAAAAATAGCCTGGGCAAATTCCAGGTTCACGATATTGAACATACCCACACCGATTCGGTTTTTCCGGGAGTAGGCTATCAGTTCTGTCAAAGATGCGGGGTTCATAATTGTTCCTTCTTTCCGTTTAAGATGTCCCGTATATACGCGACGGGGGCCTGAAAACTGAGATCATCCATTTCATGGTTGGGAAAATAAGCTTCAATGCTGAAGGTGTCGTCATAGGTACAGTCCCGCAGGATAGAGAACAGCGGGGTCATGCTTTTTGCATCCTCAAGATCCGGCATGTGCCGTCCCATGGTACAGGCAAAATGCATGTGACCGATCCATGCCTCGTTTTGTCGGATCAGTTCTGTCCGTTCCCCCGAGACCTCAAAATGGTAGGAGTCAAAGATGCTTTTTACATTCGGACGGTTCAGCTCTTTCGCGATGGCAACACTCTCTTCAAAGGTATTAATCACATTACATTCGGTCCGGTTGAGATGCTCAATTTCCACCTCTATCCCGTGCTTTTCCGCGGCCCCGGCAATGAAACGCAGGCGTTCAAGGATCTGCTTCCTGCCCTCCTCCGCCGAAACGTAAGACGGAATACTGCGGGCCTTGGCGCTGCCGAAGACTACCTTGCGGGCGCCCAGGGCGCTTATACGTTCCAGCGCCCTGACAATGTATGCCTCGGATCGGGGCTGGTCATATTCATTACCCACAAGACGCACGCCGGGATCTATGAAGTTATTGCAGGCCA
Organism: Spirochaetia bacterium; assembly: GCA_025997875.1. Classification (GTDB taxonomy): domain Bacteria; phylum Spirochaetota; class Spirochaetia; order Treponematales; family Breznakiellaceae; genus BNUT01. The sequence continues at coordinate 15,775 of BNVE01000022.1, forward strand.
GACAGGGCAGCGGACTTTCGGACAGAGCCTTACGCAGGGCCTCAAAACGGGTGTCGCTGTAGGCCATTATCCGGTCAACGGAAAATTCCACATACTCAAGCCCAAGTTCCCTGCAATAGGGAACCTGATCCAGCCCAAGGTCCAGAGGACTCCGGGCATTCATATTGGTACAAATTCCAAGAACCATTCTTCCGCTCCTTCTTTTTCAGCCCTTCACCGATCCAAGCGTAAGACCGCTGACAATATTTTTCTGCAGCACATTCAGGAACAGCAAGACCGGGATGATCATCAGGGTCGACGCCGCCAGGATAAGCCCCCAATCACTGACATGCTCCTGCATGTAATTGTGCAGACCCGTAGGGATAGTACGGTAGGCGTCGGTTTTGGTAAGGAGCATAGCCATGAGAAATTCGTTCCAGCAGTGGTTGAATGCAAGGATCAGGGTAGAAGCCAGACCGGGCACAGCCACGGGAAGAACCAGCAGCCAAATAACCTGTAACCTGCTGCATCCGTCTATTCTGCCGGCCTCTTCCATTTCATAGGGAATACCCTCAATAAAGCTCTGCATCATCATCAGATTCATGGGCAGGGTAAAGGCCGGATAAGCCAGCATCAGGGTATAGGGCTTGTTGAGCACCCCCAGGTTACTAAAGGTGAGGTAGAGGGGGATGATCATCTGGATAGTCGGGAACATCTGAACCATCAAAATAAAAACGATGAAGAACTTTATCCCCGGCACCCTGCCTTTAAACCGCGCCATGGAATAGCCCCCCAGTACTGCCAGGGTTGCGGTAACAAAACTCACCACCACGGCGATAACAAAACTATTTCTGAAATAATTGAGAATCCTGGGATCCGATAAAACCCGCCGGTAAAAATAGGTAGACCAAACCTGGGGAAAAATAGACCGGGTAGTTATAAAGGTCTCTCTTGAACGGAAAGAACTTCCCAGCATGGAGATGAGCGGAACCAGGGAAACCAACAGCATCACTATTAAAACAATATAGGGCAGCAGCCGCAATATCCGGCCCAAAACAGATTTTCTCTTTATCATAATTTACCTCAATCCTCACCGCGGATGATCTTCATGTAGATGGTAATTACCACCAGCATAAACATAAGCATCAGGGTAGCCATGGAAGTGGCGTAACCCACATTCTGCCGGGAAAAAGCCTCAAAATAGGCTATGATGGAAAGCACATCGGTGGCGTGATTCGGGCCGCCCGAGGTGAGCAGGAACACGGCGTCAAAATTGTTAAAGGTCCAGATGAACATCAGGGAGGTACACATGGCGGTTACTCCCCGCAGTTCCGGCCAGACCACATGCCAGAAAACCTGAAAAACATTGGCCCCGTCAATCCGGGCCGCCTCTTTAATATCCTGGGAAACATTCTGAAGCCCCGCCAGCAGCACCAGCCCCATAAAGGGATAGTTCTTCCAGGCGCCCACCATAATAGTGGTGATCTGGGCAAACCTCTCGGAAGCCAGGAAACCAATGGGACGGCTCGTGATGCCGAATGTTTGCAGCATGATATTAACGATACCGATCTGATCATTCAGGGCGTAGCGCCAGATGTAAGCGGCCACCACGCTGGGAATAACCCAGGGGATCATGAGGAAAGTCCGGAAGACGCCCCTTCCGCGAATTTCCATATTCATGAGCAGGGCGATAACAAGGCCCAGCAGATAACTCACCACCACCACCCCCAGGGTATAGACAATGGTGAAAGCGGCGGCGCCCCAAAAATTCCGGTCGGCAAACAACCGGATATAATTATCAAGAAACAAAAAACGCATGGGCCTGTCATTGAGCAGGCGCCGGTTGGTAAAACTCTCCCCTATTCCCTGCAGCAAAGGCCACATACGGACGGTGAGCAGAACCAGTGAGGCAGGCACCAGCAGCATCCAGGCATAAAACTTTTCGTTTAGCCAGACCTTTTTCAGTGTTAACATCATGGTAATTACCAGTCCTCCTCAACGATTGAATGGATTTACCAACTCAAGGCGGCTATGCCGCCGCCCTGAGTTATAAACACCTTTGCTTTATTCCGCGAAATCCTTAAATACCTGGGTAGCTTTAGCCTGATCTTCCGCCAGGAGTTCCTTAGGAGACCGCCGGTCGGTCAGGACAGCCTGGGAAAGGGCGGTCCACCACCGTTCGCCGTCAAAGGCGTTCTGGGTGAGCCAGCCGGAAATGTTGGTGGCAGGATAGATCAAGGTATGGGTCTGAGGCAGGTTGATCTTGATAAAATCACCCATAAACGGATCAGACATAGTTGATTGATATGCGGGAGAAGCCAGCCAGTCATTCCGGACCGGAATACCGCCGACCGCCGCAGCCTTATTGGTCCAGAGGTCAATCATGTTTTCGGCAAACCATTTAAGGGCATGCTTTGTTTCCTCGGGGTGCTTGGTTTGCTTGTAGGCCATAAGGGCATTGATAGCGGCTACATAGCCCTGCTTGCCTGCAGCCGACGGTCCCGCCGGAACCGGCAGCATCTTTAATTTACCCGCCATACCGGCCTCACCCAGTTGGAAACCATTGTTACCGCCGATGATGATTATGATCGCCACATTGTCCTGGGCCGCAAGCTGGTTCACCTCGTTGTTTTCATAGGATGCCAGGCCCTCGGGGAATACCCCCGCATCCCGCAGTTTGCGGATAAAGGTAAGGGCTTCCTCGTTTTTCGGATTCGTCCAGTCAAGGCCCTTGCCGTCGGGGGTCCAGACGCCGCCGCCGTTCATGGCAAACCACATATTAAAGAGGACGTTGCCCGCAGAACCGGATGTCGGGTAGGCAAGACCGTACTTACCCTTGGCGCGGTCGGTAAAATGCACCGCAGCGGCATAGAGTTCATCCCAGGTTTTGGGGGGAGCAATCCCATCGGCCTCGAACCAGTCCGCACGGTACAGGATGTAACGGGGCTCATAGTTCCAGGGGATACCAACCTGAACGCCCTTAAACTGGAAGTAGTTGATCAGATCCATCTGATAGTTGGCGAGAACCCCTTCATCCTTCCATTCCTGAACGATGGAACCGATGTCGAGAATCTCACCGGCGCCGGCAAACTGGAAGCTCTGGTAACCGCCGCCGGTGCTGAAGTCCGGGGCCTCCTTGGCCGCGATGGCCGTGGAGAAGGTTTCATAGCGGTTTGCCCAGGGAATACTCTGATACTTGATCGTGATATTCGGGTATTTCTGGCTGACCTTTTTAACGTGCTCTTCGGCTATCCCGGGATAGGCGTCACTGCCGACCTGCATATCCCAGAAGGTTACTTCCACCGGTCCGGCCTGCGCCGCAGCGGCTTCCTTTTTCGAGCACCCGGCAAATAAAGCCGCCATCAGGAGCGCCATCACCACACACAGGGCGCCGGCAAATCTTTTTTTCTTTGTCATTTCAATCTCCTCCATAACCAAAAGATTTATTGAAGTAATTTCAATAAAAATTAGTATAAGTATGATCTCTAAGGTTTGTCAACAAAATTTATTAATAAAATTTAATAACCATTTTGTTTGACATCATAATAATAAAAATGATAGGATCTTTAAACATGCCTATTATGCAGCGACATTTGCGAATTGCCAGTAATAAACCCCGAAACATAAAATACCATAATCAAAAACTGATCCTTTCCATGTTTCGGAAAAAGGAAAGTCTCTCCATAGCGGAAATTGCCAACCGGATCAACCTGAGCAAGACCACGGTAACCAAGGTTGTGAACGAATTTGAGGCCAAAGGCATGGTTCTGGCCACCGGCAAGGGGAATTCCACCGATGTGGGCGGGAAAAAGCCGGAAATATTCGCTTTTAATGCAGCCTGGTCCTATGTTATTGTCCTGACCATCAATCCCAACACCATGGCCGGGGCCGTTATGGACATGAAATGCAATTTTATCGGCCAGCGGACCGCAAACTGCGCTCCGAATACCCCCTATCAGGTAGTGATTCAGGACATGGCGGACATGATCCAGGGCATGGTTAAGGATTTGGGGCTGAATATCGATACATTACACCCCATCGTGATAGGCTGTGAGGGAATTATCGATGCCGATAACGGGATTATCCATTATACCATCCACCATTCCTGGGGACAGAATCTCCCCCTCAAGGAGGATCTTGCCCGGGTTCTGGGAACCCCCGCCACCATCTATGTGGATAACCTCCTCCGCCTGGCGGGCTATGTGGATATGCTCACCAGCGAGACTGTGTATAACTCCCAGGTGGTGCTCACCACCACCTATTCTGCGGGGGGGAGCATCCTCGAAAATCAGCAGCTTGTCCATGGAATAAATGGATTTGTGGGGGAGTTTGGCCACATGATTGTTGAACCTCATTCGGATATCCGCTGCGATTGCGGGGGCTATGGCTGTTTTGGGGTCCTGGTTTCCCCCAATACGGTCCTTGCCCAAGCCCAAAAACAATGCGCCCGGTATCCACAGTCGGTCCTTTACCCTAAAATCCGGGAGGGCGCCTTAAAAATTACCGATATTTTTGAGGCTTCCAATCAGGATGATCCCTTCGCCTGTTCCCTTATGGATCAGGTTATTCATTACTTTGCCATCGTGATTCATAACATCGTGCTGCTTCGGGACCCCGAAAAGATCTTTATCCAGGGGTTTTACACGGGCGCCGGGGACTATTTTCTTTTAAATCTGCGGAAAAAGGTCAATTCCCTGCCTTTTTACAAGATGGAAAGGGATTTGCCCATTGAATACAGTGTCATTTCGGGGTTTAACCCCTATCTTGCCGGAGCCGCTTATTACGCGGTGGACCTGTTATTGGACATCAATTCCATCTACGACTAATGTCCCGTATCCTCGCTTTTCTCCCTATGTTTTTCCTATGATCAATTCGTAAATTATATTTATAAATATACTTTATTAACTTGACAAAAAATAAAAACTGGCGATAGAATACCTACATTAAAAAGACAAGGATTTTACGTATTTTTCTCATCAGGGATAAATGTGGAAAGGAGATGGCTAAAATTATGGATGAAACAAAAAAAGCCGCCCTGGAAAAAACCGCCAAAAGGATCCGTTACCTGCTCATGGATGAGCTGGGAACTTTGGGGATAGGCCATGTGGGGGGCAGTCTTTCTATTGTAGATACCCTGGCGGTGCTTTATTTTGACAAAATGAAGATCGATCCCAAAAATCCCAAGTGGGAGGAGCGGGACCGGTTTATCCTCTCCAAGGGACACGCGGGGCCGGCCCTCTACGCCGCCCTGGCAGAACGGGGTTATTTTGATATTTCCCTGCTGAAGACCCTGAACAAGCCGGGGACTACCCTGCCCAGTCACTGCGATATGCGGCTCACCCCGGGGGTGGATATGACCGCAGGTTCCCTGGGACAGGGGATCTCCTGCGCCGTGGGCGCCGCCAAGGCCCTTAAAATAAGAAAGATACCTTCCCGAATCTACTGTATCATCGGCGACGGGGAAAGCCAGGAAGGGCAGGTCTGGGAAGCCTCCATGGCGGCGGCCCAATTTGGCCTGGACAATCTGACCGTCTTTCTGGATTACAACCACATGCAGATCGACGGAAAGGTGGAGGATGTTAACTCCCTGGGGGACCCGGTCCTCCGCTGGGGTTCTTTCGGTTTTGAGGTATTGGAAGCGGCGGGCCATGACGTAGCGGCCATATCTCTGGCTATCGACAAGGCTCAGGCTGTAAAGGGACGCCCCTGTTTAATCGTCCTGCATACTATTAAGGGAAAGGGTGTTTCCTACGTGGAACAGGCGGGTGTCGGGAGTCATAATATGTCCCTGTCCGCCGAACAAACCGCCCAGGCGCTGCGGGAACTCGCATAAAGGAAGGGGGATAAAAATGTCTGCAAATACCAACAAGGAAATGCGGGTTGTCCTTAAGGAGACCCTTCAGGAACTGATGGCCGGGAACGAACGGATTGCCGTGATTGACGCGGATCTTGCCAGGGCCAACGGTACTATGGACCTCCGGGAAATATACCCGGACCGGGCCTTTGACGTCGGCATCGCCGAGCAAAACATGGCTTCGATTGCCGCCGGGCTGGCATCCTGCGGGATGATCCCCCTGATCTTCACCTTTACCCCCTTTGCCACCCGGAGGATATGCGATCAAATCGCCGTATCCATTGCCTATGCAAAAAGCAATGTCAAAATTTTCGGGACCGATCCGGGACTTGCCGCCGAATTGAACGGCGCTACCCATATGAGCGTGGAGGATGTGGGGGTGCTGCGCAGCATCCCCGGGATTGTCATCTACGAGGCGGTGGATGGGGAACAGCTTGCCCAGGCCCTTCCTCAGATCATCGCCCATGAAGGGCCGGTTTATACCCGGCTTTTCCGCAAAACCATTACGCCGGTATTTGAAAACAAGGGCTATACCTTTTCTCTCTTCAAGGCGGATACCTTGAAAGAGGGAAACGATGTTTCCATCTTCGCTTCGGGGATCATGGTGCAGGAAAGCATTGAGGCCCTCAAGCTGCTGGAAAAAGAGGGGATCTCCGCAGAGCTTATCAACGTCCATACGGTTAAGCCCCTGGACGAAAATGCCATCCTCGCCTCGGCGGCAAAAACCGGGACCGTGGTAAGCTGCGAGAACCACAACGTTATCGGTGGGCTCGGCTCGGCGGTGGCGGAAACCCTGAGCCGCCGGCTCCCGACGCCGGTGCGGATGATCGGCATCCAGGACCGTTTCGGGCAGGTGGGGATGCTGCCCTTCTTAAAACAGGAATACGGCATGACGGCTCAGGATATCGCCAATGCAGCCAAAGAAGCTGTGGCGGAAAAGAAAAACAAGCGTTAGTTAATACCATAAAAGGAGAACGCAAAATGGCAAATATTATAGGACTGCAAATGCATACCCTCCGCAGGGAACTGGCTGCGGCAAAGGAGCCCCTGGATGTCTACCGGAAGGTTAAAGCCGCAGGTTACGATGCGGTTCAGGCTAAGTTAAGCCACAACCTTAGCCCCAAGGATTTGAAAAAGATACTGGATGACGTGGGGCTTAAACCCCTTTCCCTCAGCGGCAATGATTTTGGCCACCTGCTGGGCATCCTTAAGGATCCGAAACACGCCATAGAAAGCGCCCATGCCCTGGGGGTAAGCGTCCTGGATGTAGGCACGGTGTTCATTGAAAACCGGAATACCCTGAACGGCTACCAGCTTTACGCAAATCTCATCAACGAGGCGGGCAAACTGGTACGTAAAGAAGGTTTGAAAATCTCTTATCACAACCACGCCCTGGAATTTCATAATTTTGAAGGGGGTTGTACCGGCATGGATGTACTCGCCGATGAAACCGATCCGGATATACTGAATTTCTGCCTCGACTGCCATTGGCTGCAGGGCGCTGGGGCGAACCAGATTCAGTGGATCAAAAGGCTTACCGGCCGCATGACCATGATCCACCTTAAGGATTACGGTATCGATCTGGGCACCACGGTTGTTGAGGTTACCCCCCGGATCTTTAAGGCGGTGGGGGAAGGGAACATCCACTGGGAACCCATTATAGCGGCGGCTAAAGAGGCGAAGATCGACATCTATGTGGTGGAACAGGATGAATGCGATCGGGACCCCTTTGACTGCATCGCCTCCAGTTCCCGGTACATGAAAAACACCCTGGGTTTGTAAACGAAGAACCCCGGACTTGTCTTACAGGGGTAGTCCTGCGGCGATCTTCCCCTGGGGAGATTCAGGGCTGATCTGCATAAGTTCGATCCGTACACCGTCGGGATCGGAGATCCAGGCCTGAAGGTTTTTGTCGCCCCCCTGTTTGAGCGCCTGGTCAATTTTCCAGCCCGAATCCTCAATGTGTTTTACCATACCCTGGATATCATCGATCTCCAGGCAGATATGGTTAAAACCCCGCAGGGAAGCATCCCAGGGATTGTCCCTTTCACCATGATAGAAGAGTTCCAGAAACTGGTTCTTCTTTATATGGAGGTACACAATCCAGGGTTCCCCCGTGCTGCGGTTCGGCATTTCAAAGGCCTTTTTAAATCCCAGTATCCGGGTGTAAAAATCCAGGGATTTCTCCATGTCCTTTACCGTGATAGCCAGATGGGCAATTCCTGTAACCATAACACACTCCTTCAACATAAAAGATCTAATTAGTAAATTAGATTTATAAATATAATTTATTAACTTGACAAATATAAATGATTTGCTATAATTATTCAACCTTGCAGCAGCCTTAAGGTGCATGGAACCTATCATCATCGGGAAATGGGGAGGAAAAAATGCCAGTGAAGCCTGTCAAAGTTGGAATAATCGGCGCCGGGATGATCAGTTATACCTATCTGGAAAACCTCATCAATACCTTTGGCATCATAGAGGTGGCGGGTATTTCGGACCTTATCGAAGAGAAGGCACGGGCACGGGCACGGCAATTCGGGGTCCCGGTCCTGACAAACGAGCAGATCTATAATGATCCTGAAATTGAAATCGTGGTAAACCTCACCTTCCCCCTGGCCCATCATCAGGTAAGCATTGATGCTTTAAGGGCGGGAAAAAACGTATACTGTGAAAAAATTATGGGCATTAATTGCCGGGAAGCCCGGGAGATTTACGATCTGGCAAAAGAAAAGGGCCTGCGTTTTGGCCAGGCGCCGGATACTTTTTTGGGCGGCGCCCTGCAGACTGCCCGGAAGCTGCTGGATTCCGGTTTTATCGGCGAGCCGGTAATGGCCCAGGCTATGGTGGTACGGGGCTACCGTCTTACCGGAGCGGCAGACGAGCCCCTGCGCTTCGTCTATTTTGCGGGGGGCAGCATGCCCTACGATATGGGCGGGTATTACATCCACGCCCTGGTTTCGCTCCTGGGGCCGGTCCGAAGGGTCACCGGTTTTTCCCGAATCTACCGCGAAAAAAGACAGTACGAAAACCCGCGGCATCCCAAATATAAAACAACAGTGGACTATACGGAGCCCAGCGCCATGCTGGGTTCCCTGGAATTTCACAACGGCTGTCTGGCCAATCTTACCACCGTGGGGGACTGTTATCTGCCGGAAATTCCCCGTGTTGAGATCTACGGAACCCAGGGTACGCTTATCTGCCCCGATCCGAATTATTACGGCGGTCCGGTACTGCTCTGCCGCTCTCCCGGCGGAAAGCCCTATGAAATCCCCCTTACCCACGGCTACATCGCCGCGTTACGGGAAAACAACGTCATCCCGGGGAATGATGCAGAGGAAGCGGACAAATGGGCCAGAAGCTGCCGGGGTCTGGGTGTAGCGGACATGGCCTGGGCCATCCGCAACAAGCGGCCCCACCGCTGCAGCGCCGAAATGGGGCTGCATACCGTGGAGATCATCTGCGGCATCATTCAAAGTGGTAAGGATGGGAACACCTTTACGCTGAGTTCCAAACCGGAGCGGCCCGCCCCGCTTCCGGCCGGATATGTAACAGGCGGCAGCGTGGATGAAGCCTGCCTTGATAATTAGAGACCTTGATTAAAGGTAAGAGAAACACACAGGAGGTACGGTTATGGCAAAGATGAAAGCCGGCTGGGTTCAGTTTTTAAAGGATCGTCCTGATTATTGGGAATTGGTAGAAAAGGCGGCAAAGATCGGCTACCAGGCCACCGAGAGCGAAGCGGATCTTATAAAAGGGGATCTCAAAGAGAACGCAAAACACTTAGAGGATCTGGGCATAAAGCTGATCACCGTCCGGGCGGGAAAAATCGCGGAGCTGACAGAGGATATGGCCGGAAAGGTTGAACGGGCCCATATCTGGGGCTGCGACCGGGTTACGGCCTTTGGCAGTTCCATGATAAACAACTTCAACGGCGGTAAGCCCGGTACCTACGATGAAATGATGAAGGATTTTGAGACCGTCAACAAGGCCGTTGATTTTTATTCCAAAGAAGGGCTGCATGTCTGCTATCATAATCATTTTCAGGAATTTGCGGATCGTTACAAGGGCGCGCCCGGCTTTGAGCACATGCTGGTAAACTGCGATGAACGGCTTAAATTTGATATTGACGTGGGCTGGGCCTTTGCGGGGGGCTACGATCCCGTAAAACTGCTGGACCGGCTGGGGTCCCGCAACCTCTCCATTCATGTTAAAGATTTTTATGATATCAGCAATCCCGTGAGCCTTACGGGATTTACCTCCCTTGGTACCGGCCTCGTGGACATCAAGGGGGTCCTGAAAAAGGCCGCCGAAATCGGAATTAAGTGGGCTATTGTCGAACAGGATAAATTGCGCAACCTTGATCTGATGGATACTATGGCGGCCAGTTATTACTTCATGAAAGAAACCGGACTGGTGGAGTAAACAAATGGGGAACATCAAAAAGCTGCAATATTTTGCCGGCGGTAAATGGCTGACATCTGAAACCAGCCGCTATATGGATGTATACAACTCCAGTACGGGTGAGATTATTGCCCAGACGCCGGGCTGTACCGCCGCAGAGGTGGAATCCGCGGTGGCGGCCGCCAAGACGGCGTTTCCGCTCTGGTCCTCAACGCCGGTACTGAAACGGGTGCAGGTGCTCTACAAGCTCAGGGATCTCATCATAGTCCATCTGGATGAACTTACGGAACTGCTTTGCCGGGAAAACGGCAAATCCTGGGATGAGGGCCGGGGCGATATCATGAAGGTTATTGAGCCCATAGAACTCGCCTGCGGCGCCCCAACCCTGATCATGGGTGAATCCCTGATGGATGCTTCTGGCGGCGTAGACACGACCCTGTACCGGGAACCTCTGGGGGTTTTTGTCGGCATGGCCCCCTTTAACTTCCCCGGCATGATCCCTATGGGCTGGATGGCCCCCCTCTGTATCGCCACGGGGAATACCTTTGTCTTAAAGGCCGCCAGCCTTACCCCCATGACCAGTATGCGTATCGCGGAACTGATGCAGGAGGCGGGACTCCCCGATGGGGTAGTTAATATTGTTACCTGTAACCGGGATGCGGTGAATATTCTCCTGGAACATCCCGATGTCAAAGGGGTGTCCTTTGTGGGCTCCACCTCGGTGGGCCGGGACATTTACAGCCGGGCCGCGAAAAACGGTAAACGGGTACAGGCCCTCTGCGAGGCTAAAAATCACGCCCTGGTGCTGGAAGACGCCATCCTGGATCAGACGGCCCGGGGTATTGTCAATTCTTCCTTCGGCTGCGCCGGGGAGCGTTGTATGGCTCTGCCGGTGGTGGTGGTCCAGGAATCCGTCGCCGATGAATTAATCGCCCTGGTGACCCAATATGCCAGGGAACTGCGGATAGGCCCGGCCTATGAAAAAACCACCGATTTGGGGCCGGTTATTTCGGCGGAGCACAAAAAATCCGTCCTGGCCTGGATCGACAAGGGACTTGCCGAAGGCGCCAAACTGGTTCTGGATGGACGGAATGTAAGCGTACCGGGGTATGAAAAGGGCTTTTATGTTGGCCCAACCATTCTCGATCAGGTAAAGCCGGGCATGAGCATCGGCGACATCGAAATATTCGGACCCGTGCTTTGCTTTAAGCGGGTAAAAAATTTTGAGGAAGGCCTGGCGCTGATGAACGCCAATCCCTTTGCCAACGGTTCCGTCATATTTACCCAAAGCGGATACTACAGCCGGGAATTCGTCCGGCGTACTGACGGCGGTATGGTGGGCGTCAATGTGGGCATCCCCGTTCCGGTGGGCCTGTTCCCCTTTGCCGGGCACAAGCTCTCCTTCTTTGGCGACCTTCATGTGCTGGGCAAAGACGGCGTCAAGTTCTTTACGGAGACCAAATGCGTTACCACCCGCTGGTTCAAACCCGGTGAGGGCGCCGGCAAGGTCGATACCTGGGATGGGGCGGTCATCAACCGGAGCTGAAAAGACAGCCTGCTAGAAATCCAGCCGCTGGAGTTCGTCCATGCGCTGCTGTACGGCGAGGGCGCGGTTGAGGGTTTCCAGGTTTTCACGGGCGGGGGCGAATTTGGGGTTCAGCCGGATGGCCTCCTCCCAGTAATACTGCGCTTCGGTGTAGTTGGTTTGGGCATAGGCGTCAAGCCCCGCCAGGTAGAGCCGGTCAACCTCATCTGCGTTCTGCTGCCGTCCATGGTCGCCCAGATCGAAACGGACCCCTACGCTCACCCGGTTCAGGGGCTGCAACTGGGTTAAAAGGTCCAGGGTGTAGTTTACATCCAGGGCGATTTTTTTCAGCGTTATGGCGCTCCCCACGGCCAGGCGGACATTCCCTGCCTTTGCCATAAGCCCTGTCCGCATGGAAAGGAAGCTGGTGACATTGGCGGAGAACCCTAAAGACCAGTAGGGCCTTTCCGACAGTTCCGGGTTTTTCAGGTTTACGGGGAGGGAAAAATCAAAGGCAATGAGCAGGGGCCGCAGGGGTTTGTAGGACAGGGCCGCAACCGCCGCGGTCGGCAGGGGATCATCCATGGCCGGGGGGCCCAGGTTCCGTACCACCAGGGCAACGGAGGTATTCCGGTCCCGGGAGGCGTAGAATTTTAACAAGTCAAAACGGGTCAGGGCGCCGAAATCCGCCATCACCATCCCCGCGGACTGGTCCCGGCCCGATCCGGTCATCACCGAGCCGCTTTCATCATCCGCGTAGTCCGGGACAAAGCGGAAGGCCCCCTTCAGGCTTGCCCCCAGGGAAACCCCGGAAAAATAATACCCCGAAAAGAAGTTGTAGGAGCCGTTCAGGGTTGCCACCGCTTCCGAATAATAGCCCTTGGAAACCCGGTCGCCGTAGAGGTTGTATTCGGAAAAGGGGGTGTAGAGCCACTTTCCCGCCGCCGCAAAACCAAAGTCCTTTATCCGGTTGGCATATACCAGCCCTTCAATCTTGGTATCCGCTATCCAGTTATTGTGGAAGAAGGCCAGTTCCGATTTGGTGAGCATGGAGGACCCCGCGGGGTTAAACTCGATAAAAGAAGCGTCGTCCGCCACCGCCGCAAAGGCGGAGGCCATCCCCTCAGAGCGGCCCCCGATGGGAATATTCAGCACCGGAAAGGCGGTAAGCCCCGCGTTGTCATCAATGCCGTAAATTTTGTCCAGGTAATCCGAAATGGCGCCGTAGCTGTTGGTATCAAAATCAAGGCCCCAAACCAGAACCGGGAACAGGAGGAAGATAAAAACAAGGGGAACCCAACATTTTTTAATCATTCATTACTACTATATATCGGAAAGGGGACTAAATACTATACTATAGTGTTTTTTAGGGTTTTCCGATATACTGATGACAGGTATAAATGTTGACAAGGCAGCTGGTAAAAAGACCGAATTTCAGGTTTTTGGCGATTGGCCTGCTTCTCTTGGCTATCGCGGCTCCCCTGTTTGCCCGGGGAAGCAAGGATACCTCTTTGTCCCGGGCGGACGCCCTGATCAAGGAAAAACAGTACGACGACGCTATCCGGATCATCTCCGATTATATCAAAAGGAACCCCAATGATTTTGATAACGCCCATAAGCGGCTGCGGCAGATCGTGGCGATCCGGGGGGAATACAACAGCGTAACCGAGGAGCTGCTGGATACGGTGATCAGGGACCCGGACAATGCGGAAAAGATACTTGTCCTTACCCGGCGGCTTGAGGAACTGGAATCTCCCCGTAATCCCCAGGCCCAGGAATTTATCGGCCAGACCCAGGCGCTTGCCCAGTTTACCTTTAACCGGAGCCGGCTGGAACAGATCCTCCGCGACGGCAGGGCCCTGTCGGGCCGGGGGGATTATACGGGGGCCCTGGCGGCCTATGCGGGTGGGATGGATATTTATCAGGAAGAATTTTTTGCCGCCGGATACGAAGGATCGGTGCAGGCACAGGTCCGCCGCCTGCTTGGGGATATTGATTCCGGCGTCGCTTCCTTTGGAGCGCTTAGCGCTTCCGTCACCGCCATTGCCGCCGAACTGGAACAGGCCCTGCGGCAGGACCGGCCCGCAGCCCAGGTTCGGGAAATTTATGATCGGCTGACGCCGGCCCTGGACCGGCTGATCCTGGTTCAGAGCCGCATCTATGAAGCGGGGGCCTATTTTGACGAACAGCTTCTCCGGCTGCGGGAATCGGACAGCGGCCTGGGGGACCGGTCCTTCCTTTCCTTCGCTACCCGGCTGGTCCTGGGCCATGCTACAGGGAATACCGGGACCCCGGCCCGGGACGGCATGGTCAACGCGGTGAAAGAATACTGGGACGGCCTTTTATCCCGGCTGGAAACCGCGGCAACGGGAACCGTGGAACGGAGCTACCAGGCGGCCCTGGCCCGCGCCCAAAACCGGGAATATGCCGCCGCTGCCGCCGGGTTTGAAAATACCCGGGACTACAATGCATTCCCCCTGGCCCTGATTGGCAAATGGACCGAATTTAAAGCGGTGGAACATGCCCCCATGGAACCGGTCTTTGCACAAATCGTTTTTGAAGGAAAGGCCGCCGGTTATCTGGACCATGAATCCCTGGGACTGGCCGTTACCCATCTTCTGGCTGCGGAGCAGCTGGGGGGCCGCTACGAGTTGTCCCGAAGGGAAGAGGAGGATCGGCTGAAGGTATTCCAAAATAATACCAGTGCGGTGAATATCCTCCGCCAGGAGGAAACCGGCAGGCTTACCTTTAACCGGTATCTGAGCGAAATTGATGGCCTTATCACCCAAACCGGGACGGAATCCGCAACAATACGGAATTATTATAGCGTCCTGGCCGGTGATTCGGAGAGGGAAATCCCGGCTTATCTGGGGGATGCTCAGGCGGTGCAGGAGAATCTCCGCGCCCTGATGATAAGTGAGGAATCCCGGTCCGCGGTGCTCCGCTATACCCTGGTCAACGGGGATATTGAAGGGCGGCTTGCAGCCCGGCGGGGGGAATTTACCGCGGGGAACGATTATATCCAGGGGGTCTCCCAGGAAACGGAAAATGGCCCCGGCCCGGTCGCCCATTATCCGGCGGAGGGTCTGGAATCCCTTACCCGGATGGACCAGGCCATCCCCGCCGACATTGAAGCCGGCAGGACCCTCCTTGGCTGGTACGGGCAGGAGCGGCCGGAACTTATCTCCCAGCCGGAACTCAGCGGCCTCTACGCATCGGCCCGGGCCATGGCGGAGGAGTTCGATTCCCTCCGCAGCCGGGGGCAGACCCTTGCCGCCGAAGCCCGTACCCGGACAGCCCGGGCGGAAACCCTGCGGCGCAACGGGGACCGGCTCTACCAGGAAGCCCGGAACGCCGCCGACAGGAACAGCTTTGATGTGGCCCGTGACCGGATACAGCGGGCCACCGAACAGTACAACGCATCCCTGGCCATACAGGAATCCGCCTCCCTGCGGCGGGAATGGGATACCCGGGTCCTTACCCTGGGGGCCTATATCGCCCGGGTCGAAAACGAGGCGGTTATCAGGGATGTCCGGGAAATGGTAACCTCCGCCCGGACCACCTATTTTGCCGGCAATTTTGATCAGGCTGAGGAACTCCTGGTGCGAGCCCAAAACCGCTGGCGGGTTACCAATTTCAATGATGATGTTGAAGTTACCTACTGGCTTTCCATTGTCCGGGGCGCCCTGGCCCTCCGTTCAGGCCGGGTTATTCCTCCCACCGCCCCCCTCTACGCGGAAATGAGCCAGCTCCTGAGCGACGCCAAACGGTACTATGATGAAGGGGTCGCCCTTATCAATTCCAACCGGCGGTGGGATGGGATCGCCAAATTCGGTGATGCCCGGCAGCTTACCCGGGAAGTAAAACTCATGTTTCCGGTGAACCAGGATGCGGGTATTCTTGAACTGCAAATGGACCGGGTTACGGACCCTACGGCCTTCAACGCGTCCTTTGAGCGCCGGCTGAACGAGGCCATTGCGGGAACCAAACGGAATTCAATCGAATCCTTTGCGGACCTGCAAAACCTGGCGGAAATAAACCCCCGTTACCCCGGCATGCAGAACGCCCTGGTCCAGGCGGAAATCGATATGGGCAGAAGGCCCCGGCCTGTGGACCCCCGGGCCCTGGCCCGTTCCCGGGAACTTGCCGGGGTGGCCCGGACCATCATCGATGGGAATGTCCGGGTCCAGTTTGAAGTCGCCCTGCGGCAGCTCAACGAAGCCCTCACCCTGGACCCCAACAATTCCCAGGCGCAGACCCTCAAGGACCGGGTCCAGACCGAACTGGGGGGCGGTAACATCGTCCTCTCCAGCGCCGCCGAAGGGGAGTACCAGCGGGCGGTCCGTGAGCTTCAGCAGGGGAACAACCTGGTAGCCTTGGCAATCGTGCAGCAGCTTTTACAGGATCCCCGGAACCGTAGTTCTACCCGTATTCTGGAATTGCAGCGGCGTATTCAGAGCATCCTGTAAAACGGGTTTCTACAATGAAATTATGCAAATATATCGAAAGTACGGGTGTGATTTCGAAGGGGTGGGTTAGGAATTATTATTCCCACTGTATTTTTCGAGCATTATGTCCAAAGCCCGTTTTAACTCATTATTTGCTTTGTCGATTATCAATTTTGCATCATCATTGTATTGATGTAAAGTATCAAAAGCAGGGTGCTCTTGGGGCAATTCCGGCTTAAAAAGGTCAAGAGCTTCAATTTTTAAGCCTTTTGCAATCTTTTCAAGTGTTTCCGGAGAAGGCCACTTCTTGGTGGTTTCTATATCGCTCAGGAAATTGGTAGAAATATCCGCTTTTTCAGCAAGATCTGTCTGCGACCACCCATGTCTGGTTCTGTAGAAGCGGATATTCGTACTTAATACCGTCCTAATCCCTATTTCTTTCATTATTTCCATCAGATAGCATGAGTTTTCTTATAATGCTATCTGATTGACAAAACAATCAAACATCTATAAATTGGAAAAGAATATTCATGCGATTTGCATGAATTTTAGATAAAGTAAGATGAACTATACTTTTTTAGTAAGGTTTTTGGGCCGCCTTTGGATTGTGCGGATTAATGAAGAAGCTATAGGAGGAAATTATGACAAATCAAAAGGGTTTGTCAAAGCCAACTTTTCTTGTAAAAGAAGGTCTTGAATCTGCACGGAAACGGGGAGAAAAAAAATAAAATGTATACAAAAAACATCCGAAAGAGCGATAACAGAATGAAAAAGTTATTAGTCATGGCAGTAGTTATCTTGTCTATGTCATGTTCCAGGAAGCAGGCTGCCCCTGAAGTTGAGCATGTTTATAGGGTGTACTACCAGGGAGAGGTCGAACTGGTTACTGCAACAAGGGTTGATACTTGGGCAGAGTGCGTAGAGTTCTTTGACGGAACGGTACTAAAAGTAACCATCTGGAATCCCAGTAAAGTAGAGATAGTAGAATAAGCCTTAGATAGTTAGACAACGGTGTTTTTTCAAAAGGGTGAAAACATGGAAAATTTGATTGGAAAGGAAATATTAAACTACCGCATTGAACAAGAACTCGGTAAAGGCGGTATGGGTAGCGTATATCTGGCCGTCAACAAGAACATCGATCAAAAAGTAGCCGTCAAAGCACTCAATGCAAATTTGGCCGGAAGCGTTGTCATCCGCAAGAAATTCAGGGATGAAGCGCAGTTGCTCTGTTCATTGGACCATCCCAACATCGTCAAATTCCTGAATTTTGTGGAAAACGACGATGGCGTGTTCCTTATCATGGAGCTTATTGACGGCATAACCCTCGAAGATTTTATCAATAGCAAGAACGGGCTGATTGTGGAAAGCCGGGCCTATGAGATGTTTGACCAAATACTGAACGCCTTCGCCTATGCACATAAAAAGGGCGTAGTACACCGGGACATAAAGCCCGCCAATATCATCCTTACTAACGACAGCGAAGGCAATTTTGTGCCTAAAGTTCTGGACTTCGGTATCGCCACCATCGTTTCCGAATCCAGTGAAACCGAAAAAGGCTGGGTTGTCGGCACCCCTGCGTACATGAGTCCCGAACAGGTACTTGGTACAAAAGTAGATTCCCGTTCTGATATTTATTCCCTGGGCGTTCTGTTACATCAAATGCTTACCGGGCGGGCTCCTTACGATACAACCACCCTTTCAGAATTGGAAATCAACAATAAAGTCGTTAAAGATCCGCTTCCCCGGATGAAGGAATTTTACCCCCATATCTCCGATAAGATGCAAAAAATGGTGGATAAAGCAACCGCCAAAGCCCCGGAGCAGCGCTTCCAAAGCTGCAATGATTTCCGCAAGATACTGAAAAACACATTGAAACCTGACCCGGTTCAGCGCGGAATAAAAATTACGTCTGCGGCCCTTGTCCTGTTGCTCCTGGGCGGCGGATTGTGGTATTGGGACGCTCACCGTATAAAAACCTATTATTACAAGGACTATGTGGAACAATGGGGTGTGCCGAAGGGAATACACAAATTAAGTACATCGGAGTTCCGGCACCGTCAGGCAAGCTACCGGTTTGTCTACAAAGAAAAAAAGCTGCAATCGCTGGCGCTTGTCAACAGCAAAGGGAATATTCAAAACTGGAATGCGGTAGATGATTCGTCGCAGGATCGGTTTGACAGGCCGGTAAATGCAACATTCAGTTACCGATCAAGCGGCAATATTGACTATGTGCTTTATTTGGATCGCAGTGGTAAAACCTTACTTAAAAAAAGCTATAACGAAGGTAAGGACGGCAAAATAAATCTGTTTATATTTCAATATAATGACGAATACGGAACTGAAAAAAAACTACCGAAAGACATGACCGGTTATGTCAAATTAGAAGATGAATATGCGGAAAGAGGCGCTATTTCAAGGTTCGCATTAACCTTTGACGAGCAAGGGTTTCTCTCCACAATCCATTACCGTAATGCGGATCAAGCGGTAGGAGATGGAGAGCATATTTATGGGAAAAGATATGAACGGGATGAAAAAGGACGTGTGATTAAGGAATATTTATTAGCACGTGATGATTCTGTCAGAGCTACCTCATGGGGATTAGCCGTTAAACAATTTGAATATGATGCGGAGGATAATTGGGTTAAAGCTGTTTATCTTGCGCCCGATGGTTCACCATCCTATGACAGTAAAGGCGGCGTTTCTGTACACGTTATGGAATATGATCAAAAATTCGGTAATTTGACTTATTCCTGGTTTCAAGATTCAGATGGGAACTTAACACTTCCTAAAAAATGGGGAATTGCGGGTACGGTGTATGAATATAATGATGATGGCCAAGTAATTCTGCAATTTACTTTGGGAACAGATAAGAACCCCATGTATAGTGCTGCCGGATACATTGGAACACAAGATGAGTATGATGCCTATGGGTATATATCCAAACGAATGTATATTGACGAAAACAGACAACCCGCCGTCGCAAAGGATGGCAGTACCATCGTTATCACTAAAAACGATCCAAAGGGCAATCCCCTGGAAAGACAGTATTTCAATATAGATAACCAACCATATGAAATACCTGCTGGCTATTCAAAGATTGTCGGTGAGTGGGATAGTTTTGGAAATCAATTATCAGCTTTTTATTATGATGTAAACGATTCTCTATGTTTCTTGAATACAGGTGTTGCCGGATGGAGTCATGAGTATAATGATCAAAACAAACTCAAAAAAACTATAAACTACGGAACAGATAAACAGCCACATGAAGATAAAAATGGTGTCATTGTCCAGGAATATGAGTACGATTCAAAGGGTAATGAGATAAAGAATGCTTCTTATGAATCTGACGGAAAGACACTAAAATTAAACAATAACGGAATTGCCGGCGTTAAGTTGGAATATGATAATGGCAAGATAATAAAGGCCGAATATTTTGATGAAAAAGAAAAACTCACAGAGGGACTTTATGGACATGCAAAATGGGAAGCAGCCTATGATGATATGGGTAACCAAATAGCAATAGATTATTATGATATAGATGATGATTGGGCCGGTGGTTTTGAAAGTATCTATGACGAAAGAGGAAATCTTTTGGAAAAAGATACCTATGAAAAATTAATTACCCGTTGGAAGTACGATGAACGCGATAATTGCATAGAAACTGCCTATTACGATAGAAAAACCAACAAACTGGCGGTAAACAGTGAAGGATATGCCAAAGTAACCTATGTTTATGATGAAAAAAACCAAATAATAGAACAGCGGTTTTATAATGCAAATGGAAACTTGACCCTTGTGAAGTCAGAAGCTTATACAGGCTATGCCATAGTAAAACATGAATATGACAATAGAGGTAATAATACCAAGACTTCTTTCTATGATTCATCCGAAAAACTTACAAAAGGTGATTCAGCGATGGTCATTCGTGAGTTTGATGCGATGGGCCAACGTATACATACTACCTATTTTACCGGAAATGAAAAACCAAATGGCGATCAGCCGGAAACCTTCATCGGATATGACAGGTGGGGTAATCGAAACTATATAGCTGTTGCGGATGGTTTTGGTAATTTAATTAATACACCTTTAGGCTTTGCTATCACACGTTCGGAGTACGACATCAGAGGCAACCTGCTTTCAGAATCCTATTATGATAAAGATGATAAACCTTGTGTCGCTAAAGATAGTAATGTGCATAAAATCGAGTGGGCCTATGACAAATGGAACCGCCAGACAGAAACAAGTTATTATGATGTCAATAATAAACCCTGCTTAAACAAGAAGAGTAATATTCATAAAATCGAAACGACCTATGATGGAAAAGGCAGGGTAACAGAAAAACGCTACTATGATGCCTCTCTGGCATTGCGAAAAAATATATTTGCCATCGAAAAATACAAATATGACGAACGTGGGCGGGTGATGGAATACGCTATGTACGATTATTTGGATAGGCCAGTTAATGATGATGGTTTTCACCGATACGTCCGTTCCTATGATGAAGCGGGATTTTGGTATGAAAAATATTATACCGTTAACGGTAATATAACAAGCGAATGGAGAAGGGACCCCAACACAGAAAAATGGACGCGAACTGATACGTGGCGTCAATTCTGGGAAGATGAGAAGTCAAGTCTTCCAATAGAACTGGAATATACCATGGTTACTGCTATAAATATAAGCGGTAATGTTTGTACCGTTACACTTCGGGCAAATGTTTCAAAATATGATATTTCAGGCGCTGATATGAAAACTCTTGAAGATGAAGGGAGATTTTTTGCTGAATATTGGAAGGAGAATGCGAAAATGCCTGGAAATACAACTCTAACGGTACTTGGTGTAGATAATGCAGGAAGAGAACTTTACCGGGTAAGTCATTAAGGAGGTCATCGTGCGAGTCTTGAAAGTAGGAAGAAGTTCATCTAACGATATTATCGTAAATGACCCGACCGTTTCTTCCCAACATGCGCATATAACTATTTCCGACACCGGAGAGGTGCGAATAAAGGATTTAAACTCAAAAAACGGAACCTATGTCAACGGGCAGTGCATTTACCAGGAGACGCTTATTACGGCAAAAGATGAAATAAAAGCAGGGAATAGTGCGGTGAATTGGCAAAAACATCTAAACGCCCCTAAGCCCATACGTCAATTTCCGGCCATTGAAGGAGCCGCCGCCGCTATTATACAGAAAAAGACAATAGGCCGAAATACCTCGAATGATATTGTAGTCGCCTATAAAGACATAAGCGGTTCCCACGCGCAGTTAATTCAAAAAGCAAACGGTGATATTGCGATTGCCGACTACGGTTCCACCAACGGCACCTATGTAAATGGGCATAAGATAAGTATGCAGGTCCTTAAGCCCGGTGATACGATACTGCTTGCCAATAAATATCCGCTTGATTGGAGTAGTGTCTTCCCGAAAATAATTTCTGATGAAAAGAAAGAGCGCCCAAAAAGCAATAAAACGAAAACTTTACTTATCGCGGCAGCGGTCGTCGTTGTACTTGTGGGCGGATTTTTCGGTTTGCAAAAAACAGGGAAGTTGGATGGTATTGCGTTATTCTCGACAAAAAGAGCATTATCGCCTGAAAATATATATGCTCATTACAAAAAATCGGTAGTGCTAATTAGTGGTGCGTATTATTACAAGGCAAGCGCAAATGGGAACATACTGGGGTATTATTCTGTGGATTACTTCGGCGATGTTGTAGAAATAGACGATGAAGAAGATGCCATGGGTTATTCGGGAACAGGATTTATTGTGTCTAACGATGGAAAAATCATAACCAACAGGCATATTGCTTATCCATGGGATTATGAGGAAGACGAGATGGCCGCAGTAAAAGCGTTTGCCCAAAGAAGAACGAGGAGCGAAGTGAAGGTAGAAGGCGTTTTATTAGGCGAAGCCAATACGGTTTAATACCCCGCGGCTTGCCGCGGCTGAAAGTAAGATTATAATGGAAGGATGAGCGAATTCATCCATAAAGAACATAATGTGAGTACGCTGATGTATCACATA
>BNVE01000023.1 GCA_025997875.1 Spirochaetia bacterium
CACCCTTTCCTAGTTTAGACATCCTTTAACCGACCTGTCATGTCCATCTCGATCTCTAATCCGCTATTGGCTTAGGCCATTTATAATAATCTATAGGCTTTTTGAGCTTTGTTCAAGTATTCCTCATGCCCGGCGCCGGGACAATCCCCGTGACACCCCCGCCGGAAACTCCCGGGACACCCCCCGACGGCGGCCCGGCAGGCCCCGCCCCCATAACGAACCTGGTGGCGGAAAACGGCTTCAGGTTGGTTGACCTTACCTGGACGGAACCGGCCGACAGTGAGTTTGCCGGGATGGAAATCACCTGGACGCCGGATGACGGAACACCGGTGACGCCCCAAACCGTGCTCAAGGGCGCGGCGCAGCCCGTAACCATAAGCGGCTTAACCAACGGCACGGCCTACACCTTTACCGTAAAGGCGAAGGATACCGCCGGTAACATCGTCGCCGGGACTTCCGTAACGGCAACCCCCTCTTATGTGTTAGTCGATCCGGAAAACCCGGACATCACCATAAAGTTCGGCAGACGCAGATCGCCAAGCGTACCACTTACCATAAGCGAAACCTTTGCCAGTCTGCACGAGCTGATTTCCAACCCGCAGGGAACAGACGACTTTACCAAAATAATTGAGCTTGGCGATTATATTAACCTGGTTTCATTGACTATTAATGGGGCTAAGATAGACGACCAGGAGTTAGCCTATGGCGGCGGCCGGAGCCTGGGCCTTATGGTGGTGGGTAAAAACTCATTTAAGCGCGACGGCGCGGCTAATAATAATCTGGGCGCCCCCGACCATGTGGTGTTCCATTTCCGGAATGTTCCGGTTAGGTACCAGATGAGTTATAACCTATACAACACCAATGGCTATGATGGAAGCCCGATGGCAGCCTATATCAGGAACTACTTCCTGCCGGGGCTGAAAGCCGCTGCGGGCCTTACCGATGAGATGCTCTGGGCTCCCCGGCGCATGGTGTCTAAGGGAGGTTACCCTATAGCCGGGGTGGACACGGTTGAGGATACGCTCTGGCTCCCCACCGAATGGGAGATGTTTGGAGAGCGTTTTGGGTCGGCGGAGATTGAAGTCGATGCGGGTCAGGCGTGGCTGGAGTACTACACAACTGATGAGAGGCGTACGAAATTCAGCGTTTTCTCCCCCTGGCAGAACCCCGGAGGTTCCTTTTCCCCCGGAGCGGATACTTATTGGCTTGCTTCAGCCAGTGGTACCAATACGTCTGGGATGGGTTACCGTTCTGTCTACTACTCTGGTGAAAAAAACAGCGGCGCGGCTACTAATAATGACGGCTGCGTCCCCGCTTTCTGTATCAAATAGCGGGTAAAAAGTACAAATAATTTCCTGTCCATCGAAGAACCGCAGAGCAAGCTCTGCGGTATTTTTATGCGGACAGTTTTTAACCGCCAGGTCGAAGAAGTCGAATATCGTTATTAGATCATGCCGGGGGCACTATAGCGAAAATTCTTAAACCGCATTTTTCACGGTTCGGCCCTGGTCAGGAGTGAACGGAAGAATTGCGTCTTATGCTCGGGAAATCGAAGGCCGAACTCGACGGCTTGAGGGCGGAATTGGAACATTGTAAGTATATTTAAAAACCTGTTGACACTATTTTCAATTTTCGCTACTTTAACTGTGAAATATTTCACAACAGAAAGGCGGAATGATTGGAACAGATATCTCCCCCGGCGCGGGAACGCTTGCTCTACCTTATGCGGATTTTGGAAAGCGCCGGGGAGGAATCCCTTACCTCCGCCCAAATTGAGGGGCTTACCGGCTGGTCGAGCAATACGATCCGCAAGGATATTTCCTGCCTGGGGGGGGATGTCGGGGGCAATGCCCATAGCAGTGCCCATGGCGATACCCACGGGCATGCGATAGGTTCCAGCAGCGGCTATGCCCCGGCGGCGCTGGCGCCGGCTATCAGGAAGGCGCTGGAGCTGGACCGCCGCCGCAAGTTCTGTGTGGTGGGCCTGGGGCGGCTGGGTTCGGCGTACCTCAACTTTCAGGCCTTTGAGCTGGGGGAATTTGAGCTTGCCGCCGGGTTTGACACCAATGTGAACCGGGTAGAAATTCTTGCTTCCCCGGCTCCCCTCTACCCGGCCTACAAGATGGGGGAGGTGATCAGCCGCTTCGGTATCGAGATGGCCCTGCTCTGCGTCCCCGCGGAGGCCGCCCCTGCCGCGGCGGAAAAGCTCGTTGCCGCCGGGATACGGGGGATCCTCAACTTTGCCCCGGTGGCCCTTAAGGTTCCCCCGGAAATCGCCGTGCGGAATGTTTTTGTGGCGGACGAGCTGCGCAGTTTGGCAATTAAAATGCAATCTTCAATAGAGATACTAAAAAGGAGTGAACTATGAAACGTGTGTTTAACTTTTCCCCCGGACCTTCGGCGCTGCCCCTGCCGGTATTGGAAAAGGCAGCCAATGAAATGACCGACGCCAACGGTTCGGGCCAGTCGGTGATGGAGATGAGCCACCGGTCCAAAGACTTTAAGCCCATTATCGAAAAGACCGAAGCCCTGCTCCGGGAGCTCATGGGGATTCCCGCCAACTATAAGGTACTCTTTTTGCAGGGCGGCGCCAGCCTCCAGTTCTCCATGGTTCCCCTCAATCTGGGAGGGGTGGAAGTGGGGACCCCAAGAAAGAAGGCCGCCTATATCGACACGGGGATATGGGCCAAAAAGGCGGCCGATGAGGCCGTTAAATTCATCGACGCCACTATCCGGGCCAGTTCCAAGGACAAGGCTTACACCTATATCCCCGCAGCCCCGGCCCCGGAGGCGGGGGACGCCTACTGCCACATCACCCTGAACAACACTATCGTTGGGACCAGGTGGGCCGCTGTCCCCAATACCGGTTCTGTTCCCCTGGTGGCCGATATTTCCAGCTGCATCCTCTCGGAGCCCCTGGATGTTTCCCAATTCGGCATCCTCTACGCCGGGGCGCAGAAGAACCTGGGCCCCGCGGGGACCACCGTGGTGATCATCCGGGATGATCTTATCGGCCATGCGCCCTCCTGGACCCCGGCGCTGCTCCGCTACGACATCCACGCCGAGGAGGGCTCCATGTACAACACCCCTCCCTGCTACGGGATTTACATCATCGGCCTGGTGCTGGAATGGCTTAAAGACTTAGGCGGCGTCCCGGCAATCGCCAAAAAAAATCAGGAAAAGGCGGACCTGTTCTACGGCTATCTGGAAAAATCGAAGAATTTCCACTCCCCGGTGGAAAAATCCGCCCGCAGTTTGATGAACATCCCCTTTATCCCTAAAGAGACTGACGCAGACAAGCGCAAGGACATCGAAGGCCGCTTCGTTAAAGAGGCCGCCGCCGAAGGGCTTATCAACCTGGCGGGCCACCGGCTGGTGGGGGGCATGCGGGCCAGTATTTACAACGCCATGCCCATTGAGGGCGTACAGGCCCTCATCACATTCATGAAAAAATTTGAAGGGGGGCTGTAATGTTCAGAATTCAGACTTTGAATAAAATTTCCCCCCTGGGGCTGGAACTCTTTCCCCGGGATAAATACGAAGTGGCCAGCGAGCTGCCCAATCCGGACGCCATCCTGGTGCGGAGCGCGGACCTCCACAGCGTGGAAATTCCCGACAGCGTCAAGGCCATTGCCCGGGCGGGGGCGGGGTACAACAACGTCCCCGTGGAGGCATGCAGTAAGCGGGGGGTGGTGGTTTTTAACACCCCCGGCGGGAACGCCAACGCGGTCAAGGAACTGGTTCTGGCGGCGCTGCTCCTCTCCTCCCGGAACATCCTGGGGGGGATCAACTGGGGGAAAACCATCGCCGACAAGGCCGACGAGGTGCCGGACCTGGTGGAAAAGGGAAAATCAAAGTTTGATGGGCCGGAACTCCGGGGCAAGACCCTGGGGGTGGTGGGCCTGGGGGCTATCGGGGTTATGGTGGCCAACGACGCCATCTCCCTGGGTATGGACGTTATCGGCTATGACCCCTACATTTCGGTGGACGCCGCCTGGAACCTCTCCCGGCAGGTAACCCGGGCGGATACCCTGGAGGGGCTCCTGACCAAGGCGGACTATGTGACCCTCCATATCCCCCTGTCGGATACCACCAAGGGGCTTTTAAACGCGGAAAAATTCCGGTTCATGAAGAAGGGAGCCCGGGTCATCAACATGGCCCGGGGCGGGCTGGTGAACGAGGCGGATATTATCGCCGCCCTTGGGACGGAGCACCTCTCGTCATACGTGACGGACTTCCCCTCTGCGGAACTTCTGGGCTGCCCCGGGGCGATCTGCATCCCCCATCTGGGGGCCTCCACCCCGGAGGCGGAGGACAACTGCGCCGTTATGGCGGTGCATCAGCTGATGGACTTCCTGGATGCCGGGACAATCAGGAATTCGGTGAATTTCCCCCGGTGCCGGCTGGACCTGCGGGCCCCCCACCGGCTTTTGGTGGCAAACCGGAACATCCCCAACATGGTGGGGCAGATCACCACCATCCTGGCGGAAATAAATATTAATATTATGGATTTAATTAATCACCACAGGGACGATTATGCGTATAATATAATCGACACTGAACAAAAAATTCCCGAGGAAGCCCTGGAACGCCTAAAAAAGGTGGACGGGATCATCCGGGTTAGAACCATTGAACAAGGAGTATAAATTTTTCGTGCGATTAAAAATTGAATTTGTTTTGCCCTTTTTCCTTGCCGTGCTTTTTGGCATGAACCTCTGCGCCCTTATCGCCCTTCAGGGCTTCCTTTCACCGGAAGGGCGGGCCCCGGCGGCGGCCCTTCCCCCGGATGAGGTCCCGGCGTCCATCCTGGAGGGGATATCTTCGGCCTTTCTCAATGAGCCGGAGGAAATTCATGATACGGTCTATGACCATTACCGTGAACCGGCCACCCGGGACTGGGTGATCTCCTTTTTTGCCCGTATCTGCGGTTCCCGGGACATTGCGGAAGCGGTTTTGACCAATGCGGAAAACTACAATATATCCCCCAGCCTGGCCTTTGCCCTCTGCTGGGAGGAAAGCCGTTACCATGTGAGCGCGATTAACCGCCATAACCGGGACGGCAGCATCGACCGGGGGCTTTTTCAGCTCAACAACCGTTCCTTCCCTTCCTTAACGGATGCGGATTTCTTTAATCCCCGGGTAAACGCCTGGTACGGCATGGGGCATCTGCGCTTTTGCCTGGATTCGGGGGGATCGGAAATTGCCGCCCTGGCCATGTACAACGCCGGCGCAGGCCGGGTCCGTTCCACGGGAACCCCCAAAAACACCCTGGATTATGTCTCCCGGATCCTGGCGTCCCGCCGAAAAATCGACGCCCTTTTCCGCAGCGAAACAGAGCGCGCCCTGGAAATGCTTCCCGGTCCGGGTTCAATCGGTACAGAGGCCCTTGAATTGGGCCTTTCCCCGGATTCAGAGGCTTCCCCGCAGGACTTGTCCGGGGATATCGGTGCAGGGACAGCGCTTGCCAAGGCGCAGCAGTCCGGGGCGCAAAAGACCGGCGGCGCCGAACGGTCCCGTTTCGCCCTGCTTACGCCCTTATCGGGCCTGTAAAGGTCAATTTCGCATTACCGAACAATCCTAAACAGCCGCCTTCTTTTTTTCCCGTTCTTGGTCGGCGGCGGATCGTATCATTGTCTTTAAGGGTGATATAATCTCCTCCGGCAGAACCGCCAAATCGTCAAGAATATCCCTAAACTGCAAGTATTTTGATATATCAACTGAATCTTTAACAGCCTTTCCGGTTACCAGATATTCTACCGAAAGCCCCAGGACAGAAGCAATTTTAACGGCAACATCCGCCGGGGGCATGGATTTTTGTACTCCCAGATACCCGTCCAGGGCACGTTTTTTAATGTCCGCCCTGGCGGCAAATTCTTTCTGATTAAAACAGGCATATTCAATCTCGGATCGCAGGCGTTCGGAAAAACTCGACATAAAAGGAAAAATATCATAATTACCGTCTCAAATAATTGACATGAACATATTTATGACATATAACATAAGCAATGACATGATTATGTCTATAAAGCGAGTCGGTTCCAAAACTCGGTTAGTTTTGGAACTGTCTCAAGTAACCGGATTAAACTTCGATGCTGTTTCGGCGCACGAACCTCTGATCCGGGGTCATTTATGTCCAGACGGGTACAACAGATGTACATGCAAGGGGAGAAATTTGCCCTTTTACCCGGAGTGCGGCTAAAAGGAGGTATTGGTATGTTTCTGGATTCGTTTAAGAAAGATGTGGTTAATCAAATTATTGCGACAGAAGACGGCAGGGAAGTGTACGATGCCGCGGAACCCTACTTCCGCGCCTTTACCGGCGCTTTTACCCCCGGCATGCCCTTTACCTTTTACTTTGAAGCCCGGGATAAACCAATCATGTTTGTCTATGACTCCACCCCCATCGATCGCCGTTCCGGCCATGCCCTGTTTATTGCCCACTGCGACCGGATAAAGGCGAATATCCTGCCCATTACCAACTTTATCCGGGAACTTGCCGACACGGGTTATATAAAAGTAAGCCCCGCCGACTACCGTGACCGCCCCGCGCTGCCCCCGGATTACGCAAACCTCTGGCGCAAGTACAAACAGTTCTACAATGATGTTATGACCGGCTTGTCCTTTGTCTGCTGCGCTCGTATAGAGCCGACACAGAAACTGTACGATGTGTGGGTCAAGTTTAATGCTGAGGTGATGGTAAGCTGAAAGGCCGGTGCCCTGTAGACGGTAGAGCTGTTGTCCGTATAGCGAACCCGGTCCGGGCTGTGCTATACTGGTTACATGAAGCGCAGATTGCCCATCGGAATACAGGATTTTGTTAAAATTAGGGAGGATGGTTTCCTCTATGTGGATAAAACTACCCGGATTCATGAATTATTGACCGGGTCGGGAGGAGTTTTTTTCCTGTCCCGGCCCCGGCGCTTTGGAAAGTCCCTGCTCTGTTCCACCCTGGGCGCGATTTTTGAGGGACGGCGGGAGCTTTTTACCGGACTTGCGATTGATTCCCTTGACTGGGAGTGGAAAAAGTATCCGGTTATCAAAATTGATTTGAATCCCGGGGATTATGAACTGGGCATTGATGCCCTCTATACCCGGATTAATACCGCGCTGGAAGCATGTGCGGTAAAATACGAGGTTCCCTTTAAGGGGGAAAATATCAGTGACCGGTTCGTGTGGCTCATCATGAACCTGGCCAATAAATACAGTGAGAAGATCGCGGTTATATTTGACGAATACGATAAACCGCTGCTTACTACCATTGATAATCCCGATCTGCATAAAAAGATACGGAACGCCCTTAAGGCGTTCTATGGGGTGCTAAAATCCTACGATGAGTACCTTAAGTTTACGATTTTAACCGGGGTTACCAAGTTTGCGCAGGTCAGCGTCTTTTCGGATTTGAATAATCTGAAGGATATTTCCCTGGACCCCCGCTACAACGATCTGTGCGGCATAACCCAGGAAGAGCTGGAGCGGGATTTTGTCGCAGAAATACAGCAGGTTGTCCGGGATAAAAACACCGAAAAGAAAACCTACCTTGATGAACTTAAACGTTATTATAACGGCTACCGGTTTTCAAAAAACCCGCTTACCGTATACAATCCCTTTGGGCTGTTGAACCATTTTGATCAAAATGGGGCCTTCGAAAGCTACTGGTATGCTACCGGAACCCCCACATTTCTTATCAAACTGATAGAAGATCAAAAGATAGATATAGTGAACCTGGAAAGCGAAAGCGTCATGATGGCCGATTTTAGAAGGTTTGACGCACAAAATATGGAAGCGCTTCCCGTCCTGTACCAGTCCGGCTATCTGACCATTGTTGATTATGATAATGAACTAAACGAATATTATCTGGACTATCCCAACGAAGAGGTGCGCACATCATTTTCACAATCATTGCTGGAGCACTACATCCACGCGCCGGAAACAGATTTACGGGCATTGGCCAAGACCCTGCCCCGCTCTCTTATTCAGGGCGATGTTGACGGCGTCATGCATGCAATGAAGGTATTTCTGGCGGAGGTCCCCTACGATATCCAGATAGAAAAAGAGCGGTACTACCAGACGGTGTTTCATCTGATATTCCGGATGCTTGGCCTCAGCTGCCGTTCCGAGGTGCGCCTTGCCGCTGGCCGCATAGACAGCCTGGTGGAAACGAAAACCTTAGTTTACTGTTTTGAGTTCAAGCTGAACGGAACTGCGGATGAAGCCCTGGCTCAGATAGACCATAAGGATTACCTGCTCCCCTGGCAGGGGGCGGCTTTGCAAGCCGGCGGGAAAAAGCTTTTCAAGGTTGGCGTGGCATTTGACTGGGAACGGCGGAATATTGGGGAGTGGAAGGCAGCGGTGGGCTGAGCCTAAAGAAGGCTGGAGAAGTATCCGCAGCGGGAAGCGGCTTGATAATCTATGGTACCTTCCCCCTCTTTTTCTACAATCCTTTAAGCACAGAATAATTAAATCATGAAAGGCATTATCCTAGCAGGCGGTGCAGGCACCCGGCTCTATCCTATCACCAGGGCGGTCTCCAAGCAGATTCTCCCCCTCTACGACAAGCCCATGATCTACTATCCCCTGTCGGTGCTGATGCTGGCGGGGATTCGGGAAGTGTTGATCATCTCCACTGTTTAAAGAGCTCTTCGGCAATGGAAAATGGCTGGGGATGAGGTTTGATTACCAGGCGCAGGAGAGCCCCCGGGGCCTTGCGGACGCTTTCATCCTGGGCACCGATTTTATCGGTGGCGACAGCTGCGCCCTGGTCCTGGGTGACAATGTCTTTTACGGCCGGGGTTTTAGCGGAACCCTGCATGATACCGCGAGCAATGTTGAAAAAACCGGCGGCGGGGCGATCTTTGGTTACTTTGTAAAGAACCCTATTGCCTACGGGGTTGTTGAGTTTGATTCACAGGGCAAGGCCCTCTCGATAGAGGAAAAGCCTGCGGCCCCCAAGTCCCACTACGCCGTGCCGGGGCTCTATTTTTACGATAATGAAGTGGTACAGATCGCCCGGGACATCAAGCCCTCCGCCCGGGGCGAGATTGAAATCACCGCAGTAAACAACGCCTACCTGAACCGGGGCCGACTTTCCGTAGAGGTCCTGGGCCGGGGCATGGCGTGGCTCGATACCGGCACCTATGACGGCCTGCTTGAGGCTTCAAACTTTATTGCGACCATCCAGAAACGGCAGGGCATGTACGTTTCCTGCATCGAAGAAATAGCCTACGCCAACCGGTGGATAAACCGAGATGATCTGTTGCGGCTTGCGGCTTCCTACAAGACCGAATACGGCGAATACCTAAGCTATGTGGCGGAAAACCTTTAATGCCCTTTAGCTTTGCTCCCTGTCCCATTGCGGGGCTCTGTGAAATTCAACCCAAGGTATTTGGGGATTCCCGGGGATATTTTTTTGAAAGCTACTCGGAGCGGGATTTTGTTGCCGCAGGTTTAAGCATGGCCTTTGTGCAGGATAACCAGTCCCGCTCGGTAAAGGGCGTACTCCGGGGCCTTCACTTTCAGAAAACCCATCCCCAGGGCAAGCTGGTCCGGGCCATTGAAGGTGAAGTGTTCGATGTGGCGGTGGATATTCGTCCGGACTCCCCCACTTACGGGAAGTGGCACGGGGTGGTCTTAAGCAGTGAAAAACAGAACCAGTATTATATCCCCCCGGGCTTTGCCCACGGGTTTCTGGTCTTAAGCGAAACCGCCGTCTTTGCCTATAAGTGTACCGATTTTTACCACCCCGAGGATGAAGACGGCATCATCTGGAACGATCCCGCCATCGGCATTGCCTGGCCGGATTTGGGGATGGAGTACCTCCTTTCCGATAAGGACAAAAAGCTGCCGGTACTGTTTTCCGAAGGAAAACAGCAATGATTTGGCTAATCGGTAACAAGGGCATGCTGGGGACAGAACTGTCCCGGGTGTTGGAACAACGGGGTCTAGCCCACACCGGTACTGACCGGGAAGTGGATATCACCGACCCTGCGGCCCTTGGGGCCTTCGCGGAACAGCAGGCCGCCGCCGGGCAGCCTTTCACCTGGATCATCAACTGCGCCGCTTACACCGCAGTTGACAAGGCCGAAGATGACGCCGAAACCTGCCGCCGCCTGAACACCAACGGTCCCGGCAACATCGCCGGAACCGCCAAAAAAATCGGCGCCCAGCTGATTCATTTTTCTATTGACTATGTGTTTAATGGGAAGGGAGATCGGCCCTACAAAGAAGAAGATCCCACTGACCCCATCGGGGTGTACGGCCTGATCAACATCGTATCAAAAAAAGCCGGCCTGGACCCCGCCAAAGTCCGGGGCACTATCGCCTATGTAAAGGACCGGCCCGGCCATGACCGGCGCTATGCCATCGACTGTTCCAAAATAAAAAAAGAACTCCGCTGACAGCGGGAAGTGAGTTTTGAAGAAGGGCTCGCCCGTACCGTGGACTGGTATCTCTCCAACACCGAATGGATAAATAGTATCCGCAGCGGTGAATATCAGAAGTGGGTGGAGCGGAACTACGGGGAACGGTAAACTGCTCATACACCCCTAATGTTTCCCTGGATGCGGTGAGGGCGTAGGCCGTATTGATACCCTGGCGGAAACAAACTGTCTATTGTTTTGAGCTCAACTATGGTATACTGGCTATATGGGCCAAAGATTACCCATTGGGTTGCAGGATTTTGTCAAAATTCGGGAAGATGGCTTCCTGTATGTGGATAAAACCACCAGAATCTACGAATTATTGACCGGAGCCGGGGGCGTCTTCTTCCTGTCCCGTCCCCGGCGTTTTGGGAAGTCCCTCCTTTGCTCCACCTTGGGCGCGCTCTTTGAGGGGCGGCGGGAGCTTTTTGCGGGACTGGCGATTGATTCCCTGGTGTGGGACTGGAAAAAATACCCGGTAATCAGAATTGACCTGAACCCGGGGCGATATGAGGACGGGGTGTCCCGCCTTGATGCACGGCTGTCCTCCGCATTGCTTGATGCCGCCCAAGGCGCCGGTTTGTCCCTGCGCGGGGATGTTTTAGAAGAACAGTTTGGCAGTCTGATCAAGGATATGCATGCCCGGTTCGGGCAAAAGGCAGCGGTTATTATTGATGAATATGACAAGCCGCTGCTCAATACCATTGACAACTGTGAATTACATGAAAAAATGCGCATCGCCCTTAAGGGGTTTTACGGCGTATTAAAATCTGCGGATGCGCACCTGAAGTTTGTTCTGCTAAC
The DNA here is from genome assembly GCA_025997875.1 of Spirochaetia bacterium. Taxonomy (GTDB): domain Bacteria; phylum Spirochaetota; class Spirochaetia; order Treponematales; family Breznakiellaceae; genus BNUT01. Next base: position 11,220 of record BNVE01000023.1, read on the forward strand.
TGGTGTTACCAAATTTTCGAAGGTGAGCGTATTTTCGGATTTGAATAACCTAACGGATATCTCAATGGATCCCCGTTACGGCGATCTGTGCGGCATAACCCAGGAAGAACTGGAAGAGGATTTTGCCGGCGAGATACAGCAGGCAGTAGAGGCCAAGGGGCTTGAAAAGCACGCGTATCTTGCGGAGCTTAAGCGTTTTTACAACGGATACCGGTTTTCAGAAAAACCGCTTACAGTGTACAATCCTTTTGCGCTGTTGAATCATTTTAACCGGAATGGTTTATTCAAAATATTTTGGTACGAGACTGGGACCCCTACATTCCTTATCAAGCTGATATGGGATCAAAAGATAGATATACTCAATCTTGAAAAAAAGCTCGTGCATCTTAACGATTTTAGCAATTACGATGTGGATAATATGGAAGCGGTGCCGGTTTTATACCAATCCGGGTACTTAACCATTGTTGGTTACAATGATGAATGGCAGGAGTTCACCCTGGATTATCCCAATGAGGAAGTCCGGGCCTCCTTTGCAAAATCACTGATAGAACAGTATATCCATGTGCCCGGCGCCGATATGCGTTCTTTGGGGGTGTTGCTGCCCAAGGCGCTCCGCATGGGTGACATTGACGCGGCGATGAATGCGCTGATACCGTTTTTTGCGGCAATCCCCTACGACATTACCCTGAAAGACGAAAAGTATTATCAAACGGTGGTACATCTGGTGTTCAGGATGTTGGGCCTGGATTGCCGGTCCGAAGTGCGAATAGCCGCCGGACGGATTGATACACTGGTAGAGACGAAAGACTATGTCTATTGTTTTGAGTTCAAACTGAATGGAACCGCCGATGAAGCCCTGCGCCAGATTGACGACAAGGACTATTTGCTCCCCTGGCAGGGGAGCGGGAAGAAACTTTTCAAAATTGGCGTGGCCTTTGATTTTGATAAGCGGAATATTGGAGAGTGGAAAGCGGTTGGGGACTAACAATGTTGAAAACAGCAATTGACGAGTTGTCCTTTAGTTTTATTATCATTTTCGCGACTCCTTGGGAAAGCGCTCAGAGCTGCGTGTTGCACTGGAAACTTTTATTACCCGTATTTTACAGCAATGATTAGCACTAATAATGCGTGGACGGCGATTACCTGGTATATAAGCTGGCATGGTGTGAATGACCTGAAAAGAATACAGGATTTTGCAGACAGAATGGGAATTACCGCAGACAAGCTGCGATTATTTCGAACTAAATGATAAATCATGTCAAACACCGCCCGTATCGCCAAAAAACACCCTTATGCTCTACTTCCGGCAAATCCTGATTATGTTGGTAAGCCTGTACACGGTACAGGTGGTGCTGGAAATACTGGTGGCGGAGGATTACGGGATTTACAATTTTACAAAGAAAGTTTACGGTGTTAAATAAAATGGTAGATAAATACACACACACGACAAATGTGTGCTTAAAACAGACCGGTTTTTCTTTGCGAGTTTAATTTCATATCCATAAGCGGCACAACGCTCAACAATGAATTGGGGTTGACCGAAGTCACCTAATATAATTTGCATCGCCTTCTTGCAAAAACGCTTCTTCGTTGCGTTTAGTGCCGGTAAGTAAACGTCTTCTACACACATCGTCTTGGAGTAAATTGCCTTCAAACACCGCCCGTATTGCCAAAAACACCCTCATGCTCTACTTTCGGCAGATACTGATTATGCTGGTAAGCCTGTATACGGTACGGGTAGTATTGGAAACACTGGGGGCGGAGGATTATGGGATTTACAACGTGGTGGCAGGTGTGGTTACCACGTTTGGATTTTTTAGCGGGGCGATGATAGGGGCGAGCCAGAGGTATTTTTCTTTCGAGATTGGCCGGGGGGATTTTGAACAATTAAAAAAAACATTTAGCACAATTTTTTTGATTTATGTATTGATTGCCGTAATAGTGTTTATCTTAGCGGAAACGATAGGGTTATGGTTTTTAAATACTAAATTGGTAATTCCTCCTGAACGACTGAACGCTGCACGATGGGTGTATCAATTTGCACTACTATCATTTTTATTGACCATCGTAGCCACACCATATCCTACAATAATTATTGCGCATGAGGATATGGATATTTATGCTTATGTGTCAATTGTAGAAGTGGCTCTTAAGTTTATTATGATTTTAGTAGTAAAGTTTCTTCTGTTCGATAAATTAAAAATATATGGGATATTGATATGTGGAGTTACTATTATAAATACAATAATATATGGTATTATTTGTAAGATAAAATACAAAGAATGTAAATTTGGATTTTATTGGAATAAAATATTATTTAAAGAAATAATTCATTTTTCCACTATTTCTCTAGCGGGATCTGTTGCGATTGTACTTAGAAACCAGGGAATAAATATTCTGTTAAATCAATTTTTTGGTGTAAATGTAATTTCTGCTAGAAGTATAGCTTATTCAATAAATAATGCAGTATCTGGTCTTATGAATAATTTTACACAATCTATATCTCCATCACTCACAAAAGACTATGCTGCAGGTGAAAAAGAAAAAGTGTTATCTTTACTTTTTTTTGGTTCAAAATGTTCCTGGTTTTTAATGTTTGTTTTTACACTGCCAATGCTTTTGGAATTGCCATTTGTTCTTTCGTTGTGGTTGAATAATCTTCCCGAATATACAGTAATATTCTCTCGCTTAATATTGATTGAAATACTTATAAGTTCAATTTTAATAATACCATCTTATCTGGTAATGGCTGCAGGAAAAATAAAATTGTATCAGTTTATTGTAAGTATTGTTTCCCTGTTTAATCTACCATTATCCTATTTGGTGTTGATTTTAGGACTGCCGCCATTTTCGGTGGGTATTGTAATGGTGTGTTTAACCATAGTGATTGTAATTGTTGCACTAATTATAGCCACATATTATTTGAAACTTTTTTCATTTAGATTGTTTTTGTTTAATGTTGTATTACCGATTTGTACAGTACTAATTATAGCATTTATTCTCCCCGCTTTTTTCCGGTTTGTTTTGAAACAAAGTTTTTTACGTTTATTTATTGTAGTAAGTACAAGTATTGTTTCATCTTGTTTTTTTATGTATATATTTGGTCTGAACATTAGGGAACGTACCAGACTTAATAATATAATTAGTAATAAGTTTAAAAGACCATATTTATGAAAGTAATGACTATTGTGGGTACACGCCCAGAAATTATAAAACTTGCGCAGACTCTCAAAGCACTGGATAAGTATACTAATCATATTATCGTGCATACCGGTCAAAATTATGATTATGAATTAAACGAAATATTTTTTAAGGATTTAGAATTGCGTAAACCGGATTATTTCTTAAATGCAAGTGGAGATAATGCTGCTCAAACTATAGCGAATATTATTGCCAAATCTGATGAAGTTATGGAAAATGAGCATCCCGATGCCGTGTTGCTCTATGGTGATACCAACTCGTGCCTTTCTATTATTGCCGCTAAACGCCGAAAAATCCCCATATTTCATATGGAGGCGGGGAACCGATGTTTTGACCAGCGGGTGCCGGAAGAAATAAACCGTAAAGTAGTCGATCATTTAGCAGATATCAATCTTGTGCTAACCGAACATTCCAGGCGGTATCTGGAACGTGAAGGTATACGGCCGGAAACTATTATTAAAACCGGATCGTCAATGAAAGAGCTGCTTGATTTCTATATGCCAAAGATTGATAGTTCAACTATATTAAATGAATTAAAAATCGAAAAACAAAAGTACTTTGTGGTAAGCGCTCATCGTGAAGAAGTTGTTGATACCAAGGAAAATCTTATAATGCTCATAGAGGGCCTAAACGCATTGGTAGATGCCTATAATTATCCGGTTGTTTTTTCTCTGCATCCCAGAACTAAAAAGCGAATGGAAAATTTAACCGGGATAAGGCCTAAAGAAAAAATCATTTTTTCCAAACCCTTCGGTTTTCTTGATTATATATATTTACAAAAAAATGCCTTTTGTGTTTTATCTGATAGTGGTACAATCACAGAAGAGAGTTCATTGTTGGGTTTTCCGGCAATTACTACCAGAAATATTCACGAAAGGCCGGAAGGTAATGATGAAGGCACCTTGATTATGTCGGGATATGAAAAAGAACGTATCTTAAAAGCGGTCGAAGTTGTTACATTACAATTTAAGAATAATAAAATATCACAGATTATTAATGATTACAATGTTGATAATGTTTCTCAAAAAGTTGTAAGAACTATTCTGGGTTATACAGATTATGTGAATGAATTCATCTGGAGAAGGAGTTTATAATATGTGTAAAATATCGTTGATTTGTAAAATAAGGAAAATTTTTTGCTTTAGAAGAAGAATACCGTCTCAAGCATATATAATTGAAAAATTAATAAAATCATGCAAATATAAAAGTTATTTAGAATTAGGGTTATATTTTGGTGCTACATACTGTTATATCAAAAACTTTATATCTGATGCAGATGGTGTTGATATGGAATATAAAAATTTTATAGATAAATCACATTTTTTTTGCATGAGTACTGATGAATTTTTTGAAAGAAACAGAGATAAACGATATGATATCATTTTTATTGATGCATCACATGAATTTGTCCAAGTAAAAAAAGATTTTGATAATTCCATTGCTTTACTAAATGAGAATGGAGTAATATTATTACATGATACAGATCCACATAATAAGGAATATATGGCGCCAAATAGGTGTAATGATTGCTATAAAATGAATGAATATTTATCAACTTTAGAAAATTTAAATTTTGTAACAATTCCATTGGATGAAACAGGTTTAACAATAGTAAAAAGAAAGGCCGATCTAAGATATTTACGATATGTATAATGTATTTTATATTGGAGCATAAGATGAAAAAGCTAAATCTTGCTTGCGGTACTGTTATCCTTGAAGGATGGGATAATTTAGATTATGAAAGCCGTACCGATGGTGTAATTGAGTGCAACCTGACTGAAAGATTGCCTTATGTTAATGATTCTGTTGATGAAATATTAACAAGTCACTTTCTTGAACATTTAAAATTACAAACGGAAGCCATACCGTTTTTGCAGGAATGTAATAGGGTTTTGAAACCAGGGGGCCTTCTTTCAATTATAGTACCAGATTTTGAAATGATCTCAAAGGTAAAAATGTTTGATTATCATTTTAATAGATTCAGAAATTGTAGAGAGCAGTTGCGTTGGTTTGTGGGCGCCACTTTTGGTGAAGGAAGAACACAATGGGATTATCACGTCAGCGGGTGGTTTAAAGAAAGATTCAAGGAACTAGGTAGCGGTAAGATTATAGTAGACCCGGCTGCTGGTTCTCCAATTGAAGTATGGAAAAATATGGAATTATTAAATTTAATAAAAAAATGGCGCCCGCATAGCCCATTTGAAATTACTGCAATTTATAGGAAGTCCCCCCCCCCCACGGGCGAGCAATAAATTCTTATGCCCCTCATGGTTTGGTGAAAAGAAAGTTATCGGTACAGGTATGATGACCCCTTTCATTTATACATTAAAAAGATTACCAAAAATGATATTAAGAACAATATTCTGAAGGAACAAAGATGATATATTTAAATTGCGAAGTAAAGAGCGGCTTGGGTGAAGATACGTTTTGGACATGGTTTAAAAGAGAATTCCCCTCCAGCTCATTTAATGTACCTAAAAAGCTTAAAGATGAAGATATTTTGCTACGGTATTCAACGTTGGGATTTCTACCAATTGAAGGAAAGCAGGTCGCGTTATGCTGGGAGCTATATCCGCAAATGAAAGAATTGTTTGCATCAAATCAGTATGATGCCATTTTAAAAAAAGTATACGAATGCGCAAGGTACAGCACGTACAGAACGGTAGCAACTGATATGTCAATTAAAGATTATCAAAAATTTGGCAGTGTTGATGTAATCCCTATCGCGCTGAATACCGATTTATACAAATCATTGAATAATAAACAGGAACTAAGAAAGAAGCATAATCTCCCTATCGATAAAGAAATTGGTATATGGATAGGCACCAATCATCCCATGAAAGGGTATGCTGAGCTTTTAAAATATGCAAGCGAAAATCCAGCAATATATTGGATTGTAATTTGGAAATGGGAACGTGAAGCAATGCCTATGGACGGCGCGAGTAATTTTATAAAAATATCACAAGAGCAAATTAATGAATTGCTTAACGCGGCGGATTTTTTCGCATCAACGAATCGTCTGCAATCATATTTTATGTCCGAATGGGAAGCAATGGCCGCCAATATTCCATTTCGTTTAATCGGCAACGAAGCGAATGTAGAGTTTGTCCCTTCTAATAATCCGCGCAATGACGTTTTTGAGCGCGGCTGGGACCGAATTTCGGCAAAGAAAAAATGGGAAAGTTTTTTTAATAAGCGAGGGATACAATGGTAAGAATTTCAATAATATGCTTAATTTATAAATCAACTAAATTATGTGATTGGGTTTATAATTCAATTATAAAATATACTCCGTTGTTAAAATCGGGAGAAGCGGAATTCTTTTTTGTAGCTAATGATCCTACTGCTAATGTTGTTGCGCATTTATACAAAAACAAATATCCGTTTATTATAAATAATAATAAGAAATATACCGAAGATGAACTTTTTGAAAAAGGTTATGGTATACCTGAATATATGAATAGGGTTTATAAAGGCTATAATCAGGGAATCCTTCATGCAAAAGGTGAACGGATTGTGTTAATAAACAGCGATAATTTTTTTTCCCCTGATTGGCTTGAAAATTTGATTAAGTATTCGGATAGTAAAAAAGTAATATCCTCTGCTATCGTAGAAAGAAATCATGAAAAATTCGGTGTTTTCCCCGGTGCAATCGAATCAAATTTTGGCGGAAGCACAGAGGATTTTAAAGAGGATGAATTTATTAATTTTACGTATCGGACAAAGAAAACCGGGCTAAAGCCCAATGGCGCTTATATGCCATGCCTTTTGTATAGAGATGTTGCTATATATGCCGGATTATACCCGGAAGGTAATATTGCCGGAAAAACAAAAGAAGAAATCTTTCGATATGGGGATGAATATTTTTTTGATAGACTCGCGAATATCGGTGTGGAACATTTTACTGCCAAAGATAGTATCGTATATCATTTAAAAGAAGGTGAACGGGAAGATGTTGATGATAGTGTACCTTCAATTGAAAAAATTGATTGTTCGGAATATCAAGTAAGTGAATATAATAAATTACCGGTTCAACGGTATGAAAAACGTTTGTCTCATCTACAGCCAATATCAGAACATGAAAATATACTATTGATACTATTGAACAAGCGAAAGCAATCGTACAAATCGTTTAGAGACTTTTTGCGTGTACAAAAAAGAACAATGCTAAACCATATACGTAAAATTAAGACACGTTCATTAGGGTTGTTTTTGTCCGGAAATTAATTCATTGGAGATATCCATGTTTACCAATAAAACACTTCTTATTACCGGTGGTACCGGATCATTTGGCAATGCCGTGTTAAAGCGGTTTCTTGCTTCTGATATAAAAGAAATTCGGATATTTAGCCGGGATGAAAAAAAACAGGATGACATGCGGCATGAATTACAGAATGATAAAATAAAATTTTATATCGGCGATGTACGTGATCGTCATTCTGTTGACGGCGTAATGCCGGGCGTTGATTATATTTTTAGCGCGGCTGCGTTAAAGCAGGTGCCTTCGTGTGAATTTTTCCCCATGCAGGCAGTAAAAACAAATGTTATTGGCACGGAAAATGTACTTGATTCCGCAGTTGAACATGGGGTTAAGCGGATTGTGGTGTTAAGTACCGACAAAGCCTGTTATCCAATAAATGCGATGGGTATTTCTAAGGCAATGATGGAAAAAGTTGCCATAGCAAAAGGCCGCGCCTTAGGCGGAGACGCAAAAACTACAATTTGTGCTACCCGTTACGGTAATGTTATGGCAAGCCGTGGTTCTGTTATTCCTTTGTGGATTGATCAGATAAAGGCGGGAAACGAAATAACAATTACCGATCCTGGTATGACCCGTTTTATGATGACCCTTGATGATGCGGTAGACCTTGTTTTATACGCTTTTACCAACGGATATAACGGCGACCTGTTTATACAAAAAGCGCCGGCCGCAACGCTCGAAACGCTTGCGAAGGCCTTAATGGAATTGTATAAGACCGACACACCGGTGCGTATTATCGGTACACGTCACGGCGAAAAACTTTATGAATCGCTTGTTACCCGTGAAGAAATGGCAAAGGCCATAGATATGGGTAGTTATTTTCGCATCCCTTGCGACAGTCGCGATTTGAATTACGATAAGTATTTTGTTGAAGGTAAAACCAATATAAACGAAATTGTAGATTATCATTCGCATAACACACATCGTTTAGATATAGCAGAAATGAAGGAATTATTATTACGTTTAGATATAATCCGTACTGATTTGGGGATAAAATGAAAATGAAGGCAAAAGTTGCGGTTATCGGTATAAATGGGATGCTTGGTAATACCGTATTTCGTGTTCTGCAAGATAGTAATCTTAATGTTACCGGCATAAGCCGGAAAGAACTTGATGCAGAGACTGCGGCCTTTGCGGATATAGAAAAAGTTGTAGCGTGTTATGACTATATTGTCAATTGTATTGGTATTATTAAACCATATATTCATGATACTCATTCAGGTGAAGTAGAACGTGCCATTGCTGTAAACGCTTTGTTTCCCCATAAACTTGCCCGATGTGGTATAAAAGTTATTCAAATAGCCACCGATTGTGTTTATGACGGTGTAAAGGGTAATTATATTGAAACTGATAAACATAATGCGACTGATGTTTACGGTAAAACAAAAAGTCTGGGAGAAGTAATATCAGATGCTTTTTTAAATTTACGCTGTTCGATTATCGGACTGGAGAAAAATCACAAAAAATCATTATTGGAATGGTTTTTGAATCAACCCGATAATGTCGAAGTAAATGGATTTAAAAATCATTATTGGAACGGCATTAGCACGATAGCCTTTGCAAAAATTTGTAAAGGAATAATAGAAAACAATAGTTGGTTTCATGGGGTACAGCATGTAATTCCCGACAGCGTTTTATTAAAATCCGATATGTTAAAAGTTTTTGCCAGAGTTTTTAACAGGGCAGATATAAATATTAATGATACTGATGCGGAAATCGCTATTGATAGGACCTTATCAACACTTAACGAAGTACAAAATAGAACGCTTTGGGAAATAGCCGGTTATAAAAAAATACCAACGATTGAAAATCTTATTGAAGAAATAAAAACATATGGATAGATTTCACCCGCTTGTTTCTATTGTAATCCCCATATACAACGGATCAAACTATATGCAGTGCGCCATAGATAGTGCTTTAGGGCAGGACTATGACAATATAGAAGTCATCGTTGTCAACGATGGCTCTACAGACAATACCGATGAGATAGCAAAAAGTTATGGCGATAAAATCAGATATTTCGCAAAGGAAAATGGCGGTGTATCAACGGCATTAAATGTAGCTATAGAGAATGCAAAAGGAGACTATATATCATGGCTCTCACATGATGATTATTATTTACCAAACAAAATTTCAAGGCAAATAGTGGAATTAGAAAAAATGAAAAATAGGAATAATCTAATTCCTTATAGTAATTATAAAAATATTAATTTGTTAGATAATAGCGAGAAAAACACTATTATTTCAGATTATATTAGCACCAATTTATCAAAAATTGATTCTTTAAAAGTTTTATATACCTGTTTTCTGGGTGGTTGTACATTATTGATTCCTAAGACAGCCTTTGATACAGTCGGACTATTTGATGAAAAATTAAGAACGACACAAGATTATTATTTATGGTTTAAATTTATCAATGTGGGTTATTTATTTTACTACATTGATGAAATTTTGATTGTTAGAAGAATTCATCCTGAACAAGACTCGATAAAAAGGCCATTTACTTGGCGATTTGAAGTATATAGATTGTTTGATTTTTCTGATAAATTATTTTCAAAGGATATTAGAAATTCTTCAGAGGAAGACAAAGAGGTATTTAGAATTCAATATAGAAAGTCGCTAAGAAGAAAAATTCGAGGAATAGCATTTTTATTTCATTTAATAATAAAAAGAATTTTATTAAAATAATTACCAGAAAAAATGAATTTATCTGCAATAAATTATTTATATTCGATTCCGTATTTAATAGTTTTTACATTGATATTTACACAATCAATAGTTTTATACGAAACGAATGATTTACTTATTCAAAAAACACAAAAACTAACTCAACTATTATTTGTTATCATAATCCTAGGAATATTTTACGGGCTGCGTGGCTTCATTTTTAGTGATTGGGCTAGTTATTATCCGTTTTATGAAAAATGCCCCTCATTGTTTGATGGACTTGAAAAAATAACTGAATATTTTAAAATCAACGAATATGGATGGGAACCGTTATTCCTGATATATTCAATAACCTGTAAAACTATATCGCCAAATTTTTATTTCTTTCAATTCGTGTCATTCATGTTGGATTTATCAATTTTATATTGTTTTTTTAAGTATTATATACCAGAAAATATTTGCATTGGTTTTTTGATATTTATTTTATTTTCGGGAATTATAATAACTACAAATACATTACGGAATTCAAAATCGATAATGTTTTTTTTAATTTCAATTAGATATATTGAAAATAAAAAGTTCATTAAATATTGCTTTTGTAATATTTTAGGTGCATTGTTTCACGTTTCTTCAATTATTTATTTGCCTTGTTATTTTTTGATGACTAAAAGGTTTAATAAATATTTTATATTATTCCTTTTTGTTTTAGGGAATATTATTTTTCTATTTAAGATACGATGGTGCACAGTAATTTTCTCTGCTATTGCAGAATACATTCCATTAAGATTAGGAAATTTATTGGTAATATATCTAAATACCGTTTATGCCAGTGCGTACGGTTTTACTATCGGTTATTTTGAAAGAACCGTTACTTTTATATTATTATTTTTTCTTTCGAACAGGCTGGAAAGTAAAAATAAGAATGCATATGTTTTTATTAATATATATTATTTATATATATTAATATATTTGTTTTTTTCAGAATTCAGAATATTATTAGAACGTGTTGCAATACTATTTATATGTTCATATTGGATACTATTGCCAAGAATATACTTCATTCTAAAAAAAAGAGAAAAATACTTCTTTCTAATAGTATTCTATTTGTATGGAATGACAAAAACCTCTTATGGGTATAGAAATATTCATGCTCTATATGAAAATGCCTTATTAGAACATAGTACTTATGCCCAAAGAATCCCCCTTTTTAAAAAGGGACTTGAAGCAGACCAATGAAAAAATTATTAATAGTAAATACATTTCAGGGTTTTGGCGGCGGAGAAATTTTTGTAGCTGAAACATTGGCAAAATTAAAATATGAAAAATATTATTTAATTAATGACTGTTTTTTACCGGAGCTTTTGCCGAAGGATAAAACATATTTATTCAATGTTAAATCGCTGTTTAGAAAATTCCTGGTTCTAAAAAATGTAATGTCAAAAACATGCCCCGATTTAGTATTGCTGAACGGCGGATATGGTATGTATTTTTCTTTTTTCTTGTATAATGTACCGACCATTGTATACCATCACATAACTTTTAACTCATATAACGGTATAAAAAAGTTTATTTATATTTTTTTATATACTCTTATGCAGTTCTTTACGCAAAAAATTATATGTGTTTCAAGGTATGCGTGCAATCAAGGTTTAAAGATATGTAGAAATAAATATACTTATATTTATCATGGGATTGTAAATTTGCCAAATGCACAACACGGGCATAATACGGAAATTATGCATATTTTATATGTTGGTCGAATAACAAAAAATAAAGGCCTCGATGTTATATGCGAGGTTGTTGGTAAATTGCAGAAAAATTACAATATTATACTAAATATTGTAGGCGATTATAAAACAGTGGATTTCGATATTGATATTTATAAATCCGACAATATAATTTTCCATGGATTTTATAATGATGTGTCTAAATTCTATGAAGAATCGGATGTATTTATATCGCTGCCAAAATACGAGGCTTTTGGACTTTCAATTTTAGACGCAATGAATCATTCTTTGGCGGTAATTGCCACGGCGGTCGGCGGGATACCGGAGTTGGTAGAAGACGGTAAAGGCGGAATATTAATTAAGCATAACAAAAACATGAAAGATTCCGTGTGTAAGGCTATTCTATCTTTAATTCAAGACAGAAAACTATTGCAAGTTTATGGAGAATATAATAAGGCCAGAGTGAAACAAAATTTTGATCTAAACAAAACAATATTAAGAATTGAAAATGTTATTGATACTATTTAAATTAATATGATACCTAAAATAATCCATTATTGCTGGTTAAGCGCGGAACCTTACCCGCCTGAAATAGCGCGGTGTATTTTATCGTGGAAAGAAAAACTTCCGGGCTATGAAATTCGGCTATGGAATACCGCAAATTTCGACATCAATTCAGTTTTATGGACAAGAGAAGCGTTTTCTAAAAATGAATATGCTTTTGTCTCCGACTATATCCGGTTTTACGCGCTTTATGCGCATGGCGGCATTTACCTCGATTCTGACGTAGAGGTTTTAAAATCATTTGACTGTTTACTGGAATATGATACGTTCTTTGGTTACGAATATACAGGTGTGCCGGAGGCCGCGATTATCGGCGCTGCACAAAAACAGGAATGGTTAAAGAATTGTTTAAGATGGTATGAAAGCAATTCATTTTTGGACAGAAAAGGCAGGCAAAAAAGGGTAGTCGCGCCGTTGGTTTTAAAATACGGGTATGAAAAAACAGTACCGGTTAAATTACTTGATACTGGTTCCGTTGCAAAGCATGAGAATCATATTATTCTGCCAAATGACTGGTTTTCGCCCAAAAACGGATTTTCCGATACCGTTACCGTAACGCAAAATAGTTACACGATACATCACTTTAAAACCGCATGGCTAAAACGAATAATACGAGTACGAATAAAACGCCGCATCCATCTATTGCTGATTAAGCTTCTGGGAAAAATTACATATAACAGACTTATGTACAAGGTACGAAAAGATACAAAGATAGTATAATGATAACGGCCTCTATTGTATTATACCATACTCAGAAAACGGAAATTACAACACTTCTAAGCTGCATTGAACAGTCATGTATAGATATTGTTTATATTATTGATAATTCTTCCAATGATTGTTTCCGTTTTCTGGAAAAGCAATCTAATAAAATTCGCTATATATATAATAAAAATCTAGGCTATGGTGCATCTCACAATATCGCCTTGCATGAAGCTATTGACATTGGCTCTGATTTTCATCTTATGTTGAATCCTGATATACGGTTTTTTCCTGATATTATCTCAGCGTTACTGTCATATATGCAGAAAGATGATGATGTCACGTATATTCTACCTAAAGTCATATATCCTGATGGTACAATTCAGTATCTTTGTAAGCTGCTTCCCACTCCATTTGATCTGATTTTCCGCAGATTTACTCCTAATACGAAACTTACGCAGAAATTGAATGATAAATATGTATTACGAAACAGCGGTTATAACAAAGTTATGAATCCGCCTTGTTTGTCAGGATGTTTTATGTTTTTACGCATGAGTACCATTAAAGAAAACAATTTATTTTTTGATGAACGTTTTTTTATGTATTGTGAAGATTTTGACTTTATTCGCCGGCTTCATCGCATTGCTAAAACAATATACTATCCCGAGGTATCAATAATTCATGATCATGCAAAAGAATCGTATAAATCAACAAAAATGATGATTGAACATATAAAATCAGCGATAAAATACTTTAATAAATGGGGCTGGTTTTTTGATAAAGAAAGGAAAAGTTTCAATCAGCAAGTGCTGAGAGAATTAGGCTTTACGAGGAGAAGATAAGCATGAGATAAACCGGATATTGAGAAAATATAAAAAATACCTAAGATAAAATAGCATTTATAAGGAGATTTACGATATAAGTATTCCTTAACATTATCAAAGGTCTATAAATATGGTAATAAAACACAATAATTTTTTTCATTTTATCAGCACTAACCCTCTCATATCTGCGATTATAGCTGGTATTATCGCTGATATTGTGTTAGCAAGGATCTTACCGCCTAAACCAAGTAGAATGGAACCGAGTCTTGAACCATCATCTCCAGAAAATTTTGTAGTTCCTATACAGGAGCTTCCTATTGAAAACAATGGAGTGAATACTGATGTATTACCACCTAAGTTAATGCTTACAGAATTGAACGTATTTATAAAGGTGAAAATCCCGTGAAGGTCTATGGGGCGGAACAGACCCGGGCTTTCTGTTTCTGCACCGATGGTGCGGAAGGTACGGTGAAGGTGCTGGAAAGCGATGTATCGGATCAACAAGTTTACCATATCGGCAATAGCGATGAGATTACCATTGATACCCTGACCCGGACTATCGGCGCGGTTATGGGCTATAGCGGTTCTTATGAAAACGCCCCGACCTATCCCGGCTCGGTATCCCGGCGCTGTCCCGATATAACAAAGGCAGGAGCGGAACTGGGCTATGCCCCAAAAGTTTCATTGGAAGAGGGTATACGGAAGACCGTAGCATGGTATCGCGCATTCTTTGACAGTGGTTCTCCCATTACAACGGGAGGTTTCAAGCCGCCTGAAGCGCTCATGTACCGGAAAGATATATGACCCGCTTCCTGGATATAATACTCTCATCTATTGCTCTGTTGGTTTTTTTACCCTTTGGAATAGTTATCGCGCTGATTCTGCGGTTTACCGGAGAGGGAGAGATATTTTATACCCAGGAACGGATAGGTAAAAACGGTAAGACTTTTGGGCTGCTTAAATTTGCGACTATGCTTAAAAACAGTCCGGCTATAGGCGCCGGTGATATAACCGTAAAAGATGACCCGCGAGTATTGCCATTTGGAAAGTTTTTACGGAAGTCAAAACTCAATGAAGTACCACAGATTATCAATATATTGATTGGTGATATGAGTGTGGTAGGGCCGCGTCCGCAAACGTTAAAGAACTTTGATTATTTTCCTGAAAGTGATAAAAAAATTATATTGTTGATGCGTCCGGGTTTAACAGGAATTGGTTCAATTATGTTTCGTGATGAAGAATCAATTGTCGCAAATTCAGGAATGTCGATTGAGCAATGTTATCGTGAGACTATCGGGCCGTATAAAGCGCAATTAGAAAAGTGGTATAATGAACGACAAAATATTGTTACCTACATATTGATTATTGTAATCACCGCATGGGTGATTATCAAACCACAATCAGAAATCTACCGCAAAATATGGCATAGCTTGCCGCCATTGCCGGATACTTTACAGTACTGACTTTTATACCACATAAACTTATTTTTCAAGGGATTTTTTTATGAAAACCCGCCCTCAGTGTATCGGCCTTCTGTACCAAGACCCCTACGTCAAAGACAAGAACTTCATCCTCCACTACGGAGACCTCACTGACCCCTCAAACATTATCCGCATCCTCCAGGAAGTCCGGCGGAACAGGACAAAAAATTGAATAAATTGGCTATTGACAATAAAAAAGACATGAATTATTATGAAAACATGGATATTAATAGTATTCCCATAAAATATCGCCATGATATTGAAACAGCAACCAATCTCCTTAAAAAAGAAGGGTGCAAGACCATTTATTTATTTGGTTCTTTGGTTACTGGTAAAATACGAGAGGATTCTGATATTGATATTGGCATCAGTGGATTACCGGCAAAAAAATATTTTACTATCTATTCAAAATTGGATTCAAATTTGTCTAATAAATTTGATCTTGTGGATTTTGATGTAAGCAGGGATTTTTATAATCTGCTAAAATCATTGAATGAGGTGATCGAAATTGGATGAAACAGTTATTCAGAAAATTAGATTTGAAATAACCCAAATAGACAGGGAAATAGATGAATATGAACCATTATTTGCTTTGTGCAAGTTAAAAGAACCGGATAAAATCGAAAGATCTGCTGCCGCTTTATTGTTGCATTCTTTTTATAATGGAATTGAAAAGATTTTAATTTTAATCTCTAAAAATATTGATTTAAATTTACCTTCGGGGAACAAATGGCATACTGAATTATTTGAGAAGTCTTTTGAAAAAACAGAAATACATGGAAATATTTTTAGAGAGGAACTCAAGGATGCATTGCATAATTATATGTCTTTTAGGCACTTTGTAAGACACACTTATGATTTTCAACTTGTTTGGGACAGATATGAATAATTTTTGTATTACAGGAGTTTTGACTGAATGAAAAAAGCCCTCATTATTCTCCACTACGGAGACCTCACCGATACTTCAAACATTATCCGCATTCTGTAGGAAGTCCAGCTTGATGAAATCTATAATCTCGGCGCCCAGAGCTATGTGGCTCATGCTCCAGCAGGATACCCCCGACGATTATGTTATGGCGACCGGTATCACCACCGCTAACCTATACCGATTTTTTGAGTAGATCATACTAAGGACCCTTAATGGACGAAGAAACTAAAGATGATGAGATCAGCCTGATTGATCTCTTTGCTGTTCTCTTGAGACGCAAGGTCATGATTATCGCCGTTACTCTTGTTGCGGCAATCGGCGTGGTAATCTTTGCTGTCATTTCTCTCAAATTGCCCACTGAAACATCTCCCCTCCCCAACAATTATACCCCCGAGGCATTAATGTTGATTAACGATCGGCAGTCTCAAAGCAACGGTTTATCCTCCATGCTCAGCAGTTCCGGCAGCCTGGGAAGCCTTGCAGGATTGATGGGGCTTAGTTTAGGGAGTTCTACCAATAGCCAGCTTGCGGTATTTCTCACCGGTTCTAATTCAATGCTGGATACCGTGGTGGATAAATTCGATCTGATAACCCGGTATAAGATTGACAAGCCCGGGAAAAAAGCAAAATCCCCCCGCGCCGACAGTCGCAAGACCCTCAAGAAAAAACTTACCGCCGAAACTGATACTGAAAGCGGCGTGTTCAGTATCAGTTTTACCGATACAGACCCGGTCTTTGCGCAGGAAGTGGTGAATTTTTGTGTTGAGTATTTGGAGCGGCGTTTTGATGAGATGGGCATTGATAAGAACAAAATAGAGAAAGATAACCTGGAAATAAACATCGAAAACACCTTTAAGGAAATCCAGCGTCTGGAACTGGAGAGCCGGCAATTGGAACGGTCAGTGGGTATGGGTAATATCAGCGGGAATACCCCCGCCATAAGCCTGGAATTAAACCGCATTGAACTGGAGTTGGATGCTCAGAAACAAATCTATACCCAGCTTAAAATCCAGTATGAGCTCTTAAAGGTGACCATGGCCAGCGAAAGCCCGGTCTTCCAGGTGCTGGAATATGCCGAAGTACCGGACCAGAAGTCCGGGCCCAGCCGGGGGCTGCTGTGTATCATCGTGACCTTTGCGGCTGGTTTCTTCTCGGTGTTCCTGGCCTTTGTCCTCAATGCCATTGAAAATATCAAGAAAGATCCCGAAGCTATGGCTAAGTTAAGGCTGGAAAAGAAATGAAAAAAACGGCTTGCTTAGTACAGCTGGCGTTACTCCTCTTGGCCATACAGCCCCTGCATGCCCAATCCTCACAATCAAGCGCCGAAGAGCTAAATCAGCTCACTACCTTAAGCTCTAATGCCCAGCTGGCCCTCTCGACCGGCGACTACCGGGTAACCGCCGGGGATGTCTATAACCTCACCTATATGGCAGGGACCAACCTGGTGGAGTACTCAATCACCGTGGACAGCACCTACCGTATCCGGGTTTCAAACCTGGGGGTTATCGACGCTGCCGGGAAAACCTATAACCAGCTGAAGACCCAAGTGGAATCCATCGTAACCAATAACTACCCCCTAAGCGGGGTGCAGTTTGCCCTAACGCAGCCGGCTACCTTTGTGGTCTATATCCGGGGGGAAGTGCAGAACGCCGCGGAAACCACCGCCTGGGCCTTAAGCCGGCTTTCCTCGGTCCTGGGTGATCATCTGACTGATTTTTCTTCAGTGCGGGACATACAGATAAAATCATCCAATGGACAGACCCGGGTGTATGACCTGTTCCTGGCACGGCGTTCCGGAAACTTAAGCCAGGACCCTTATCTCCGGCCGGGGGACGAGATAAGCATCAACCGGGCTGTCCGTTCGGTCACTATTAATGGGGCGGTGGAGCGGCCGGGGAAGTACCAGCTGAAAGACGGGGAGCATTTGAAGGAACTGGTGGAGCTCTATGGCAGCGGTTTTACCCCGGTGGCGGACCCGACCCGGCTTGAGCTGACGCGTCTGGTGAACAGTCAATCCGTGTCGGGGGACAAGATCTTCCTGAGCGAAGCGGATTTGGCCGGGACCTATGAGCTGCAGAATTATGATGTGATAACGGTTCCCCAGATAACCAGCCTGCAGCCGGTCATGTTTGTGGAAGGCGCGGTGAATCCCATAGTTGCTGCCACAGAGGGATCCGGAACCGTCGGCAGTACTTCCGCGTCGCAGATAGCCGCAACCCCCACGGTTTCTACCCGGATTGTGGTTCCCTTCAGCAAGGGGGAGAACCTGGCCTCCCTGGTGCGCCGGAACGCGGCCTGGTTCTCCGCGGTGTCGGATACTCAGAATGCCTATATCATCCGGGGTGGACGGCATATTTCCATCAATCTGAACCCCATGCTCTACGATGCTACTTACCGCAGTGAAGTATCTGTAGAGGAGAACGATACCCTGATCATCCCCTTTAGGCAGTATTTTATCACGGTGGCCGGGGCGGTACGGGCGCCGGGAAGGTATGCGTATATCCCTGACCGTGAATGGGACTATTACATCGCGGCAGCCGGTGGGTTTGTAAAGGGGATGAATGCCTGGGATGCGATAACGATAACCGACATGGGGGGGAAGAAGTTAAAGAAGACCGATGTGATTGTTCCGGAGACCATCATTACGGCAAAAACCAACGACTTTCTGTATTACTTTAACCAGTACTCCCCGGTTATCCTGACTACCCTGAGCATTATTACAACTTTTTTAACCATAAGAGCTACCACCGGTTTATGGCAATAGTGTTTTAATTACAAAATCAAGCAAATCATTTGAGCCCTGTTTCCCCCGCGGGAACAGGGCTTTTTCTAACACCCCACCACCGTCACATCATCTCCCTCTATCCACTTGAGCCGTTCACCCCAGGCCGGCTTTTCAGCCCGGCGGTCAAAGATAATCAAATAACACCCTACCGGAGCGCCATTCCGAGACCGCAGCGCCGGGGAAAAACTATCCCGATACCCCAGGGTTTGCCTGATCCCTTCTGCCATAAGATTTTCAAAACGCTTACCCTGCCGCAAAAGTTTGATTTCTATGATATTCCAGGACCCCTGGTATTCTACCGCCAAATCCATACGGCCCCTGCCGGCGGCATATTCCCGCTCTATCCGGCCGGAACCGTTGGTAACCCGCTGGAGAAAGGCCATCAGCAGTAAATGGGGAAATGCTTCGGGATAGTCCGACGACTGCTCCCATACTTCGGAATTGCTCTGCCAAAATCCCTGGAACTCCTTTAAGAGCGCGTCCATATCCAGGGTGCCATCGGGCTTTGCCCATTTCCATTCGGGCGCCGGGATAGCTAATTGGGTACTATAGGTAATCTGCCGGGCTATGACTTCCCGGTAGATAGGATTCGCCACCACAGGAACCCCGTTTTCAATAGTCACCAGGCCCAGGTCCAGGCAGAGCCGAAAAGGTTCCCCTGCAGCCAGCCGGGGATTTGGCTCCCCGGTGAGGAGGGGTTCCATGACGCTGCGGATCTGCGGATCCTCAAGGCGGTAGGCCAGTGCGTCAAGGTGGGTTTCCCGGGCCTCAATTATCTGTTTACGGGCTTCCTGGATATGATCAAGGGTCACCATCTCGGTACTCTCCCGATCCAGAATCCGCAGGATGGCCCGTTTGAACAGGGAACCAACTATCCAGGGCTGTCCCCGGGATTGATTATACACATAATCCAGGGCTTCTGCGGTAATTTGCTGTCCGGTCTCTGTAGTCCTCTGGGCAAAGAGTTTGGCTATATCGTCTTTTTGAAAATTGGTGAGCACCGCAGAATCTTCTTTGATATTAAAGGGCGATCCCGGATTGGGTACAACGCCCCCTTTGGCGGCGGTGATATAGTCTTTCAGATCCCGCATTCCAACCAGAGCAATGGATACCGGGAAGGTTCCTACCCCACGGCTGGCAAAACCGCTTCGCAGCTGGCGTAGAAAGCTGATCAGGGCTTCGCCGGTAAGGACATCGGTTTCGTCAAAAAGTACCACCAGCGGTTTGGGCGCAACCAGTTTTGCCCAATTACTTAATATGTTATTGAGCATACTAAGAGGCGGGACATCATCCACCTGGGGTACGGGCATATTAAACTGTGCGGCATATTCCCGTATGGATGCGCATATGGCGGGTATAGCCCGTTCCGGTTCGCTTACCCCTTGGCAGCCTTCCACGCTTACATAACAGGCAATAGGCTCTGTCCCGTCGGCCCCCTCATGAACTGCATTGATCTCCCTCATCCAGCTCTGCAGGAAGGTGGTCTTCCCGGTCTGCCGGGGGGCATGGAGTACCCAATAGAGCTTGTCGCCAATATATCGATCCAGCTGGGCCCCTACAAGCCGTTCTTCCGGAGGCAGCATATAGTGGTCTTCCGGATTACAGGGGCCGGTGGTATTGAAAAATCGGATTCTGCGCTTTGTCATCACCTTGAGTATACCTTATTTTGTACCACCACTTCCACTTCCCCTGCGTAGCCCCTTGCGGCGATTAAGAGCCGCCGGGTGTCGCGGTGGAATTGGGTTGTGATGTTGGGCTCTCCCGTTTTTTTCTCCTTGCGGAACTTTGCGAAGATGCCTTTTGCCGGAGCTGTTGCGGGGGGTAGGGCGGCCCCATGGAGCGTTGGTTTGCGGATTTCTACTGCCGGTTCTGCGCTGAACCACTCGGCGGGGATAAAAATCTCCGTGGGGGCGCTGATTTCCGGGTCCGCCTGGTAGCGGTAGGTGAAAATGCCGGCCTTCCGGTCCCATTGCATGGAGAGGGGGGTTCCCGCAGTGGCCATGGCATAGGGACGCAGCCAGCCGGCCTTGGCGCGGCCGTCTTTTCCGCTAAAAATGGACAGGTCTTCCCC
Organism: Spirochaetia bacterium; assembly: GCA_025997875.1. GTDB lineage: Bacteria > Spirochaetota > Spirochaetia > Treponematales > Breznakiellaceae > BNUT01. The sequence goes on from BNVE01000023.1 coordinate 32,431, forward strand.
GTTCCAGCCGTCCCCCGCCCAATTAGTATTGTCCGGGGTATAGTTCCAGATGGTTGAATGCAGCAGGTTGGCGTCCACCGCATCGTAGTACATGGACAGGGCTTCCTCGTGGAGGCTGTAGTTTCCGGTTTTAAAGGCCCTTTTGTGGTTCATGTCGAAGGGAAGGCCGAATTCACCCAAAAGGCAGGGGATGTCATCCATACGATCCCGGGTCCAGGCGCATCCCTTCGCCAAGGCTTCCCGGAAATAGGCGGCTACCCGTTTCCGGCCCAGCAGGGGCTTCAAGGAATCAACCTGTACCCCAAACCAGGGGCGGAAGAATTTGGTAAAAAGGGTGGCCCCGTCGTACCAGTGGAAGGCGTTGACCACCATGGGGGGATCCCCTTCCTGCCAGCCGGGATGTTCCCGCATGGGGACCCCTTCAAGAAAGAAGACCGTTGCCGGGTTCGGCTCCTGCATCCGTTCAATAAAACGGAGCATAAAGGGCTTTAGGAAGTCATCGGCAAAGCGGGCCTGCCTGCCCTGGTATTGGGCAAAATGGTCCTTCCGCAGCAGCCGGGGCTCCCCCCCCTCGTCGGTCCAGACCCCCGCCTGTTTCCAGGGGCAGCTAAAGCCCTCTTTAAAAAGGGACAGGCCCCTGGGGTTGAGGGTTTCGTGCCCGGTTACCCATTTCCCGCCTATGGCGTATACGGGGATTTTTACGGGCCGCCCCGAAGCGGCAGCCATGGTCTGGAATGGGCTCGGCATGGGTCCCAGGGGGATCATGGGGTTTTCCCGGGCTTCAAGGTTCCAGTAGCCGATAAGGCCCGGATGGGGTTCGTTCATGATTCCCCAGCCCAGGATGGCGGCGCAGTTCTTAAGCCGCCTGTAGCAGTGCCGGAAGGCGGCGATATAATGCTCCTGGAGCCATTCCTGGGCCCTCTTCCCCTCGATTTGCAGGTCCGGGGCATAGGTGTTTCCCGCGAAGAAGAGGGTAAACATGGTGGCCGCCGCATAGCGGTTGTAGTTGCCGGGCCAAACCATGGCAGGGTAGGGCTTGCCGTGGTGTACCTCGGCCCAGCGCTGCTGGGTGACGGCGGCCCCGGTGGCGTCCAGCAGGTCCGTGTCCATCCCCAGCTTTTCCAGGGTCCAGGCGGGGGCCCCGTCACCGCCGGTCCAGCGGCTCCACACATCCTGGTGGGGGTCAACATAGACGGTGATGCCCTTTTTTTCGGCCAGCAGCAGCAGTTTTCGCAGGTATGCCAGGTAGGCTTCATCGTAAATGCCGGGCCCGGCGTGTTCCAGGGCCTCCCAGGTGATTACCAGCCGGATAAAGGTAAAGCCCCAGCCCAGAAGCCGGTCAAAGTGGGTTTCCGCCTCTTCCAGGGGGAAAGGACGGTTTATAAAGGATACTTCGGCGGCCCCCGGGTCTGCGGGGCCCTTCAGGGATTCCGCCTTTTGGGCAAAACCGGGCGGGCCAAAGGGATTTTTGGAACTTCCCCCCAGATTTACCCCCCGAAGTATAAGGGTCCGCTCCTGTTCATCAACGATATTCCGCTTCTGGATATGCATATATATAGCTCCTCTAAACCCCATTGCTTAAAAAAACGCAAATATCAAAAAAATATATTGATAATTATGCAGATTATACCATATTATTAGAGCCATGAAACGCTTAAGTTTACTGGTCTTTGTTTTTTTTGCGGGAATGGCTCTTTTTGCCCAGTCGGATGAATTTAAGGTCTGGACTCACCTGTATAATGAGGCCGAATCCATCACCAACAGACTCGGTGTACTCAATGAGGCAAAAGCCAATAATCTCTCGGAGCCTGGGGAATTTTTTGCCTGGGCCCTGGATCGTGTGCTTGCGGAACGTCCCCGGCTGACCCGCAGGGCTACCGACATGGATGCGGCTAATGCATGCACCCGGCTTATCTCAAAGGAATTGGGGGACGCGAAGTATGCCGCTGCGGGACCCAGTCTGTGGAGGGCCGTGGGGGCCTTCTCCGATTCACTGGTCAAGGCCGATGCCCTGGTTGCCCTGGGAAGGGGGGGGATGACTACTTATATTCCCCATGTGGCGCGGCTTTTAACAACCCTGAATGAAGACCCCCCCCAGGATCGGGGTAAACAGCTTGAAAACGAGAACGTCGCCGTTGGGGCTATCCTTTCCCTGGAACAATTCAAGGATATGGAAGGGTATCTGCCGGTCTATTTTGCCTCTACCGGGTGGTATAATGCCCGGGTCAAGAATCAGGCCCGCGCTTCCCTTGCCGTTATAGCGGATGATCCCACCGAAGGTATGCTTAAGGTGATAAGAAGCCCGGGCTACAACTATGCAATCAAGCTCCAGGCCCTGCAGAGTGAGCAAGACTCCCAAGTGGCGTCCGAAGAAGGCAAATCTTCCGTAGCGGTAGCCGCCCTTGAGGAGGGCTGGAAGGAGGTTACCGAGGTTTCCCGCTATCAGACCGAACTGGCCTCTATGCGGAAACTTGCCATCAACATGATCAGCAGTTACGGCGCTCCCGATGAACCGGGGGTTTATGCCGCCCTGGGGCAGTCTTTTAATGAAAGCACCGATTTAACAGAACGGCTGGACGCCATAGCCGCCTTTAAGGTTTTGTCCACCGAAAGCGCCGCCCGGTTTCTTACCTCAAGCATCAGGGCCATTAACGAGACCATCCTTGACAGTAACCGGGAGGGCGGCGGCCTTACTGCAATGGACAGGCAGCTGATCCTGGCCCTTATCCCCGCCCTGGGGGCTACCGGTAACAAGAGCAACGAGACCCGGCTTGCCCTGCAGGCCGTGGCAAACAACACCCTGGCAACAGACCCGATCAGGGAGCTTGCCAGGACAAACCTGCGGAGCCTTGGTTTCTAGGCTCCCCCGCGATAGCGTTCTTCCGGGTTTAACCGGGCAAACACAAAACCCCATGCGGTCCGAAGGGATGCATGGGGGTTTTTTTAGCCTGTCCGGTGAAATTTTACTCGGACAGAATCCGCAGAACGGCGTCCGACGACTGGGCGTTGAGAATTTCCTGCCGTTTTTCGGCGCTTTTAAAGAGCAGGCTTATTTCCGCAAGGAATTGAAGATGGGGGCCTGTTTTTTCTACCGGGGACAGGGTCATGATGAAAATTCTGCATGGCTCGTGATCCAGGGCGTCAAAATCTACCGGTTTTTCGGAAATTCCGATGCAGGCTACCAGATCGTGGATGGTGGCGCTCTTGCCGTGGGGAATGGCAATGCCGTGCTTCATCCCGGTAGACATCTTTTGTTCCCGGTCCATAACCGCATTGAGCGCCGCTTCGCGGTCCTGTATTTTATTTGCCGCGACAAGTATATCCAGCAACTCGCTGATGATCTCTTCCTTGTTGGCGCCCTTCAAATGAAGGCTTATCGTTTCCGTTGTAAGTACTGTTTTCAGATTCATACAGATTAGTTTAGAGCCCAGGGCTTGAAAAGTCAAGATTTATTAAGGAATAATGATAATTATGAAAATTTCAAGCGTTTTTTCGGCTAAAGCCCTGGCCTTTTTGCTTTTGGGCGTTCCCGCCTTTCCCGGCCTTTCCTTTGGGGAAATGCTGGAGGTTTCCCGGGCAGCATACCTTCCCGGGGAGCGGGCAAATGCCCAGGGGGTTTACCCGGTGCGGATTACCTGGAAAAAGCCGGCCGGGGAAAGCCCCGCAGCCTACCATGTATACCGGTCGGGCAGCCCCAACGGGGAGTTCCTTAAAATCACCCCTGCCCCCATCGACGCCGCCCGGGAAGCGGGGGGACAGTTTACCTGGGCGGACCCAAACCCCGCCGCCAAACCCGGGGAGTTCTACTATTACCGGGTATGGTATCAGGATGCGCAGGGCCAGGGCGCGTTTTTCCCCGGGACCATGGCCGGTTTTGGGGCATTGGGAGCGGAACAGTACTTTCTAGAATACAATAAGACCCTCAAGTCTTCCCATTCAAAAATCACTCATTTGAGCAAATCCAATCCCCTGGACAAGGTTGGTTCCGAAACCAAAAACGGAAACATCAGCGGCGGCTTAAGCTATGCCTGCCGCCTGGTCCGGGGCGGCCTGGGCGGGGCCAGGGTTACTATCCGCTACGAAAATTATGCGGATTTTTATATCGGCGGCGATCCTGCCCGGGGCGTTTATTTCAGCATTACCGGGGACGCCAACTCCACGGTCAACATGGCCTCCACCGGGGTCATGGATGGAACCATAACCGTAACCGGCATGTATCCGGGCAAGGTTCATTATGACAAGGTACAGATAAAAAACGGCGATATCGGCGGCGGTTCCTACGAGGTTGAACCTGCGGGCTTCCCCCGTACCGAAATTAAATGGATGGCTGAATTAAGAAAGTAATGTTACTGTAAAACCTGGGGCTCAGGATCGCAAGCCACCGCAAGGTACGCATTGCGTACCCTTCAACCCTGGCAAACGGCGAGGCCGCCGAAACCGTAGAGGTACAATAGAGTTGTTCAGAAACCGACAGGGTTGTCGAACAAGTCCAATGAGTATGTTACCGGCGAAGAGACTTGAACTCTTACATCCTCGCGGACAGTAGATTTTGAGTCTACCGTGTCTACCATTCCACCACGCCGGCCAGATTAAAAAATTGTAACACACATCGGCGCTCAAAACAAGTAACCGCATTGCCTTACGTTAAATCTTACCATAGCGGATCGAATTCCTTACGTTAAAATCTTACCGTAGCCCATACACTAAACCGGCCGCCGCGGACTATTGTCCGACGGCGCCGGGGGTACCTATGGGG
>BNVE01000024.1 GCA_025997875.1 Spirochaetia bacterium
TGGGAAGGAGCGTAGCGACTGACCTAGGCGAACGGAACCCGGAGGGGCTTTAGCCCCGAACCGCAAACCGTATGTTAGGCGAAGTAAAAGTCTGCTTTATATGTATGTTTTCAATTATTTTTGTTCTAAATTTCTTACATTTTCATCATTCTTATATAACACAATATTTATTGTTTTCTTTGTATCAGTACCTATATAATCTTTTAATGCTGTAACCATATATGGCATAACTAATCTTAAATCATTACTAGAACCAGTACTTATTGCTGATGAATGCCATAATTGTATTTCCTCATTCTCATTTAAAAATTTTTGATTATCATATGCCAGTATATCTAAATGTCGTCGATATTCTGTTCGAGTAGAAGTATTAGTTGTTGAACCAGTTATTCCATAAGTTGGTTTATAATAAGTAGAATTACCAATTGTTGTTGACGATTGTACACCTGTTTGACCAAATATTGGAATACTATATGTACTTGTAATTTTCTCTGGTTCACCAATCCCATAATCAATGAGTAATGCATAATTTGCTTCACTATAATTATTAGCATAAATATAGCCCTTTTGTGATAATGCCTTAATAATATATTCTTTTACTTCATTAAACATAAGCTGATCATTACCAACATTAGTAGAAGGTAAAATGATGTATGTTTTTTCCATTTCAAGTTCCTTGCCTAATGAATTAACATTTATATCAAAATGTGTCATAGACATGCAAGAATAGAACATCAATGAAAGAAATACCGGGAGTAATTTTTTCATTTTAAAACACCTCTAATAATGAATAACCTCGGATCAAATCCGAGGTATCGAAGATCCCTCATAGAGGTCTTCGATATGCAAGGAAACAAATCCTCCGTACCCCCAGTTTTCCGCAACAAGCTGCGGGGTATTAAACCGAAGGAAAGTCTTAATAAATATTATTATAAAAATATATTTTTGTCAATATATTTTTACGATATTTTTACGAAAATTTCAGACTTTTATTTCGCCTAACGTGAAAGCTATACGACGTTTTTGCGGTTGCGATAAAGGAAACCGTAGGTTTCCAGCAACCGCAAAAATGTGCCGGAGAAAAAACGCACAAAGGCCGTAAGGCCGACTGCGTTTTTTCGTAGGCCGAGCCCCGAAGGGGCGAAGCGTATAGCGTATGTTATGCGAAGTTTGGGCATGCTTACATAATTTGTTTTTTAATATTTTTCTATATAATATTTTAACTCCGCAATATGTTTTATTCTTTGATCATGCATTAGAATTTCCTTTAATCCGCTCAAGATTTTTTTGATATTCTTCATTATCTGGCTCAATTGCCAGTGCCACATTGAAGTCAACAATTGCCTTGTCGTATTCTCCTTTTTTTTCATGCGTTAAGCCGCGAGTATTGAAGGCATCGGCAACATAATTATAGCACGAAATTGCCTTATTGCAATCCTCAATAGCCTTGTCATATTCTCCTTTTTTGCTATATGCAATGCTGCGGCGGATAAAATATTTTGGACTTCCAACTATTCTGAGTGTTTCCGTATAATCCGCAATCGCTGAATCCCAGTCTTCCTTTTCCATATACGTATCACCGCGATAGTATAAATGGTATACAGCGCTAGGGCCGTCTAATTTCATAGCTTGTGTAAAATCTAAAATTGCCAAATCATATTCACCCTTACGAAGATATGCCTTTCCTCGATTAGAAATCCCATTACCAGAATCTGGTTCGAGTTTGGCTTGCTCTGTAAAATCTGCAATTGCTAAATCATATTCTCCTTTTTCAAGATACGCATCACCACGAAGACTAAGAGACCATGCCTTTTGATTAATTGTGCTTGCCTTTGTAAAATCTTCAATAGCTAAATCATATTCCTTCTTGCTTTGATACGCAATACCACGAGATCTAAGAATATAACCCGAATTTGGATAGAGTTTAAGTCCCTCTGTATAGTGGGAAATTCTGGTATCATCGTCCCTGAGCGTTACCTCGCAGCAAAAAAGTTCTGCTTCACGATCAATGTCAGTTAATTCATCATCTTTGAGTTTCTCATTTTCTTCTGCCATAAGTCATTCTCCCTTTGATGTTTCCCTTGTTACCTATATTAATCCAATATAATTTTTTTGTCAACAATTTCATGCCCAAATTTCGCATAACGTGAAAGGTTTGCGACGTTTTGGTGGCCCGAATAAGGGCTTGCGTAGCAAGACCAGGGCCGCCAAAATGTGGGTGGAGTGAGCCGTGGGAAGGAGCGCAGCGACTGACCTAGGCGAACGGAACCCGGAGGGGCTTTAGCCCCGAACCGCAAACCGTATGTTGAGACTGTCGGAAAACCCTTTCATGCAAAATTTTACCCTCATTTCATCTTCTGAAACTACTGTAAAACACTCATTTAGAGACGTGCTTTTTCTGCAGAATGACTTTTCCGACAGCCTCGTTATGCGAAGTGCCCCCGTACCCCATTATTCTTTTTATTATTTATTATTATTTCTAATTCTATTTCATCTCTTATCGGTATATTATAATTTCCAATTAATGGTATTTCAGGTTTTATTTTTCTTAATTTATCAAATGAATTTATATATATATTGGCCATTATAAAACCACATTTTTGATAAAATCTAAGAGCGTCAATATTATCATTTGATGTTACTACCCAAATTCTTTTACAGTTTTTATTTATGGATATTTCTTTTATTTTCTTTATTAATTCAGTACCAATACCTTTATTTTTTTCAAAAACTTCCAATAAAACTATTTCACAATTATTATTTACAATGTTGTATAAACAAAAATACCAACGACATTATTATTACAAAATGCCAATATTCCATTCGTATTTTTTGCAGTATATTTTTGACATCTAGACACAATAATATCAGATCCCCATCCTCGTATAATTTTATTTATAATCTCATTATCTTCCTCATTTTTTTCTCTATAATTAACTTCCATATTATTATTACCTCCTATAAAACCATTTTAGCATTAATTTTTTATTCTTACAAGTATTTTTTATACAATATTTTAAAAAAACGCTTAGGGGGCATTTCGCATAACGTGAAAGCTATACGACGTTTTTGCGGTTGCGATAAAGGAAACCGAAGGTTTCCAGCAACCGCAAAAATGTGCCGGAATAAAACCCCACAAAGGGCGAAGCCCGACTGGGGTTTTATGGAGGCCAAGCCGCTACTGCGGCGCAGCGTATAGCGTATGTTATGCGAAGTTTGCCCGTACCCCATTATTTTTTCATATTTATTTATTCCAATTATTGAGTAATTATTTTATATGTTAATCAATAAGCAAAAAAGCAAATCTGTTGGTAATTTCATTATGGTCTTTAACCACTTGAATTGGATACCCGACATTATGAGCAGTCTGATATACATCAATACCCATAGCATCAGCACCGGGTCTGGATTTATCCTTATGGATACATTTTATACGAGTCCCTTCGGCCATACAATCTTTACAAAAAATACACGAACTATACTGTAACAAAAAAGTTTTATAATTCCCCGCAAGAAATATTGCCCTTTCCAATTCAGAAAGCCTTGATACCAATTTGTATGTATCATCGTTATCCGCCGATTGTATAGAAAAATGAAAAATAATCGCGTTCTCATATTCATAAATCATTTTACGGCATTCCTCAACCGAAGGGACGGCGGGGGGACAACTGCCATTCCTGCCATAATTTTTACAGCCAAATTGACAACGGAATCTAACCCATTGCGCAACAATAATATTTTCTCGAGGAATTATCCATTTATAATCAGTAAAACTATGTTCTTTTATGATTTTATCAATTTGGTCTTTGTTTTCCATATTTGTATCTCCATTTTTATAATAATATTATATTCAAGAAGTTTTGTCAACCAATATTTCAATAATTTTACAAAAAAGTTTAGGGCAAATGTCGCATAACGTGAAAGCTATACGACGTTTTTGCAGTTGCGATAAAGGAACGCGAAGCGTTCCAGCAACTGCAAAAATGTGGCGGAAGAAAAACGCACAAAGGGCGCAGCCCGACTGCGTTTTTCTGTAGCCCGAGCCGCCTACTGGCGGCGAAGCGTATAGCGTATGTTATGTGCAGTGCCCCGTACTTTTATACTTTATAACAATATTTTGGAAAATAATTTTTTTCATTATATTATTATCCAAAATAATTGTATAGTTCATACAAACCGCACAATATCCTCAAATGCTTTACGCGTTTTAGTACGAATGGTATCATTTGAAGGATACCCCAAAGCAATTACAGCACCGAATTGTTTTTCCATCGGAATTTGCAACAATTCACAAATCTTTTTACGGTCATAAAGGCCAATAATATTACTTCCAAGCCCTTGTGCAGTAGCTTCAAGACAAACATATGCGGTGGCCGACCCCAAATCACCTTTTGCATAATACTGGCTATCAAGAAAGCAACTGATAATAGGACTTAAAACAGCGTGTTCTTCCAGAATGATAATAAACGCTTTTGTTGTTCCCAACCAAACATTTTGTTTTAACTGTTGACCGCATTGTGCTACTTGACTAACCATATCCGGGTTTTCTACCACAACAAAACTCCACGGTTGGGCATTACAGCCTGAATGGGTTAATCGGCCCGCCTCAACACATTGCACCAACTTGTCATGCTCTACCGGCTGTTCTGAAAAACCACGGCAACTTTGCCGCTTTTTACAAAGTTCCATAAAATCACTCATATATTACTCCTTTTGCAACCATTGTTTATTCCCCCATATAAATTATTTTTACATCTTTTATTTTCCCGTCCGTTATGATAAAATAATAATCAAAAGGAAAATGTCCCGGCGCAAAATTTCCAGAAACCAATACCGAAACTTTAATGCTTCCATTGTCTTCTGATTGTATGCCAACAACTTTTGTTTCCATTTCATATTGTTGACTTTTTTCTTTAAGCCATTTTTTGCAATTATCAAAACCATTGATAATAGTATTTTCGCCAGTGTCTTCAATGCGAATATTCTTGGCGAAATAGTTATCAATAGAATCAACTGAACCCTGTTTTGCATCAAAATATGCTTGTATTTCAGGTATTATTTCCATAAAATCTCCATAAACATAGTATCTTCTTTAATTTACACCAATGTCAAGCATGTTCTACCAGCTTAGGGGCATTGCACATAACGTCCGTGTGTATACGACGTTTTTGCGTTTGCGATAAAGGAACGCGAAGCGTTCCAGCAAACGCAAAAATGTGGCGGAAGAAAAACGCACAAAGGGCGTAGCCCGACTGCGTTTTTCTGTAGCCCGAGCCGCCTACTGGCGGCGAAGCGTATACACTTTGTTATGCGCCGTTGTTCCGTACTCTATTATTTTGTAATTTTATTTTTATATTTGTATTATTATTCTTTAATATTATTTATGCAAATATTTTTCTACATAATATATTTAAAATATTTTAATTCATTATTTTTTCAACAGCGGCGAAGCCGCTTGGCATAATTTTAAATAAAATACGGGCCTTAGCCCGCACTCATTTTTATTTTATAAACATTTTTGAAAAGAAACCAATAGCACAACCTAAAACAATAGTTGTAACAATGACCACGGGTAAACCCTTTGGGTCAAGTTTATAAATTAAAAAAGCCATCGGTAAAACAAACAAAATGGCAATAATAATACCATTCAAAAATGATATTGACACAAAATTTATTTTTGGAATAAATAGTCCAAGAATAACCCATGTGAAAAATGCCGATATTATAAAAAACTTGTCCATTTTCCTTATAATCATGGGGGCTGTATCAATAACAGCGGCAATAAGTCCAATTACCAGAGAAAGTAAAAAATGTTTCATCTCAAACTCCTTTATATGGTTTTATTTATTTTTACATAAATTCTATCTTTTGTCAAGTCATTTAGTATATTTTTTTATATAATATATTCCGACCAATCTTAGGAACAATGGCGCATAACTTATTTTATACGCATTGCATATAAATTCCGAAATTTGCGATGTATACGCACTGGAGTTTCATATAAATACCAAACTATGGCATTTATATGTAGTCGAAATAGTTAAAATTATTCATCCATTTCCTTCTTATTTTACAATAGAGTTGTTCAGAAACTTCAGTTTCTGAACAACAACCGCTTAAAAACGGCAAAATGCTCCGCATTTTGCAAGACTTGTTCAACAACCAACCGGGTTGTTGAACAAGTCCAATATATCGTTTCGATACTACGCTGCAAGTCGTTAGTCGGGGTAGTCCAGGTTGTCCAGAGGGCTGGTGATTTTTAATGTGACGCGCCGGGCGACGTGGGTATAACGCTCTGTAGTGCGTAGGGATGTGTGCCCGAGGAGTTCCTGAATATAACGGATGTCAGTGCCGCTTTCAAGGAGATGGGTGGCGAAGCTATGCCGCAGGCTGTGAATCGAAGCGTTTTTTTGAATGCTGGCTTTTTTGAAGGTCTGGGTGCAGATGTTTTGGGCGCTACGGATGCTTAGGTGCTTTTTGGGGTCGGCGCCGGGGAAAAGCCAGAGGCTGGCGGCGCTTCTTTTTAGATAGATTTTTAAGGGACCTATGAGATAGTTGGCAAGAAGGGAGCAGCGATCCTTGCGGCCTTTGGCGGCGTTTATGGTTATCACTTTCCGGGAAAAGTCGATATCCCTGATTTTGAGGTTGACTACTTCGCTGACACGCAGTCCCGATGAATAGGCCATCATCAGGAGGATGCGGTGCTTTTCGGTTTGCACCGTTTCAAGCATGGTTTTGATTTCACTGCGGGAGAGGACGACAGGCAGGCGTTTGTCTTGCCGGGGACGGTGAGGCTCCAATGTGGTCAGGCGGCCAAGGACTTCATGATAGAAAAACTTGAATGAGCTGATGGCAATGTTCATTGTCGATGCCGAATATCCCTTTTCCGTGTCCATGTGGGAAAGATACCGCTTAATATCGGCGGAGGTGACAGTTGATGGGGGCTTTCCCAGCCAGCGGCAGAGAGCTTTGTTGTGTTGAATATAAGCGGCGCGGGTTCGGGGGCTGTATTTTCTGGACTGTAGTTCGGTTTCCAGCTTTACCCGCCATTTTTCGGAGAAATGCTCTTTAAGTGTTTGCGCTGGTGGTTCTTGCTTTAGAAGCGCCCTCCTGGAAACCGGCTCGGCGGCGTATACCGGCTCCGGGCATTCGGCTGTTTTTGAGTGTTTTTTGCCAAACTCTATTTGCTCAAACTCTAAAAAATGATTTATGATTACGGGTTTTTCCGGGCTTTTGCCTATCTCAACGTATGGACGGCGGGGGAACAACTGGTGAAAAAATTGATCCGCATAGTTCGTCCGGGGGAGCAGGAATTGGTTTCCTGCGCGATCCCAGCGGCATACGGGGGTTTTTATAAGCAGGGAAAAAACTTCCTTGTCATAATCGTACATAGGAATACGTATCCGGTCTTCCTCATGGAAAAGATACACAATCTGCATGGCGCCTCCGGCTATAAATATCATATATTCATTATTTGCTTTTATCAACCGAAACCGTTCCGGCCTAAACCGGAACGACGCCTTCATGTTAACCCCCGGTGATTATATTTCGCTAAAGTCCCAAAGCCTTTGCAAGCCGCGCCTTTGGATCTTTCGGGTCCCCGCTCGCCCTTTTCTCTTTCAGCGTTTTTACCGCCGCGATATATTTGGGCAGGTCCCGGCCGGATCTTTCGTAGAGGTCCCTGAAGAAACTGCCATCCGCATAGTAGAGCCGGTACAGTTCCAAGTAGGCGTTGTTCACCGGGAGGCTTGCAAAGCCCCGGTAGTTTTCGCTGTGGAAACGGGTCTCGTATTCGGAGTCGAAGCGTTCCTGACTGGCGCGGATGATGGCCTCCTTGCGGATGAGCTTTTCTTCCCGGCTCACGCCGCTTTTGTACAGGGTGTCCAACTCGGCAATCAGTTCCCGAATATAAGCCACAAAAGCAATACTGTCAATTTCAGAATCGGTCAGATCCTGATACTCCGCAGAACCGGCGCCGAATTTTTTTTCGATGTAGAGACGCGCGCCCTCGCTGCCCACAAATTCCGCCAGTTCCTCATCAAACTGGGACTCCCCTTTTAAGTACACCGTGGTGTGGAGCAGCTCATGGATAAGCAGCTCCGCCAGCCGGTAGTCGGAATAGTTACGCATGTAGGAGTAGAGGGGGTCCTTGAACCAGCCCAGGGTGCTAAAGGCGTCCACCTGCCGCACCCACACATCCAGGTCCTTCTTTTGCAGTTTTTCCCGTTCCCTGCGGGCATCCTTCACATTGAAAAAACCCTTGTAGGGCATCCTGCCCACCACCGGATACCACCATTCATGGCGGGTAAAGGAATCCTTTGCCGCTGCGGAAACCACCGCAGCCAGGTACTCCCGATCCAGTTCCACATAGCGGGTATAGTTGGAGCTCTCCGCCAGCCCCAGTTCCTCCATGGCAAAACGGCGTATATCCCGGACCCGCTCCACAAAGCGCCGGTTTTCCTCATCAACAGCGGCCCCTGCGTCAGGCTCCGCCGAATCAGCCGAATTCTGCGCGCCATTCCCCGCAAGGGAGTCTAGGGGAATTGCCCGGCCCAAATAGCCCAGCATAATAGTCCCCTGCTTGAGGGTGTAACAGCCCGAAAAAAGGGCGGAGGCGCCCAGGATCGCCAGAACTGCGGCGAGAACCGGTAAACCGGTGTAAAAAAGGGTCGGGGAAACTTTCATTTTGATCAGTATAGCGGGGAGGGCGGGGAAGGGCTAGTTAAACCGCCTAATTCGAGTCTGTCTATAATGTGTCCACATTATAGACAGACACTAATTCATCGCATGGATTCCCCGGCAGCGGTTACAGCCGATAACGTGCACGTGGGACCTGCCGGGGCGTTCAAACATGCGGGAAATAAGGTATTCTTCGTCCCCCAGGGCGGCGCCGCAGACCGGGCAGTACCGGGGGCGGTTCCCGTCAAGGCAGTAGACGCAGCCTTTAATGTGCATCAGCCGGTCCTTGCCGTTAAATGAGGGGAAGGCCGAGGATTTGACCAGTTCCCCCTTTTCCAGTTTGGCGGCGCAGACCGGGCAGGTCTGGGGGTCCCCGGCGATCCGTTCTTCCCGGGGTTCACGGAATTTCTGGCGGCTTGATGAATTGCGGCCGCTGGTTCCGGTTCCGACCCCGGCCCTGAAAAAAAGGGTATACCCAAACCAGAGCAGGCCGACACCGATCATGATAAATGCTAAAACCTGTAAATAAGAACCCATTGACTTACCTGTACCTGCCTGCTAGCCGGTTTTGACCGCCCCGGGATATACTTGAGGGGTGGCAACTCTGTATATTATCGGCACGCCCATCGGAAATTTGGGGGACATTAGCCTTCGGGCGGTAGAAATCCTTAAAACCGTGGACGTGGTGGCCTGCGAAGACACCCGGCGGACCCTCAAACTCCTCAGCCACCTGGGAATCCGGGTGCGGCTGATCTCCTGCCGGTCCCAAAACGAAGGATTTGCCGCAGAAAAGGTCATTGCGGAGCTCAACGAGGGCAAAAACGCTGCCTTTGCCAGCGATGCGGGCACCCCGGCGCTAAGCGACCCCGGGGCCGTGCTGGTACGGCTGGCGGTGGAGGCGGGGCATGAGGTTATCCCCATCCCCGGCCCCTCAGCCTTCGCCTCCCTGGTCAGCGTCGCCGGAGGTATGGACAAAACCGTCATTTTTGAGGGTTTTTTGTCCCCCAAACCGGGCCGGCGGCGCTCCCGGCTCAAAGAGCTCCTGGAGGCCGAAACGGCCTTTGTTTTGTACGAATCACCCTTCCGGATACTCAAGCTTTTTGAAGATCTGGCCGAATTTGATGATGAACGGTATGTATGTGTGGGACGTGAGATGACCAAGGTCCATGAAGAGTACTTGCGGGGTCCCGCAGGGGAAATTCTTGCCCAATTGGGAAAAAAAAGTGAACAAATGGGCGAATTTTCCGTTTATGTATCTGGAAAGAAAACCAATAAGCGTGTAAACTATTGATAGGTTTATGCCGATAATTGGTATAGGTAGGGATATGAGTATGACAGTAACAGGGATAGGACATACAGAGCCCATTCAACCCGGTAAAAGACCCGGGCGGAACGAGCCGGTAAGTCAGAGCGTAAATTCCGATTCCATAAGCCTCTCTTCAGAAGCCATCGAGAAGAGCGAACTGTACCGCGCTATAGAAGTGGTCGCAGCCGCCGCTCCCGATGTACGGGCCGACCGTGTCGCCGAGCTCAAGGCCAAAATCAACGATCCCGCATACATCAACGACCGTATCATCAACGCCACGGCGGACAAAATAATGGAGTCCTTCGGGCTCTAAGCTCCAGCGCTCCAGGCGCCGGTCTTTAAGGACGGAACCCAGGTTTTGCCGGGGTTCCGTTTTTTTTAGGGGAATTCGTTATCAATGCCCTTTCTTTATGCGGTTGCGACTACCAGCCTCCCGGTTCTACCCGGCGGAAGGTGCGGCAACAAAGTTGCCGATTCCCCCTCCTATTATTTCTTTGCCTTCTTGGCCGCCGGCTTGACGACGCTGAGTTCTCCCACAGCTTTAACAAAATCAGTATCCTGTCCGATGGTCCCGATGGAAGCGGGGAGCCGGTAGGTCCAGTTAAACTCATTATAGGTGCCGGGCACGTTTATCCGCTCGGAAGCGGGGTCTTCGGCGTACCATTTGGGGGAAAGGTGGAGCAGGTCCTGAATCTGGAAAACCCGGAACCGGGAGGCCGAACCGGCTATCTTGTGAAGAACTATTTTTGCAGTCCCGGGATTATAGACCTTGGGCAGGGAAGGGTGCCCCAGGAAGCCGCTGAAATGTTCCTGATCCGCCTCCCGGTCCCACCATTCCCGGACGGTTGAACTATCATGCACCGCGGGGGTACAGACACTCAGTTCCGGATAATCATCAAAGGGGATAAAAGGCTGGCCCGGGGCATTCCAATCCCGGAACCAGCGGACCACCCGCAACCCCAGAATATTCAGTTTGGTTAGCACCCGGGGAACGCAGTCCGGCACCGCCCCCAGGTCCTCCGCACAGGGCAGCATGGAGGAAGAAGCGGTAAGGGCCGTCAAAAGCCGTTTCCCCTGATCCTCCCAAATACGCTCCGAATCGACCCGCCTTTTTTCCAGCAGGCATTCCAGGGCCTGCTTCTCCTCCTCCGAAAGGGTCTGGTAGGCCCGGCTGTTCCGGAAATACCACACGGGGAAAAATTGGCCCTTCTCGTATTCAAAGAAAAGGCGGTTCTGCCAGACCCGGCAGAGGTAGTTCTGGGCCACCGGGTGCAATCCCAGGGCAACGATATCCTTTTCACCCCTGATCCCATCCTTGAAGATCCAGAGTTCCTCATTGCCGATACGATCCAGCGCCTGGGTAAAAATCCGCTCCGCCTGTGGGCCGATGTCATTGGAACTCAAATTGCCCCAGCCGTCCAGGATGGCCCGTAAATTGTCCCAAACCTCTGAGGTGGGGATATGGGGCTGGGATATCCAGCGGATACGGCCCTGGTCAAAGCCCAGGTCCGCAAGATCCTTCAAGTTGACCGGCACATAAGGGATATACCGGCCCAGGGCGGCGGCATTATCCTGCCGGGAAGAAGCCCAGATACGGAAAAAACCCAACACATGGTCGATGCGATAGGCGCCATAGTATTTTTCAGCGGCCTTAAGCCGATTCCGCCACCAGGTATAGTTATCCTTGGACTGTGACTGCCAGTCATAGATGGGGAAGCCCCAGTTCTGCCCTTCCGGGCTGTACATATCCGGGGGAGCCCCG
Organism: Spirochaetia bacterium; assembly: GCA_025997875.1. GTDB lineage: Bacteria > Spirochaetota > Spirochaetia > Treponematales > Breznakiellaceae > BNUT01. The sequence goes on from BNVE01000024.1 coordinate 11,748, forward strand.
GCGGAAAGTTCCCGGTGAAAATATTCAGGATGGGCCCAGACATCGCAGGAATCCTCGTTCATCAGAATGGGGAGGTCCCCCTCCAAAATGAGCCCGGCGGCGTTGATTGCCTTTGCAGCCAGGCTGAACTGGCTGTCCAGGGCTTCCTGAATCCAGGCCCAAAAAAGATGTTCTTCTTTAAGCTTTTCATCATTCCAGAGGGTCTCAATGTCCTTGGCGCTCACCTTTTGATGACTGGACCAGTCCTTCCAGCACTTTTCGCCGTTTGCTTCCTTAAGCCGGCGGAACACCGCATATTCCTTAACCCAGGGATTTTTTTCGATCCATAAGGCCAAACTGCCCCCGGCAGCGGCTTTTTTGGCGATCCCCGCCTTTTCCACAGCATATATATCCCGCAGAATATCAATTTTTGCCTTCAGAACCTGATAATAGGGGAACCGGGCTTCCTTTTCAAACTTCTGCCCCGCCTCCGCTATCTTGGCCTTTATCCCGGCCCCGGCCTTCTTGAATTCTTCCAGGTCCTCTATCCGCAGATACAGGGGGTGGAGGGCAAAAGCGGTAAGGCTCCCATAGGGAGAACTTTCATACCCCGTATCATTAACCGGCAATAACTGGATAAGCCCCAGGCCCATTTTCTTGCACAGGGCGGCAAATTCCGCCAAATCGGCGAATTCCCCAACCCCCAGGCTCCCCTTGCCCCGCAGGGCCCCCACGGGGACAGCCACCCCGGTCAAACGTTCATCCACGGGCAGCGCGGCCGCAGCCTGCTTTACGGTTTGTACAGGTTCTTTTGCCATTTTAGTCCTCCATTTGTAATTATTCGTTAAGTATAAACCTTTAATCGTAAAGGGTAAAACTGTTTTTGAAAAAATTCAGCTTTCATATGAGCCGGTTCCAAAATCTGATATTTTGGAACTGCCTCATATTATAACATTTTGGAGAATTTTGTTTAAGGGTAAGGCAATTTGTCTCTTTTTCGGATAAAGGGGGGGTGGGGCGTATTATAAAATATTGACAAATGTAACAAGTCGCCGAAAATAGGAATTCTTTGCACCAAGAATAGGAATGTAACCGCCCTGATTTTTCATTAAGAATAGGAATTAAACGCCCCTTTTTGACCTTTTTAACTTGCCTTTAACCGTTCGATTAAGCCTTCTTGGGGGGCTTCCTCGGGGCCTTAGCAGGGGCTTTGATCGGGTAATTGGCCGTCAAGACCTCCGTTTTATTGTGCTGGACCTTGTACCTGTTGGTCATGGAGCATTCCATGGTGAACTCCAGGGATGACCACTTATTCCGCTTTATGAACGCCTCAAGGCTTTTATTCCGGAAGGAACTCAGCAGAAACTTGCCCTTGATGGTCTCCAGAAGGCTCAACAGCGCATCGAAGTCCTCTTGGGTATACCCGTCATAATGGCCCTGGTCGGCACCGACATAGGGCGGGTCAAGGTAAAAGAAGGCATCCTCCATGTCCCGGCTCTTGATGATCCGCAGAGCATCACAGCACTCGATCTGGACCTTCTGGAGCCTGACGGCATAATCAACGGTAAAAGTGGACCTTTTATTACTCAGCTTCTTGCTGGTACCGCCGGTTCGGTCATACCCAAAGCCGCCATCCAGCATACAGCCATAGGAACCGTTGGCCAGCATCCAGATCGCCCAGGCCCTTTTGACCCGGTCAAACATATCCGGGTTTTCATAGATCACCCGCGCCTGCCGGTGCTGGTTCCGGCTGTGGAGGCTTATGGCCACCTCCTTTTCCAGAGCCGCAAAGTCCCGCTGAAGAACCTCATAAAAGTTGACGATCTCTCCGTTGGTGTCGTTGATGATCTCAACCTTGGACGGTTCCTTGGCAAAAAATATCGCGGCCCCTCCTAAGAAGGGCTCGCAATAAATCCGATGTTCCGGGATGTACCCCAGAATGGTCTTGGCAAGCGTCTGCTTGCCGCCGTAATAAGAAAGCGGTGTTTTCATAGAAACACCTCCCTATACGGACTTAACCTGAAGACAAAAAAAACCGATGATCAAACTACCTAGTGCTAGGTCGGGTAGGATCAGGTTTATCCTGAAGGTGTTATCGCACCTGTCCGGTAGGTACCAACTACCGGGTTTCTGCCCGTTATTTTTAGACCTTACGGTCTAATTACCGGCAACGCCGGATTGTACACCCTGTTAGTTCCCCTCGTCGGCAATAACCGCTTCCAGTTCATCCATCCGGTCAAGCTGCTCCTTGTACCATGCGGATTCCCCGGGATAGAGCGTGTCGAGGGGCTTGTTGAGTTTCTGCGCTTTGAGGGCGCGATAATCGCGGGATGCGATTTCGACTTTGATCCGCTGGATTTCGATGCCGGCGTCCTCTTTGGCTTTTTCGGCTTCGGTCTTGCCGAGAACGATCTCGCCGTCCACCAGCCGGGCAATGTTGCCGGCGGCTTCAAATTCCTCATCGGAAACCTCAAGGTCCGGGGCTTCGATTCCGTCAAGGGCTTTCAGGGCTCTCAGGCTGGTATGATGAACCACCCCGCCGTCTTTCTTTGCTAAATACACCATATAAAACCTCCATAGGATTTGTATGGTCTATTTTATAAACAGCTCATCGTACAATCTATCTATTTTCTGAATTTTATAATAAACCTGAAACCGCTTTTTAAAGGCTCCCCGCCATGACTGGTAAGCGTTTCGGATGTCCTTGAAGGTCATTTTTCCGGCTTCTAAAAGCGTTTTGAACTTCTTTAATTTTCTGGTCTGGCGGATCGTGCTGTCCCTACAGGGAAGCCGCAGGACTTTTCCGGTCTCGGTGAGGGCGTACTTCCCCTTCAGGAAAAGGATACCATACCGCAGTTTTACGATGCGCGTCTTTTTCATGTTGACGGTGATCTTCAGAGTGGCGCAGGCTTTCTCTATTTCGCGGAGACAGAATTCGAGGTGTTTTTTATCGCGGTGGATCAGGTATATATCGTCCATGTAACGGCCATAAAACTTTATCCGCAGCGGCCCATCCTTGACGATGTGGTCTATGAGGTTCGGAAAAAAGATCGCGGCTATCTGTGAAACTTGACTTCCCATACCAAGGGATTTTCCTTCACCAAACACGCTGATAAACCTGAAGGTGAGCTCCTTTACCCTCTTGTCTTTTATCTGTTCGTCCAGCATTTTAAAAAGAGCTTCGTGGTCGACGTTGTCATAAAATTTTGAAAAGTCGATGAGCAGGGCGTAGCCTTCGTTGGTTCCGTTCTGGCGGTAGTAGCGGGAGAGGTGGGTGATGAGCCGCTTCACCGCAAATTGAACACCCTTATCCTTGAGGGAAGCGCCGTTGTCATGGATGAGCTGGCGGCTCAAGATCGGCACCAGTACCTGATCGCACAGGCACTTTTGAACTACCCGTTCAGCGATTTGGATGCCTTTTATATTGCGGGTTTTGCCCCGCTCGTTCAGGGTGAACTGGATAAAGCCCTGCTGGACGTTTTCACCTGCAAGCAATTTTCGCCGGGCTTCGATAAGGTTGCCGATCCGGTTCATTTCGTATCGCTGAACGGATTCCTTCCAGTGGACGGTTTTTTGGGCTTTTTTAAATGCGGCATTCAGGTTATCGAGGTCAGTAATGAGGTCAAAGCTGTCACGGTCGCCGATCTTTTCCCGGCGCTTCGCTTCCCGCTTTGCCTTCCGCCTTTCGTAGCGGCCCTGCCGCCGCTCCTCGCTGGTCATTTTCGCTCCTTGGAAAAGACCCTGTATAGCATCCGCCGGGCTTTCTTATAGCCCGGCGGTGTACGCCGTCATGCTACATAGCGTCACTGGGTATGAAAAGGCAGGGACGTACTCACCACCTCCATGCAAGCGCAGCGTTCACCCAGACGCATCAGAGTTATAATTCACCGCCATGAGGGGGCGGCAGGACGTTTTCTCCTTCTGTGATAGGGTAAATCGGCTAATAAACCTACACTTAGTTTACCTTCACCGAATCGGGGGCCACCCCGCCCAGGGCGGAAGCCGTATTGTTGTTCGCATTGATATTGTTGTTACATTCGCAAAAATGAGCGGCGGAAGCAGCATTCAGAAAACGCCCTTTATTTTTTTTCAGTTTTCTCCTTTATTTTCTCGGCTATTTTACTGTTGGCTTTTCGCCAGCCCTTCAATAGTTTTATTTCGTAATCTATCGCCTCGTAGTACGGCTCAAACTTCTTCAGTTCCTGGGGGAGGACATCATCACAGTATTCAATTTCCTGAATCAGCTGTTGGCAGTTGATAATTGCCCCGGTCTGGTACCGGCGCCGGAGCGTCAACTCATCGGTGGATAAAGGGAAGATGGTATTGGCGGCAATGATGTTCATCATCATGTTATGCAGAATTTGCAGGATTTTTTCCCGAAGATGAGAAATGAGCCATTCCGGGTAGACTTCCGATATTTTATCAGGCTCCTCACCAGGCCGCTTTTCGATACGTATTTTGTCACGGACTCCAAAATCCCGCAGGAGCCAGTTGGTCATATCCTTCCGAAGTTTCCGACCGTTGTGGTAAAACTCAAGGGCGGATAATCCTCGTTTGTTTTTCAGAACCATTCGAATTCCCTTTTAAAAAAAATCCAAAAATTCAATTTTTTTCCGAGCCGCTTCGCGGCTGAACGTTGAGGATGGCTGCTTTTGCGTCCCTCCTCTTGGTATCATAATATGAGCTTACCCGCCCCACAAGGGGGCGGGATTCAAGATGTCCGTGTGGCTACGCCACACAGAAAGCGGGGGCCACCCCGCCCAGGGCGGAAGCCGTAGTGCTGCTCGCATGGATAGTGTAGTGACATTCGCAAAAATGAGCGGCGGAAGCAGCATAAGGAGACCCATGCCACCACCAGTAGCGAGACCCATTGAACCGTTTCCCCTTGTAAGCAGTCCCCCGGAAAATAGGATACTGAGCCTGGAAGCCGCCGCCATAATCAACCTCCGACCAGACAGAGGTACCCCACACCTCATGTTCAGTGGGAAGGAAAACTGTGTTCAGATTCCATGCCCAACTGCCCTTCGTGGAAAGCAGTCTGTAAACCGGGTACAGATAATCGCCGCCCAAGGCAACCTTCAGGCCCAAACCAAACACCCCGTCCAGATAGGTTTTCAATTCAGAGGCAGCCCATCCTCCGGCGTTGGTATCCGTGGGATTCATCCGGCGGGTTAGCACGCAGTTCCTGAAGGTAAACAGGAGGTGATTTTTGTCATTTTCAGTATCCGCCGCACCCTTGTACATATTAAAACCGGATACCACAATCCGCAGGTTTTTGTAATCATCGCTCCAGGTATAGACGGTTGTTCCGTCATCGATGGAGGGAAGATCCAAATAATCCCCGATCAGAATCCCCCGGAAGTCCGGGATGCCAGATGCATCAATCTCTCCGTTGTTGTTACACCGCCGCCTGATTTCCGCCATGGCATCCGCAATGGTAGTTACCTTGAAAACGTCCAGCAGGTTCCGCCCCCAGCCGTCTACATCACCGGCGTGGGTAGTCAGGGATTGGTTCAGCGTCAATATCGATGAGGAGAGTTTCTTGTCCTCGTTGGATTTCCCTTCCTGATCCCGCAGGATTACTTTTCCCGGCAGATCATCCGGGGAGAAGAGGCTCTCCTTAAACTCAAGCTCATCTTCGCCGACAGCGTACACATCCTTGTCCAGGAAGAATACGATTCCGGCATTCGCCGTTCCGGTGCGCATATAGATGAATTTGTACGTGAAGCAGTCCGTGTCTTCAGGACCGTATCCGGCATAACGGTTCCACGCGCCGGTTTGCACTTCCCAAAAGCCGTTCTGCGTTTTATCCGTCTGGTCTTTGAGGAACACAAGATTCCCAACATCCAGCTCCACGCCGTCCATCGTCAAAAGACCGCCAGCAGTCACGTCCACATTTTCAGTGGAAGCCGCAACCGGCACATCCGCAATATAGCCGAACTTGGCCATGATCTTCATCGGCTCAACGCCGGTCTTCTTGATGCGCTCCAGCAGGGAAGGCTCGCTCTCCCGCGCCGCCGCGACCTCGTCCGCAAAGTCCTTGAGGAACAGCGTCCGCGCCGCCAGCTGCTTGGTCTGAATATTGGCAGTTCCTTCTTCCCCGCCAACCCAAGGCGTGTTTGTTTCAACCCGCCAGATGTTTTCAACCCACAGTTTAACTACCGTTAAAAAAGCCATCTCATCCTCCCTTAATCCTTAATGTATGATGATCCATTCCCCTTCAAGGGAAATGTCCGGTTCCTTGGGTATTGCCTCTTCCCGTATCTTCCGCGCCCATAATGTTCCATCTTCACAGAGGAGTCCGAACTCAATAATTTTCATGCCGTTGGCCTCGTTGCCCATCAGCTTCCACTTGAATTCCACTTGCTCATCTGCGGGATAACTATGCCCCTGAAGCGGCTTGATGAAAGCTCCGGTGATCGCCGTATCGCCTGGAGTTGGGATATTACCATTGATGCCGAAAGCAATTTTTGCAATATACTTCCCTGCTCCATCCCCGGCTGACAACAGGGCGGCGGCATGTTGGGCCCCGTTTACGATCAGGTTGTGATCCTCAATCGTCTGGATCACCTGTCCATTCCGGTACACCCGCAATTTGAAACAGCCCCGCATCGTCGGCATTGCTTCACGAAATTGTAAATTCATAAAACCTCCTCTTGAATAATGTCCCCCTCATAAAACAGGCCATCGTAGCCTGTATATGAACCGTCACAAGTAATAGAGCCATCGCAAAGGCTACAGGATGGGCTATGCACGCCGTTACAGTGAAGCTCCTTAATAATCCGCAATGTCATTGGCGCATCAATCATTGATTGGGCATTACCGCCATCACAGAAAAATGAACCATCGCAGATTGCCCGGATCATCATCCGGTCTTCCATTGGGTCAAGGGTGAGCGCAGCATTGAATGAATCACCGCATCCGCCTGAAGGAGCCAGAAGATCAGGCACTTCCAGGGGAGAGAATAGCTCAATATAACCTTTGCAATCTCTCTCTCCGTCACAAATAAAAGAGCCGTCCGCATAAACGGTTTCCCTGATATAATCCGAGGTGGTACCACGCTTCAACTTAAAGCGATCACATTCAACTGATCCGTCACAGACCCAATCGCCATCGCAGAGAATTTCTATACCCTGATCACAGATAATCCGGCCGTCATAACGCAGGGAATAGGGCGGGAAATAATCAAAATCTTTCCGCTTGACCCGGATGTTTAGAGCCTCATCCATAGTCATGGCATCAATGTAATGGAACCACTCGGCGACCGTTAAAGAAATATTCGGATCAAGAAGTCCATCGAGGAGGCTCCGCACCCACTGCCGGTCCTCATCGTTGAGATCGGGAATATTGATATACACTTCAAGAAATTCTTCCCGCAGCAGGAATTCTTCTCCGAAGTGTGAATGCAACTGCTCCCTGATATAAGCGCGTTCACCCGCCCGCATCAAATAAAATGAAGCGGTGGAAACCCGGTCCCGATATTCTTCTTCGGTGTCATACGGAAGTTCAGGTACCGACAGGGAAGCGCCATGCTCCCGTAGTTTTTTTGAATCGCAGAGATAGGGAAAGAAAGCGTTAAAGGCTTTTATGGCATCGTCCCGGACCTTGCCAAAAACCCGGCCGATGAATGAAAAGAGAGCCCCCCGGTTTTTCTTCTCCATACCCGGAGGGTCTATGTTTTTCTGTATCCACTCTTTCATGCGGCCGCCCTGGTGACCGTAATGGCCGCTTCGATAATGGCATCGTCTGCCGGTTGGACATCCCGGTCGGGAGAAGTGATCTCTATCGTTTCAAGGTGCATAGGTTTATACAGATCGTATAAATCCTTTATTTTAAACCTGCCGCCGATCCTGAGATTATGAACATAGCTTTCGGCCACCAACTGCACTTCACCTTCCGAAGCGTTCCCGGTAAATTCGATTTCAATCGTTACCGGCTCAACCTCCGGAGCTTTTACATCCACATCAAAGGCCATAAGCTCATGATCGTATAGTTTGGCTTCCACTGCGGCCAGCAGCTCCGCTGTCGGCACACCGTTCACCGCCGCAATAACAACATCGGTGCTTCCCGGCCCCCGGGGAGCCCTGACAATGTGCGCTTCCCTCACGCCGTCTACCGACTCAGCATAAGAACGGTACACCGCTTTTGTATCGCCGAGTATCTGGCTGTTCCACCGATCTTCAATCCGCGACCGGTAGGAATTATCATCTTCCTCATCCTGTCCGGGAGAAACGAGCCAGTCTTCGCCGACCGTAACAGTATCCAGGCCGGAAATGACACGGGTAAGCCGGACGGAAGTTCCGGAACCGATGTTATAGGAGAGCCCCGCATTTTCCGCGACAACCGGAATCGCAAATTCCGCGCCTTCTTCAAAGGAAACCTCTTCGGTAACCTTGAAGCGAATTTCAGTTCCGGACACAACCGCCCAGGTCCCCGCCGCGACGGAGCCTGAATCATAAGCCGTTCCGGTGAAGCTCCCGGTAGCTTTACTTTTCTGTTTCCGCACCACACCGAGCATCAAACCCCAAAAAGAGAGAAATATTCCGGTTGCGCCTGATAAGGTGGCGTTCCGGTAAAGCTGATTTATGGCGGACTGATAAATGAAAATGACTATTCTGGCGATCACTTCAGTGAAGCCGCGCAGAACACCGACACTTTTGAAGTTGGTCAGCCCGGTTTCTTCTTTTGCGATCTCCACAATATCATCGCGGATTTCTTTATCAGTTCGGCCGATCCAGCTCTCATGCATTTTTCACGTCCCCTTTGGTTAAATCGTAATCCAGCACCTCCGGCGTTATGGCGCTCATCGGCCTAAACTCAAGCCGGTATTTTTTTTCTTCCCGCCGCTTCGCGCTGACGGAAGTGGGATCGACCCGGGGATCGTCATTGGCCACCCGTTCCAGCTCGTTAATTACGGCGTTGTAGTCGATCCCTGAATCGTTCAGCATGAGGAGCATGGTGCTTCCCGCTTCCTTGTCCCAGGGAAGCCTTCCCGGAGTAGTTTTTAAAGTCTGGTCGATATCCTGCGCGACACAGGCGGGGCCGGAGATTATTTCAACATCGCCGTCAGGGGTGAAGACCATGTCATCGTCAACCAGTTTAAAATCACTTCCGTAATCCATCAGCTTATCCCTTTTCCCTGCTGTTAATGGACTTGTTCAACAACCCGGTTGGTTGTTGAACAAGTCTTGCAAAATGCTCCGCATTTTCCGTTTTTAAGCGGTTGTTGTTCAGAAACTGAAGTTTCTGAACAACTCTAATGAGTAAGTCTTTCATGTCACCTTCCCTGTTTCAATAGTACTGCCTGAGTAACCACCGGCATTTACCGATATTCCAGAAGGGACAACAGCGTTCGTAGTAATATGATCAACCATATCTGTGGCTAACATCTGATAATATGATTCCATTTTGGTAAATACTTCACCGGAAGCAGGCAGGCCAGCCTTTCCTAAAATATCTGTTGCCCATTTCGTACCCAGTGCATTTGCATTCATGGCCATGATAAACCTCCTATTTAATTATTAGTTTTGAAGATGTTTTCGCATCAGAATCCGCCTTCATCTCAGCTTTTGTTAATTCAATAAGCCCTGTAACCAATTCAATTACAGATTCAAGTCCACCTGACATAGCATCCAATATTTTTGCTTGTACCATAAGTTTTGGGTTCGCTACTATTGTATTTAATGCTTTAAAAGCGTCATTTTCAGCAGTCCAATAAGGTGTTAAACTCCTTTCGTTAAGATTATTTCCAGTACCGTTGATACCTATAGGCTTTGGACAAATAATATCGATATCCCCATTTATCATTTTGATGGTATCTTTACCGTTGTCGAGGGTGATTTTTTTACCGTCCTCCAGCTTGGCGGTGCATCCTTTACCGTTATCCACCGTAATGCTGTTTTCAGTAGCATCAATGATGATCACCATTCCGTTCCCATCGGTAATGACAAACTTGTCCTTGCCGAAATCGTCTGCTTCGTATTCGTCTGCCCAAATGCCGGAGACATAGGGATAGGCCACGTTCCAGCCGATGAACTCAACGATCACGATCTGGTCTTCGGTGGGCATGGCATAGATGCCGCGCTTTTTCTTGGTGGCCCAAATCGGTGAGATGGGAACCTCGGCGATCTCCTGATCCGTCTCCTCAAGCGTTCCCGCCTTCAGAACCTTCACGTCCACGCTGTACTTGTTCTTCCCCGCCCCTTCATGGGCTTTCATAACACGGGCCAGTACCGGCGCCGCCCGGTTGGGTAACAGCGCATTCAGCAGGTTATTAAGAAAATTATCCCCCGATTTCATGCCGTCTCCTTGAGCCACAGGACCAGCCGGGAGCGGCTGGCGGATACGGAAAGGTCTGTCCTGAAGGGGATCAGCTTTACCCCGTCAACGGTTACCTCTTGGGAATGGCGGATTGGCAGGGGAAGGACTTCTATCCAGCCGTCACCTTTCTTGAAAATGTTTTTCCCGGTTTCAAATTCAAAAGTGATGCCCTCATTTTTCCCGGTATCATCGGCGGTACCGAACCGGAAATAATCCTCATCATCAAAAAAGAAACGCAGTCCGGCGTGGCCATGTTCCTCAAGGGTTTTTATCAGCAGGGTAATGCTGATATCCGCAGGAATCTTTTCCGTAGAGAACCGGGCAATTTCGACCGATGGACAGGTGATTTTTGTTTTTTCAATACCCGCCTGATCCAGCGCATCCTGAAGGATGACCTTGGCGGTTTCTTTCCGGTAGGCGTTTATGATGCGGGTGTCGCACAGTTTTTTGTACCCGTCAGTCAAATCCAATTCACGGAATGCGCCATGTATTCCCACACTGAAGATTTCCCCGGTAAAAAGCAGGTACCGCTCATCGGTAAGCGTAAGGCTTACGGTCAGCGGATCATGGGCTTTGCCGGCGGCCACATCCTGCGGGTAACTGAGTTTTGCCAGGACCGAGGGAAGGCCCTGGTCGGTGATTAATGAAAAAGCATGGGGCCGCTTGTCAACAGCGGAACCGCCGATGGCAATTTCAAGAACCGGATGTTCCAGGCGATTAGAGGCTTGCATAGCGTTGCTCCAGAGAACCTAATCCCCGCCGCTGGCGGTCTGATACTACCGGGGCTTTGGCGGCAGAATAGGGGTCTTCTTTTTTTGCCTTCGCCGCAGTCCCTTGCCGATCCTGGATGACCCCGGCGGCACTATCGTATTCCTCAAATTCAATGCTGATGGATAATGCTCTCCGCTTGCGCATCTCCGAGGATTTCAGGGATGCGAATAATACCTGCTTCATTCCCCATGCGGCGATCATGGGGTGGTTCAGGGTGTAGACATCCGGTTTACCCGCGCCTGAAACTTTTTTGAAAATCGCGGCTATCTGCTTGAGGCTGTCCCATCGGGTTTTTTCTGCCCCCGGATCGTCGAGGAGGGTCATGGTAATCAGCAATGCCGCATCATCCCATCCCTGCACGATCTTAACTTTACCGGAACGGCCCTGTTGGGAAGCGTTCTCAATAAGCAGGGAACTATTGATCTCGATAGATTCAAGAATGCCCGGCAGTTCTTCAGGCGGGGAACCAATCTTGACAATCCCCTCATCGGAATCGACTGAAAGGATCATACCGGCGCCTCCTCCGGACGGTTCACCGACTGCATGATCTGCCGCATGAAATCAAACAGCGTCCGGCAATCTTCCGCCTGAAGATAAAGGTTCTCAATGTGTATGGTCTGCGATCCCCCTCCCTGCTGTCGCGGGGCTTCCCCCGGGGCAAAGCCGAGGGATGTATCCTCATCCGGCATCGCCGCCGAAAATGCGAGGGACGCTTTTTTTTCAAGGGCGGAATCGTCCATCCCGGAAGCAAAGGTGTCGGTCAGGGCGCGGCCGCTTGAGGTCAGTTCAGAAAGCGGACCTTCCTGCGCATCCGAGTGAGGCATCTGCCGCCCAATGCCCTGCAGGGAATTGCCGAAGGAAGCGGCTGGAGCGGCGGCGTTGGACTGGATGCCCTCCGCAAAGGCATCGTTCAATTGCGATCCTGATTCTTTACCGCCACCAACCAGTCCCTTGAAGAATCCGCCAATTTTGGAGACCGCCCCTCCTGCCACATCACCGATTGCCTTGAAGGGCGCGGTGATAGGGCCGACGATTCCGCCGAGCCAGTCAATAAATCCCATAATGGTTGCTTTGGGATCATTCCACAGGTTTATGAAAAATTCTTTTATGGAATCCCAATGTTTTATGATCAAAGCGGGTATGCCAATGATGGGCATAAACAGCGCTGCTGCGCCGAGTACCCAATCCGATGTGCCAAAGAGGATGTTCTTTACCCACTCCCAGGCGGATGAGAATACCCTTTTTATCCCTTCCCAGGTATTGGAGAAGAAACCGGATATAGCATTCCATGCGGCTGTCGTTCCCGCAGTAACATTGGACCATACCCCGGTAAAAAATCCCGGTATGGCATTCCATGCTTTTTTAATCCCCCCGGTAACATTGGACCAGAGATTTGAGAAGAACCCTTTAATCGTATCCCAATGCTTTATGATAAGAGCCGGAATGCCAACTATCGGCATAAACACTGCTACTGCCGCAAGTATCCAATCTGATGTGCCAAATATAAGGTTCTTAATCCAGTCCCAGGCGGCGGAAAAAGCCCCTTTTATTTTTTCCCATAACCCAACAAAAAAGGCAGAAACGGTATCCCAATTTTTTATGAGCAGGTATACACCGGAGGCAAGGGCGGCGATGCCTCCGATAATGGCATAGATCGGCCAGAATGCCGCAATATGCGCGGCGGCGGCGGACCACATTGACGCTATCCATGCGCCCATTTTTGGCAAGGTGTTTATTATTCCCTTGCCGAGACTAGCCATTCCTTGCCCTATCCCAACCAGGCCGGTTTTAAGTGTCTGGAGAAACCCGACACTTTTTACCGACGCACTGAACGTAGCCAACCCGCTTCCCGCCACCTTGAGGGGGGTGAGCAACAATCCGAAACTGGTCTTCATCATGCCGAGGCCGGAACCGAACAGTTTTGCGAAACCTCCGGCGTTGGAAATATTGGCGGCAAGAGTAGTCATCTGGGCGGCGGCGTTCATGGCGCCGGAACCCATGTCCAGTATGCCCTTCGCGGCCATGCCGGTCATCGCCGCAATCTTTGAAATCACGCCGCCAACGGGGGAACTCATGACCGGGGAGACAATATTAGACAGGAAGCCAAACTTGAAATCAATGAAGAATCCCTTGATCCCGTTTATGTCGGCGCCGATCTGCGCCTGAAGGGAATCGGAGACGGATTGAAGCCGCGCCATCTTTTGTTCGATGGACTCAAGCTGTACCCCCCGCGCCGCTTCGGTGACCCCGATCATCCCTTCGGAGAAAGACTGCGCGAAACTCAGGTATTCATCTTCAGTAAGGCCAAGAGCAACCGTAAGGGCATCCGCCGATCCAATGATGTCCGCAAATGCCGCCTCGTTCCCGCCCAGGGCCTCCTTGAGAATACTGAGCGAATCGGCAAGGCCATATTCGGAAAGCATGGCGGCGCCGGATTCAATACCGAGGGATTCATACAGCTTGGACAGGTTTTCGCTTGGGCTCATCAGGGTATTCATGATCCCCTTAAGCTGCTTCTGTGCCGAAGCGGCGCTCAATCCCTTGGTGCTACTAAAAGCCAGGGCCGCGCCGAGTTCATCAAGGCCGACACCCGCCGAAGCGGATAAGGCCGATAAATGGCTTATTGACGAAGAGAATTCATCCAGAGACCCCACTCCCATATCAGCGGTTCGGAAGAGGATATCTGCGGCGATGGATGCATCCTCAGCGGAAAGCCCCCAAGCGTTCATCACATTAATCATGGCATTGGTACTCATGCCAAGGTCCGCCTGGTTTGCTTCCGCCAATGCAATGGCGGCGTTCATAATTTCCATGCGAGAGGAGGCATCGGCGATCCCTCCGGCAATTTCCCCATACGCCACCGCTACCGCTTTAGGACCGGCCACCGCCCGGCCCCCCACGGCAAGGAGTTCTTTCCGCAGTACCGCCATCTCCTCCGCATTATTCCCGGATGCCACCTGAATATCTTTAAAAGCCGAATCGAGAGACCCGGCAATGCGGGAAGGCTGATCCAGCGCACCGGAGAGGGCTTTACGCATGGGATCGGTCATGCTGGTCATCATGGCCATGTCAGCGGCGAGACGGTTCATTTCCTGATTCTGATTGATCTCATCAAGCGCGCCTTTCATATCGGCAAGGCTCGACTTAGCGTCATTCATGCCGGAAGAAAATGCGTCCTTAAAGGCCAATGTTATTGAACTAACGAAATTCACTTCTTACCGCCTCCAAATGCCTGAACTACGGCATCCCGCATAATACCCACTTCAAACTCACGCACGATCCGGGCTTCTTCATACTTTCCCATAAGCTCATCGAAGCCCAAAGAAGAAGCATCCTCACCAAGGAACCGCCTGACAAACAGGCGGACCCGGGTGATGTTGTTTACAGCTTCCGACTCTTGATCGTGACGTTGGCCCCGAAAAAAGGGCTTATCGCCTCATCCACGAACCGGCCATAGGCCGCCGGGTATTCCCGGATTTCTTCAATGAGCGGCCCCGGCTGGGGGTGAATGATCAAGGACTGGATAAGATTGAGGTTCGCCACAATGGGATTCCGCTGGGCGGACTTCGCATGGGCTTCAAGGTCCGCCGTGACGGGTTTCCGGTAAAGGAACTCCACGGTATGGAGCTTGTCTTCTGAATCATTGAAGGCGATGGACCCTTCAAAAATTCCCGCAGGGTGATCCTTCTTCAAGGACTCAAGCTGTTCTTTTTCGATCTTCATACATACTCCTTATAATCCGGGCGTGTAAGCCGGGATGCCGTTGGTTAAGAGCGGCGCGGTTAAAGGCCCCTTGAGGGGAACCTTCAGGTTCGTGTCCCCTTTGGAACCGCTTAAATCCCGCTCGGTAAAATGGACCATGAGGGTATCGGTTGTCGGAATCTGACCTACATGGCCATAGCTGACAACGATAGGAATGGGGGGCATATTATAAAACCCGCCGCTGGTTGCCGCGAACTTGTCGAGCAGGTCATATTCAAAGCGGGATAATTCCAGTTCGCAATCCCCTGAATATTCCCCCCGCCCAATCCCCAGGGGGAGGCCGTTCGATCCGGTAATAACCTCATCATCCTTTTTATCCTTGTAGGATATTTTCTCGGTCGTGAGGGTCAGGCCGGTAGGCAATAACACCTTTACTGACTCAAAGTCATAAACAGTACCGTTAATCATTCTTCACCTCCCAATGCGGGGTTTTTATAAGCGATCTCGTTTTCGATGTAGGACATCTTGCCGAGGGGTACGATCCGCACCTTGGTCCTGAGTTTTTTGTCCGCCAGAATATTCTGTCCGGGCGGTACGATCACATAGCCATCGGAGATCTCCCGGTTGGTCTTCATGGTCTCAAGGGGTTGCTGGCTCTTGGCAACAAACATCTCGATCCCTTCCGGAGAACCATCCTTGCCGATGGTGACCGTATCGTTCAGAGCAGGAAGCTGAGCGACATAGAGATTGCGGCAAGCCTTGTCCATGACCCGGCGGCGTTCTACCAGATCAAAGTCACTGCCCTCTTCGCTCATCATCTGACCGGATGTGATATAAATCCCTTTCAGGCCCACATACTTCCGGGCCGTCACATAACCGGCATTTTTTAAATTTTCAATGTGGCCATCGTTGATCCCGTCCGGCTTCAGGGCGGTCGCGGCGGTGATCCCGCCAAACTTGACCGCATCCGGGCCGTCCATAACCTTCCGGGCCGCGAGGGTTCCGCAATAGGCGCCGATGAGACCCCGCACATCAACCTGGCCGTTGGCATCCGCCTCTTCGATCCATCCCGCGCAGACCTGCAACCGCTGAGACCCAACGGTTCCCCGCTCATCCCCTGCCAAGGCATTGGCCCACTGGTCAAGCGTTTCATTTGCCGCTACATACCGGGCCTGGGCAACAAAGAACAGGTACTGGTATATCTCCGCCGCCCCGATAGCTTTGGTCGCAAGGGCAGCCCACAGCGGCGCGGAAGAAATACCGGCGATGGCGATCCACTCAATGGAAAGCTTGGCCCTGAGAATTGTATCAATGGCTTCCAGTACTTCCCCGTTCGTTGCGCTCGGGGCGGTCGCGGAAAATGAAAAGGTGTCACCTTCATTGAAGGTTCCATCTCCGGAGTTAAAGGTGATGGTGATGCCGGTTCCCGGTATTGCATACTGGCCATTCCCATCAGGAATGGTGATCTGCTTTCCCGGAAGGCCGTCAATGGTGACCCGGAAGGTTCCCTCGTTGAGGGCGCCGGTCGAGATGATTTCGATGTCGATATCGTATTCATTCCGGGGTGAGCCTGAAACGGTTACAACACCATCACCTTGATTGTCTGATCCGGGCGTTACCGCAGAAAGCGTTCCGGGTAAGGTTCCCTGCAGGGCAATTACCGAGATCGGGGTCCGGGAAATGGAAAGGGAGCTAACCAACAGATCCCGGAGGGGTCCGTCACCAATAGCCGGTTCCACCAGTTCAGGATCGTTCAGGGTCAATATGCCCTGTCCGAATTTTTCGGCAACGCCGATGGCGGCAAAGCGGCCATCCGCCTGCGCCCCCTGGACTCCCATCGCGCCGTCCAGAATATTATTTTTAATGCCGGGTAACGCCATTACTGCTCCTCCTTCTTTTCAGGGAGTTTCTTCCCTGCCATGGGGCCTTTCAAAAAGGCTTCAACAGCCGCTTTAAAAACCGTTTCAGTTACCTTTTTCCCGTTGAACCACTGCTCGGATTGCAGGACCGCTACGAAAATCGGGGTGTCAATGTTCTGCCGCTTGGCGTGTTCTTCAACCGTCAGTAGATCGTTTCCGTCCTCTTCTTTAGAGGGCGGATCATTATTGGGATTGGGGTTCCCGTCCGGGGGCGGATCGCCGCCGGGGTTCGGATTGTCAGGCTGTCCCTCGTTTTGCAATTGAGCATCAAGGTTCAGTTCTGCATTCGTTTTATCAGCTTTGGACATATGTCCTCCTTATGCTATGGGGGCGATTTCGCCGCCCTCTGGTTCGACCTGGGTGAAGCTGGGGATAACCTCCGCTTCCCTGGCGGCGGCCACAGAGAACCGTACCTCCGCAACCGACAGGTATAATTTCCCTACATTCCCGGTATGGTCCGAATGTTCCTCTGCGCCGATTTCAACACTGCCGGTGAAGTCATCGTAATTCCACTGGCTTGGTATCGCGGGAATGATCCGGCTAAAAACGGCATCGGCCTCATCCTCGCCGGAAGCCCAACAGCGAACCAGAATTGGCAGTACCCGATAGCCGCGCACATATCGCTGTTTATAGGTTCCGTCTGCTTCATCGTGGTACCGCACCGTCCGGGCTTCTGAACCATCGAAGGTTCCCGGATTGGTAATCAGGGCAACCAGGGGCCACTCCCGCGCCATGATAGCGTGGGATTCATCAGCCGCCGATCGGACCACCGTCACATCCGGCACCCGGTTCTTTACAACCTCCTCAAGAATGTCTTTCACTTCACGAATCATGTCACTCTCCAAGCCCCAGCAGTTTTAATACTGCCGGGTCATTCAGGATGCGGCGATCAAAATCCTGCGGCACCCCCATATAGGGCCGCGCCGGTATGAGCGACTTCCCGCCCCGCCCGGCGGCTCCCCCCAACTGGTGTATCCGGGCATAGACCATGTTTGATCCGAATATTACCGAGCCATCGGGAAAAGATTGCCAGACCAGGGAACGCTTCAGCTGGCCCCCGTCGACAAGGATCGGATTTGTCGATCCATCTTCGCGGGGGTGCTTCAGCGGTTCCCAAGCCTCATCGGTAACCGGGTCTTTTTCTTTTTCAAAAGCCTTCTTGCTGATGTAGTCCAATTCCCCGCCGGCAAAGTCCGCAATCTTTTTGAGATCGGGCATCGCCGCTTTGGAGAGGGCGTCGAGAATCGCCTGAAACTCGGAGTCATATTCGGCTTTGACTACACCAGCACCGGCCATGTTCAATATCCCCGCAGATCCAATTTGCGCGATGAGGATACCAGCACATTACCGGAAGGCGGTTTTGCTACATCCCCTTCTTCCACATAACCGGGTATTTTGAATTTGCCTTCGGCGACTTTTTCCAGATAGCGCCGGGCGTTTTTCGCTTCCTCAAGGACCGCAGTACCGCCGGGATCATCTTTCAAAACTCCGGCGCTAATCACAAGGTTGGCTGTGGCGATATCAATACAATATTTCTTCAGGTTATCCGGAGGCCCGGACAGCGGCACCGAATAGCCGCCTGAAAGCAAATAGCCGTCTATTTCCGCCGATGCGTTATTTATCGCCCGGTCGACCGTATCCGGGTCAAGGCGGCTCCATGCGGCGATCCGGTCTTCACCGTAAGACCCCTGCAAATCCGCCAGGGTGCAATAGGCCATAATGCCCTCCGTTTCCACGCCCGCAGGCGCAGCGTTTACGGCAAAGACGAAGGTTCCCACCGCCAATGCCAGAAGCAACACGAACAGAAATTTTCTCATCCTGTTCCCTCCTCACATAATTTCTAATCAGGACATACGTCCTGACGATTTCCGATTACCGGGCAAGTCCGGAATCATAATCAGTTTCCACATGTCTTACTTTTTTTATCCGTTGAGAAGAATTTGCAATTACAATTCTTCTTGCACGGGTTTTTTATCTGACACTTGGATTTGCAATCCTTGGCTGTGCAAGTCTTACAACAGATTTTCTGTTTTCCCATGATTCCCCCATGTCCCGATTACAGTACGTCCTTGATGGTCCACAGCAATTCAGGGGCCACCGTCAGTTCCGTAACATCATGGCCAACCTGCACATACTCCCCGCCGAGGAGTCCGCCGTCCTCTTCATCCCAGGTCCGCACGATGTACCCCTGGTTGTCTGCTTCGGTATACTTCACCGTGATGGTTTTCCCGGAGCAGGGTTCATCCCATGCTTCGGAGGTATAAGCGAACACGACGTTGTTTCCCCAAATGCCGGAGAGGGTCAGACCCTTTTCAGCATTCCGCTTGGTGAAGTCCGCCCGGCCCTTGGCGATGATGACCCGGTCGATGCGGAACAATTGAGCCAGGGTAGTTTCACTGACCTTCTTGATCATGTTCGCCTCGCCGAGCTTCGCCAGAAGCTTGGGATGATATTCAATGGCATCGAATACCGATTCCTGCATCAGCACCAGGTTGGGCCGGAAGAAGAGCTTGCTGATGGCGGTTTGGAAATCATTGAACGGATCGCCGCCCCCGTTGGCCCACTTGCTCCCGCCGGAAAGGGTGTTGGAGCGGCCGGATAGCCGGTAGATGGCATCGGCGATCCGTTTCTCCTGGGCAAGCTCCAGCTTGCTGACAATGAGTTCCGTCTTCCGGCGTTCCCACAGGTTGAAGGGGCCGTCCATCTTTTCAAGGTCCGCCTTGTCAATAAATGCTTTAAGGGCATAGGGCTCGGTGGCATAGGGCTTCATGGTCGCCGATGCCGCGAATTCATTGGCGCGCGAGCGTTCCCCGGCCATCGTTACATCGGGAACCTTGTAGGCATCCTCTGCGGCGTAATAGGCATACTTCCCGGAAGGCTTATCTACCGGGAAGCGGGGAAAGATGAGGGGACCGACAAGCCCCTCCCGTACTTTGGTCGAATAGTCCACCGCGAGATTGCTCAACAGCGGACTGACGTATCCCCTTTCCCGCCCAAACCATTGCAAGTCAATATGACATGCGCTATTTACCGTTTTCATTAATTACCCCCCTGTGCTGGCGGTGCAGGAATCGTGAAGCTTCCGCGCTCCACGATCATGTCGATGTATTCATCAACATCACCGGATTCGAGAAAGGTTCCGCAGGTAACGTACTGACCGGGAGCGGCCGGCGCGTTGACCAGGAAACCATCCTCATCCATCACCGCTTTTCTTCCGGCGGTAACCGTTGCACCCGCCCGAACCTTCTCCACCCCGGTCAGCGCGATCCCTACCCGATCGCCCGCCGCCTTGGCTTCGTTTGCCTCAAAGGGATATACCCCAATGAAGTTTCCGGCGCTACCGCCGGATTTGACTTGGTTATCGGCGGTCCCCTGAACGACAGCCGTTCCGGGCTGGATCACCGATTCCGCAATGTAGGGCCTTCTCATTACTTCTCCTCCTCGTCAAAAAGTTCCGGCCTATCCGCATACAATGCGGCCGCCGCCTCAGCGAAACCCGCCAATTTCTTTTCCGCCTGGAACGCCCTGATCTTGGCGGTCAGGTCCGCGCTTGCCGCCGCCGGAGCCGGGGCGTTCTTTTTATCCGCCGCATGGGTACCGGAGAGGTCCACCTTGGTATCAAGCTCGCTGAACAGGGCGCGCAGTTCTTTGCGTTCCTCATCGCCGAGCTTCATGTCCAAGGCAACCGTCCGGTCAAACAACGCCGGAGTGAGGCGGCCCTCGTCCCGGAGCTTACTGAAAAACGCAGCGGATTCGACTTTCCTCCCGGCGTTCTTCAGGTCTTCATTTTCCTTTTGAAAAGCAGCAAGCGCAGCATTGCTTTTCTCAAGTTCCTCCTGTAAATCCTCAACCTTGCCCATATCATCCTCCTCGTTTGGATGCTCTGTATTTTCCTGCCGTCCAAATGACAGGGTATCATCGGCGTTCACCTTCCGGGTAAATGCCGCGATATGCTCTTCTTCATTCACCGTAGTTACGGTGCCGCCGGTCATCAGAGCGAAAAGGCTCGGCAACCGGGTGGTGGGTATTTGGGGGGTGTCCCGGCCCAACAGCGATATTGCTCTGAGGTACGGCGATTGGGAATCTTCGATTTTGTCAAATTCGTATATCTCCGCCGAAACATAGCGGAGCTTATTCTCTGCCATGGCCTGTTTAACCAGTGCGGAAAATTCCGGTATTTCGGCGAATACTTTTCCCGCACCGTCCATGCGCAGACTTTTTACCCAACCATGGGCATACTGCGATTCATCGGTATTGCCATAAAACCGATGGCCTATGACTATCGGAGCCTCGTAGTTTTTCTCCGGATCGTAGGCATCCACCATGCGCTGTACCCGTTCCTTGGGCCAGTCACCCTGGAGATATTTCCCCGCTTTAAAAACCATAATTTCAGGCATTCCCTATACCTCCCTCAATATTGGGAAAATGGCCCCCGAGGTCCGCCGCATATACCCCTTTAAATTGCTTTAAATGGCGTTTAATTTTGGCCGGTTCCCGGAAGGTGGTAATTCCCATACCTTTTTCCCTTTTGGCGGCCCTCCTGGGCCTTTTTTGCGATCATGGCTACACCCCGTAAACGATCATGAAAGGCTTCACGTTGCCCTTGAATTCTTCCTCGGTCATCCGGCGGTTAAAGCCGTTCCCATCGGGGAACCTGCCCGGCCAGGGGTCATTGAAGATGATCTCCCGCTTCTCATCGTCGTAGGCTACGGCGGCGATATAATGGCCCGGCTTCACGAGGCACAGCTGAACCGGTCTCCCTACTTCCAGATTTGCGATAACCTTGGCCAATTCGCTATTCCACTGGAAGGAGGCGGTGATCCCAAAGACCGCCGGTACCGCTACCGGGTAAAATTGGGGAACCTCATTCCCATGCCACACATCAGGCGGGGTATCAGGCCGCGCCAGTTTCAATGCGGGATAATTCCGGGGATCGTTAAAGAAATCCATGAGGACTTCTTCCGGCTGTGGTTCATATTTGCCGGGGCACGAAATACCCACATCAAAGCCCATGGCGGCAATGCAGGTCACCGCCACCGATGGGCCACAGGAAACCAGCCATCCACCATCAGACCGTTTCCGCAGAATCTCTTCGGTCGGATTATTGGACTGGGTATAATAGCAATCCCGGTAATTCCAGAACTGTGTGCCTTTTATCATCAAAAGCCTCCTTGTAAATTTTCCCCGCAGGGTTTATAGTTGTTTTGGTACCCGTCAAGGACTCTAATAAAAGCCGAGCCTGGCTGGATTCTTCCGGCCTGGAGTGCAGAGGGTGTGAATCCCTCCGGGCGGTTACCATATTTTTTTAAAGCTTCCTTGCCCATATTGATCCTCTACCCATCCCACAGTGATGACTCGCAAAGCGGTGGTAGGCATTTTTTGCCGTAATACTACTTTGAGAACTTTGCCGTCCTGCGTACTCTTTACGAAATGGAACTCCCGCCCAAACCGACTGCTCCTTGGCTGAGCGTTTTCATAAATACGTTCCGGCATCTGCATGGTCTGATACAATTCATCAAAACGGCTTGCCGGTACTTTCTGCCCGATATTCTTGTCCGCTGTTCCATGATATAAAGCCAGATCGGTTGCCATGATTTTTGAATCATCCACTCCGGCCTTCATCATGGCCTCGTGCCGGGGGGCATTCAGATTCCCCACCTGATATATAATGTTTTGCGGGGTGTAGTCCTTCTCCTCCATCCGGTTTACAAGAACCTTAAATTCCCCGCCGGTCATCCGGGTGCCGTCCATGTCCTCCCGGTAACGGTCAACCACATGGCGCAGGGCTGTCCGGCCATCTTCCATCCGGTAATTGGCAAGGTTCTTGTAGGTTGAGAAATTCGGCGCCACCGATTCCCGGCCCGGATTGTACCGCCACGCTTCCGGCGCGAAATTATTCCAGTCCACCGCATTGCCCTGCCGATCCGTAAGATGGGGAGGATTGCCGTCATCATCGGATGACAGAATCTCTACACCTTCCAGGCTTGCGCCGGATTCGCTTAAGGTGGTAACCGAACATTCACAGCCCCATCCGTTGGGGGGCCGGTACATATCCCAAAAAGGATCATCATAACGGAAAGCCTTACCGTGCAGGGCAACATGTTCCTGCCGCCGGTTGGCTCCGACCAGCATCGACACATATTCCCAAATGGGGCGGAGTTCCGCCCCGCGCACTTGCTGGCGGTACCGCCCGGCTTCATAGGCAGTCCGCATATTGACGTGGTATATCAGGTTGATCCGCCAGTTCGCATAATCCCTGTCATCCGGCCCCTTATCGCTCCGGCCATACCAGCCTTTTTTCTTCATCATGTCCCGCATCCCGGTGCGGAACGTTTCTATGCTCTGCCCTTCGGACTGCGCTTTATTCAGCATCCCGAAAATATCATCCAGTACTGCGGCGTTCCGGGAATGGGCAACCGTAAAAGAGTGGGCGTGTTCCCCCCATTTGAGATCATCCCAATTTTCAGTTTCCACAATGGACTTCCGGGAAAGGTAGCGTTTGGCTTCGGTGGGATCAGGGATTCTACCCATTGCGGCCCCCTTTCTTGTTCTGTGCCTTTCCGCCTATCTGCCCGGATGCATAGAGAATCTCATCAAGCAGAGCCGCACACTTCTCAGGAGAACGGCGATCATAAAGAGTAGTAACAGCCTTAAACGCATCATCAAAATTCTGCACGTTGCCCGTAGCATCAATAAAGGCATCGACCGTTTCATTGGTCTCTTGCTGGGCCGCCTTAATAATGGTCTCATCAAACTTCTCCATGAGTTGATTGTCTTTTTCCAATTCCTGTTCTGCTTTTGAGGCAAAGAGCAGGGCGGCCTTCCTGAACAGGGAACGCTTCTTTTTCAGGTTATGGCACCCGCAGGGACAATTCGCGGGATGCTCTTTTTCAGGAATGATCCCGTTCCGGCTGAAACCTCCGAAGGGATCATCTTCCCCGGCGGTATCCTCCTGTAAATCAAAGTCATCTTCCGGAATGCTGTATTCCCGGCTGATGTAGGTCTTCTTGGGCCGCCATCCCATTCCGTATAATTTAGTGTCCCGTTCCGCCCGGCCGGTTTGCAGGTCCTCATCCTTTACAAACTGGAACAGGGGCGGGATCACCTCCCCGCCGAAATTGTAGAAGGTGTAAACTTGAGCCAGCCGGTTAAAGGCAGCGGATATCCGGCGGCGGTCGGCAGAGGCCAGATCTTCCCGCACAAGGTTATGGGCGGATGCGGCGGCATAGCTCCCCACATCCCCCACTTCCGTTGTCAGGGTTTGGCCCAGGACGGCTTTGGAAATTTCTGCATTGTTCATGGAGATATAGGCGGAATGCACATCACTGCCGCCCCGCTTGTCTGCCGCAGACTGGATCGATATCTCCGATCCTTCGGGGGCGATGGCAACCGCATCGGCGACCATCTTTTCAAGGGCATCCAGCAGTTCATCCTTAAATTGATTACTGGCGTTGGACGGATATTTCCCGTACATGAAAGCCCCGCCGTATTTCTCCACGAACACCGTCCACCAGCGGAAACCGTTCTTTTTGAAGGTTACCGGCCAGAAGCATTTTGAAAATACTTTCACGCCGTAGGGGTTCGCATAACTTGGACGGTGCTGGACAAGCAGAAAGCGGTTCTCCGGCAGTTCTTCTGATCCAATGCCCCCGGTCTTCAAAACCAGATTATTGCTCTGATCAAACTCAAACCACTGCGGCGGCTTGCCCACGATATTCCCGATTCCCCAACGCCCTTCCTTGGCGGTCCACAGAACTTCAAGAGGGGAATATCCAAAGGCAACCGCATCCATCATTTCTTCAATGATGCGGGGGACATCCATGTCCGCCAGTTCAGCGGCAAAGGCATCTGCCGCTTCCTGTTCCCGGCTCCCTTCATCACCGGCGGCCATGAACCATTCGGCCCCCGATGTGGCGGCGCAGCGCACTCCCCACACGCTTTCAAGATGGCTGTCGGTAAGGAGTTCCTGGAGGGCGGTAATGCCCCGGCCCATCTTCCGCAGAACCGGATCAGGATCGGGGAGGGTCCGCATCAGCCGGACAAAGTCATTGGCCCGGGAGCGGGTGGCAAAATGATCGCCGCCGGAAAGATTTACATCAGGCCGGTCAATGAGGCTTTCCTTGGTAGAATCGATCCGGTGATTCGGCGCCCATCTCTGATAGTTCTTCTGTTTCCGCGCCATCAGTCATACCCCCGCAATACGGATTCCGATTCCCTTGTGCTGCGGGACTGCGGCTTTCCTGCCCGGCGTTTCCGGGCATATTCCTGAAGCTTCCGAACCACACCCTCAAGTGCATCAGGGCCGTCCTTGTATTCTCCATCCGGGTACTGGAGAAGCTGGTCGATGAGTTCCTTC
>BNVE01000025.1 GCA_025997875.1 Spirochaetia bacterium
TACGTGTACGGCACACCCGCCGTGGCAACGGTTACGCTGGCCGCGGACACGGGCTGCACCTTCACGGGGACGGCGATTGACGCGGTGGCTATACAGACTGTGTTCAGCAGCGGCAGCCCCGCGGCGGTAATCCAGGGAACCCCCGGCGCAACCCTCGTCTTCACGCTGACCTACACCGCCGCGCCGCTCGGCACACTCTCCGGCACGGTAAGTATCGATGGAACCGCCCAGTGGAACCAAGCCCTCACCGCAAATATCACCGGTATTATTCCTTCCGCCTCTGCCTCTGACTATACCTACCAATGGAAACGGGGCGGCGTTGATATAAGCGGCGGGAATAATCAAACCTATACCCTTACCGCCGCTGATGAAGCCGCAATCATAAGTGTAGAGGTAAGCCGCACAGGATACGCCTCGTCCATAACCGGCACTATAGGGGCGCCGGTTAACAGTATAGGCGGGACCGGCGAGGCAGGCGGCATAATCTTCTATGTTATCACCAGCGCTACGGTCTACCCCGGTAAAACCTACCTTGAAGCGGCTCCGGCGGATATATCCGGAAAATTTGCGTGGGCTTCCAGTGGCTATACAACTACCAGCATACCCGGCACACAAACCGATATAGGAACCGGTGCGGCCAATACCGCCGCGATACTGCTGGTAGACGCTAACGCACCTGCGGCAAAAGCCTGCGCTGATTATAGAGCCCCAACCCCCTATAACACCTTTGATGACTGGTTCCTGCCGAGTAAGGACGAGCTTTACGCGATGTGGACCAGCAACCCTCGCACAGCCACTTCAGGCAACGGGTTTAACACCACCAGCGGCAATTTCTACTGGTCCTCGTCGGAGGGCCTTACTAATGGCGCGTGGGAGCAGAATTTCATCAATGGCAGCCGGAACAGCACCTACAAGTATCTTGTAGATTGGGTCCGTGCCGTCCGGGCTTTTTAACTATTCAACCCTTTAACGGGGGCGGACCTTTTTTGACAGCCGGATTTCCGGTATAGTGGAGGTATGGAGAAAGATATGGGAACCGTATATGCGGACATTATCCTGACAAATGCAGGGGACAGAACCAGTGTGCAGCGCGGGCTTATCAAAGAGCCGGAGATGCGGAGAACCACGGTAACCGCCATCGTTGACACCGGGGCGGCTACTTTATTCATTACCGATGCGGTCTGTCAACAATTGGGGCTGATAACCGAAGGGGAACGCAGCGCCCGAACCGCCAATGGAGCGCGGGTTGCCTGCAAAGTAACCGAGCCGGTGGACATACAGTGGAAGGAACGGAGTACTTCCTGCCGGGCGATAGTGATGCCCGGCGCTGAAACTATCCTTTTAGGGGCTATCCCCCTTGAGGACATGGATTTAATCATCAACCCGGCCAAACAGTCGCTGGAAGGCGCTCACGGCGATGAAATAGTAGCCCTGGCGCTCTGAATCGAATTAATCCGTAATCTTGCCAATAATGAACCACGGGAGAATTTCCTTTACCCCAGGGGAAAACGGGGTTATACTGGAATCAATGTTCATTCCAGGAGGAAATATGAAACGTTTCTTATGCGTATTATTGGCGGTATCCTTGTCCGCCGCGGCTTTTGCCAGCCCAAAATCGGATGGCGGCGCCGCAAAGCCGGCCCAGGCCCAGGAAATCCGGGTGCTTTTGGCAAATCATCCCTATGGGGAACTGCTCAAGACGGCGATCCCCGAATTTGAGGCCCAGACCGGCATCAAGGTGCTGGTGGAAAGCCTTCAGGAAAGTCAGCTTACCCAAAAACTGACCACCGAATTCACCACCAGATCGTCCACGGTGGATGTTTTCATGACCCGGCCCCTGCAGGAAAGCCTTCTGTACAACAAGAATGGCTGGTATGCCCCCTTAAATTCCTACGATTTTTCGGATTATCCCGCCAACACCGTGGATATCGGCCGTAAGGCGGGGACCCCCTATGTGGTGCCCCTGGTAACCGAATGGCAGGTGCTCTACTACCGGAAGGACCTCTTCCAGCAGGCGGGGATTTCGGTTCCCACCAACTTTACGGAACTTGAAAATGCCGCCAAGGCCCTGCACAAGGGCAATGTGGCCGGTTTCGGTTCCCGGGGCGCGGGAGCGGCGGCGGTAACCCAGCTTTCCAGCTATGTCTACAACTACGGCGGAAAGTATCTGGATAACAATATCGCGGTCTTTGACAAGGGCGAAGCGGTGGACGCTATCCGCTATTACGGCCGGCTTCTGGGCAGCTATGGACCCCAGGGGGTTACTTCCATGTCCTGGGAAGCCCTGATGCCCGTGTTCCAGGCGGGACGGCTTGCCATGTGGACCGATGCATCGGTCTTCTACGGCCAGATTGTGGATCCCACCAAGACCCAGATTCCCGAGGCAAACGTGGGGGTCGCCAAACTGCCCCAGGGACCCAGGGCTGACAGTCCCTTCATCGTTGTTTCCTGGGGGATGGGCATAGCCAGTACCAGCAAGAACCCCGAAGCGGCCCAGAAATTCCTTGTTTGGGCAACCAGCAAGGAACTGGCCATCAAGGGGATGCTGTCAAATATCACCATGGCCCGCAATTCCGCATGGCTTGATCCTCAAGTACGGGCCAGGATGAACCCCGGCTTGATCGAAACCCAGGCCCATGCCGCCAAAAATGGCTATCCCTATGACCGGCCCTTCATGAGTTCCGTGGGCCAGGCCCGGGACCTTATCGGCGAAGTGATCATTGAATCGATCAATACCAGCGGAGCATCCGCAAGGATCCCCGCGCTGGCGGCGGAAAAGGCCGCAGCGGTGAATGAGCTGCTCAAGGCCGACGGCGAATACGGTAAATAGCAGGAGCTTGCCGGTGGTAGGAAGAGGCGGATTTTTTGAGCGTAATTTAAAGTATCTTTTCCCCCTGCCGGCAATTATCTTTGTCATACTGCTGATGATCTTTCCGGTGGTTTACACCCTGTTTGTAAGCTTTACCGATTGGACCCTGACCTCGGGCCGCCCCATGCGGTTCGCGGGGTTTAACACCTATTTGATGGTGCTCAAGGAACCCCGTTTCGTTGCCGCCGTCTGGCGGACCTTTGCCTTTACCTTTGGGGCGGTGGCCGCCGAGGCGGTGATGGGGACCATTGTCGCCCTCATCCTGAACCGGGAATTCCGGGGGAAGAATTTCCTGAAATTCATCCTGCTCCTCCCTCTGGTGGTTACCCCGGTATCCATCGGCATTGTGTTCAATCTTTTTTACGATCCTACCATTGGGTTTCTCAATTACGTTTTGAGCGTCTTCCACCTGCCCCAGAGCGGATGGGTTACCGCAAGCTCCACGGTGCTCCCCTCCCTGATGCTGGTTGACATCTGGCAATGGACCCCCATGATCGCCCTCATCGTCCTGGCAGGGCTTTCGGGGCTTTCCCAGGAGCCCTTTGAATCCGCCATGGTGGACGGCGCCAACGGGGTGCAGACTTTTTTTCGCATCACCCTGCCCATGATCATGCCTACGGTCCTGACCGCAGTGGTACTGCGGGCGGTAGACGCCCTGAAAACCTACGATATCATCTACGCCATGACCAGGGGCGGACCCGGCTATTCCTCGGAGACCCTGAATATTCTGGCCTACAAAATGAGTTTTGAATATTTCAACATGGGACGCTCCTCTGCGGTGCTGATATTCTTATTCTTCGTAGTATTACTGTTCAGTATGGCCGTTATGCAGCTGCGGAAAAAGTTTGAGTTGTAGGAGCGGATATAATGAAAAAATCACCCCTGTTTAACATCTTTTTTGCAGTCCTTATTCTGGTGATTGTCATCCCCATGCTGTTTCCCTTTTTGTGGATGTTCATGTCCTCTTTTAAAACCCAGGTTGATATTATTTCCTGGCCCCCCAAATACGTATTCTCTCCCACCCTGCGGAATTTCAACAAGGTCTTTGGGGAGCAGAACTTTCTTTTATATCTGAAAAATTCCGGCATCGTCGGCTTTTTTGCGGTGGTCCTCTCCATGATCATCGGCCTCCCGGCGGCTTATTCCATAGCCCGGTTTGCCCAGAAGAAACTCCTCATGCTCATATTGGTGGCCCGGCTTATGCCCGGCATTTCTTTTCTTATGCCCTGGTACATCGTGTTTTCCCGGCTCGGCCTGATGGACAGCTATATTGCGCTGATCCTTTCCCACATGCTCATTGCCCTGCCGGTGATCGTATGGATCATGTCCGCCTATTTTGAATCCATCCCGGTGGACCTGGAATCCTCCGCCATGATAGACGGCGCCACCCGGCAGCGGGCCTTTATCTCGATTATTCTGCCCCTCTCCATGCCCGGGGTAGTAACCGCCACTACCTTGAGTTTTATTTTCTCCTGGAACAACTTTATGTTCTCCCAGGTTTTGAGCATGCAAAAAACCCGTACCCTGCCGATTGCGGTATACAACTTTATGTCCTATGCCGAAGTCGATTGGGGGGGCGTCATGGCCGCCGCAGTGGCCATCGTTACCCCCGCCATCATCCTGACCATGATATTCCAGAAATACGTGGTAAAGGGCCTTACCATGGGGGCGGTAAAGGGGTAGCGCCACAAGAAGGCTTCAGACTACTGAAGACTCTCTGCAAGTTCCGTAAAGATGAACCCCAGGGCATGGGCTCCCGCATCGGGATAGCCCAGGCTCCGCTTGCCGGCATTTTCCGCCCGGCCCATCCTGGCTACAATGTCCTTGGTCTTTTCCGCGCCCGCCACTGCGGCCGCTGCGGCCTTTTTAAAAGCTTCCAGGAAACGGTTCCCTTCCCCGGCGGAGGCGGACCAGGAGTCGGCGCAGGGAACCAGGGCGTCCACCAGGGTTTTATCCCCTACCACCGCGCCCCGGCCAAAGGCACGTTTGCCGGTTTCCTGCACACCCTGAACCGCAGCTTGCAGGATATCCGCAAAGCCCTTGATGTCCAGTTCCGTCTTGCCCGCAGCGGCTTTAGCGGCGTACTTAAAGGCAAAGCCCCAGATAGGACCCGAAGCGCCGCCGCAGTATTCCATGATCACCACCGAACAGGCGTCCAGGAAATTTTCGATGGTCTTTGCATGGGCGGTTATGTCTTCCCAGTCAGCTTTAAGGAAACGGAATCCCTTGGCAATACTCATGCCAAAATCTCCGTCCCCGGCATGGGAATCCAGTTCGCAGAAGGGCGCCTCGTTCTCGATGATTATCTCACTCATCTTATCCACCAGGTAGATGATATTCTGAAGGGTGAGCTTTTCATTCTTGATAAGCGCGTATTGGGAATCGGTCCGGGCTTTATATGAAACATTCCGGTCTTTGTCAGCCGATAAGGCGGGGAGAAACTGAGGCGCAGCTGATCCGCCGTTTATCATAAAGCCCGGGGCGTCGCTTTTGGCGTCCAGCAGTGTCTTTAACTCATCATCCAGTTTCAGGATCGAGATTGACGCGCCGGCCATTTCCAGACTGGTCATGTAATTTCCCGCGAAGATACGGTAGGTTTTGATCCCCGCGGCGTCCAGTTCCGCCATGGCGGAATAGGCCAGGACATACAGTTCCAAGAGGGGCGTTGCACCGAAGCCGTTTACCAGCAGGGCAGCCTCACCGCCCTTTTGCAGCTTCAGATCCCCCAGGATGGCGGGAACCATACGCTTTGCCAGGGTTTCCGCGGTGGCGACCTTTTCCCGCTGAATGCCGGGCTCACCGTGGATGCCGATGCCGTATTCCATTTCGTCCTCACCAAGGGAGAAGGTGGGACTTCCCTTGGCGGGTACGGTACAGGACGAGAAGGCAAAGCCCAGGCTGCGGACATTGTCGGCGGCTTTTTGGGCAAGACGCTTGACCTCCCCAAGGCTGTTCCCCCCCTGGGCGGCGGCACCGGCAATCTTATGCACCAACACGGTCCCGGCTACCCCCCGGCGGCCCACGGTATACAGGCTGTCCTCAACGGCGATATCGTCACAGACCTTGATATAATCCACCTCCAGGCCGTCCATCCCCGCGAGAAAAGCCGCGTTCTGAAAGTTCATAATATCACCGCTGTAATTCTTGATGATAAGCAGGGTTCCCTTGCTGCCGGCGGAGGCCTTAATGGCCTGGTACACCTGGATCTGGGAGGGCGAGGCAAAGACATCCCCGCAGACCGCGGCATCCAGCATACCTTCCCCGATATACCCGGCGTGGGCGGGTTCATGGCCGCTGCCGCCGCCGCTTATCAGGGTAACCTTATTGGGGTTTGGCTCTCTCTTCCGCAAAAATTTATAGCGCCGGTCAAAAACCAGGGCGGTGTTCACCAGGGAAAGCCCGGTTCCCATTTCATAAATCAGATTTTCTGTGGAATTGAATAACTTCTTCATACCATACTCCTAAACATTTCCCAGATAGGCTTTCCGTATATTTTCATCGTTCAACAGTTTTTGTGATTCCCCGGAAAGGGCAATCCTGCCGGTTTCAAGAACATAGGTCCGGTTGGAAATGGACAGGGCCATATTGGCGTTCTGTTCCACCAGGAGGATGGTAACCCCCTGTTTGTTGATCTCCTTGATAAGCTCAAAAATCATCAGCACCAGGTTGGGGGCAAGACCCAGGGATGGCTCATCCAGGAGCAGGAGTTCCGGCTCGCTCATCAGTGCCCGGCCTATGGCGAGCATCTGCTGCTCACCTCCGGAAAGGGTGCCCGCGACCTGGGTAATCCGTTCCTTGAGCCGGGGGAAAAGATCGTATACCCGCCGGAAGGACTCGTTGGTCTTTGCGGCGTTGTTCTTTTTTGAATACATCCCCAGCCGGAGATTCTCCTCCACCGTAAGCCCCGGAAACACCTCCCGGCCTTCGGGGGACAAACTTATCCCGAGGTCCACAATTTTGTGGACCGGTATATTGGTAATCGGCCGATCCTTGTAGGTGATGGCGCCGGACCGGGCGGGCACCAGACCGGTGATGCAGCTCAGGGTGCTGGTCTTTCCCGCGCCGTTACTGCCGATAAGGGAAACGATCTCCCCCTGCTGTATTTCCAGGCTGATATCCTTGAGGGCATGCACATTATCGTAGAAGGCATTCAAATTACTTATTTTGATCATTCGGAATACCCCCTAAATAGGCTTCTATTACCTTGGGATCATTTGCCACCTGGGCCGGCAGTCCCTCCGAGATCAGCCTGCCGTAATCAAGTACATAGATCCGGTCGGACATATTCATCACCACGTTCATATCGTGTTCAATCATCAGGATCGTATAACCCTTGTCCCGCAGGCTGAGGACAAAGCGCAGCAGTTCCTCCGATTCCTGGGGGTTCATTCCCGCGGCGGGTTCATCCAGCAGGATGAGCCGCGCCCCGGTTGCCAATGCACGGGCTATCTCCAGTTTCCGCTGTTCGCCGTAGGGAAGGTTGGCGGCATAGTCGTGCAGCCGGTGGAGGAGCCCCACCTCCTGCAGCAGCCGAACCGCATTAACGGTGCTTTCCGTTTCCGCCTGCTTAAACCGGGGGGTCCGGAAAATGGTATCCGGAAGCCCGTAATGGGCGGTGATATGGGAACCCACCAGGACATTTTCAATAACCCGCATGTTGCGGAAAAGCCGGATGTTCTGAAAAGTCCGGGCGATACCGGCCTTTACAATATCCTGGGGTATCTGATTGTGGATGGGTTTATCCTCAAACAGTATTTCTCCCGTATCAATTTTATAGATCCCCGTAAGTATGTTAAAAATCGTGGTCTTGCCGGCTCCGTTGGGGCCAATCAGGCTGATAATCTCACCCTGATTAACGTGGATGTTTACATTATCAACCGCCCGGAGGCCGCCGAAACTAAGGCCGATACCTTTTATCTGCAGTAGCGCCATTTCCAACCTGCCTTTATGTTATGAAAGAAGCCCGCCGGACTTCCCAAGGCCCGCAGTTTCCAGTTCTTTCTGCACAGCCTTTGTAAACCGGTAGGGCAGCCGCGATTGCCAGCCCAAAAGTCCCTGGGGCCTGAAACGCATCATCAGTACCAGGATAAGCCCGTAGATCACAAACCGGTAATCCATCATGAACCGGGATACCTCGGGGAAGATGATCAGTACCGCCGCCCCAAAGTACATCCCCCGCATGGTCCCAAGCCCCCCCAGAATAGTCATACTGATTATCTGGGAGGAAACATCAAAGGTGAAGGAATTGGGATCGATGTACCCCACCATGGGCGCATAGTAGGCCCCGGCGATTCCCGAAAGAAACGCGGAAAGCACAAAGGCTAATACCTTGTAATACGTAGTTTTAATGCCCATCATCTGGGCGGCGATCTCGTCTTCCCGGATGGAAATAAAGGCCCTGCCTATTTTGGAATTAAGAATGAGCCTGCAGAAAACAGAAATCAAAATTGCCAGAACCAGGACCAGATAGTACAGGCCGTTATTCGCAAAGGATAGTTTAATGCCGAAGAAAACCGGCAGGGGAATGTTTCTGATCCCCAGGGTCCCGTTGGTAACCGGGTCCCAGTTCATCAGGATCATCCGTATGATCTCCCCGAACCCCAGGGTAACAATGGTGAGGTAGGAACCCTTTAAGCGGAAGGTCGGCAGGCCCAGCAGAAAACCGCAGAACCCCGCCAGGACCGCTCCTCCCAGCATGGCGAGCCAGAAATTCAGACCGAAGCGGATCATCAGCAGGGTGCAGGTATAGGCGCCGATGGCGTAAAAACCGGCGTTCCCCATGGAAAGCTGGCCCGTATATCCGGCGACCAGGTTGAGGGCCAGGGTCAGGATAGAATAGATGCCGATAACGATGAGGATACGCATGATGTACCGGTTGAACCCGAAGAAGGGGACCACCGCAAGCAGGAGAATAATACCGGCAAAGAAATAAACCCGCCGGGCGGATATGAATTCTTCTATTTTTAAGAAAAACTCCGTCTGTTTTTTTGCCACGACTTACACCTTTGTTACTTCATTTTTGCCGAAGATTCCCGCGGGGCGGAAAATCAAAACCACAATAAGGATAATAAAAGCCATGGAGTCCCGGTAATTGGAACCGATGTATAGCGCAGCGATACTTTCGATGACCCCCACCGCAAGGCCTCCCACCAGCGCCCCCGGGAGGCTGCCGATACCCCCTAAAACCGAGGCGGCAAAAGCCTTAAGGCCAATCATAAAGCCCATGCCCGGATACACCACCTGATAGTACCCGCTTACCATACCGCCGGCTATGGCGGCGGAGGCCCCTCCCATAAAGAAGGTAAGGGTAATGATACTGTTTACATTGATACCCATAAGGGAAGCGGCTTTTATGTTTTGAGCCGTCGCCCGCATGGCAAGACCGATCTTGGTTTTCTGTACGATCAACAGTAAAAAAAGTAACAAGACCAGGGACACGCCGAACATAACAAACTGCCGGCTGTTCATCCGTATCGCGCCGAGGGTGAACATCCCCAGATTAAAAAAATCCGGGAAGGGTTTCCGCTGGCTGCCGAAGATAACCACCAGCATATTCTGGATAATGTTGGATATACCCAGGGTGGTTACCAGAGCGGCAATGGGTACGGATTTCTTTTTCCGCAGCGGCTCCAGGGCAAGTTTATCGATCAACACCCCCAGTATTCCGGTTACGGCCACAGCGCAAATAATTGCGGGGATGGGGCCGAAATGCAGACCCACAAAAAACAGCGCGGCATGGGCGCCAAAGGCATATACCGCGCCATGGGAAAAATTGATCAGCCGGAGTATACCGAACACCAATGAGTACCCGACCGCCACCAGGGCATACACCAGCCCCAGTGCGATTCCGTTAAAAATCTGTTGGATCAATACTATCATGTTCTCCCCCGCTCCGGCTTAATACAAAAACTACTTTTTATACTGAACGAATTTACCGTTCCTGATTACTACCTTCTGGAAGGTTTTTGAAGCATCCCCGATGGCATCAAAGGTGGTGGGACCGGTAATACCGGGATAGTTAATGTTGTTCACCGCGTCACGAACCTTTTCACGATCCAGGGAGCCCACATCTTTAATTGCCTGAAGCAGAATTCCGATGCAGTCATAGGCCTGGGCAGCCAGGGCGGAAGGCTCCATGCCGAACCGCTTCTTGAACTCGGTGACAAATGCCATGACCTCCGGATCGGGAGATTCGGCGAAGAAACTTACCGGCGCAAAGAGACCATCCACGGCGGAGCCGCCAAGCTGAATGATCTGCTGGGTATAGGCGTTGGATACCCCAAGGAGCTGGATATTGGGGTCCACTTCTTTGTACTGCCTGGCCAGGGGGCCGTAGAGGCTGTACATGCCCACCGCAATAATCGCTTCGGCGCCCGCCGCTTTCATCTTGGCAATGGCCGGGCCATAATCGTCGGAGGTTTCAAGTACCTGTTCGTAGCCCACCAGGTTAAGTTTACTGTTGGACTTGACATAGTTCTCCGCGATACCCCCGGCGGTGGTTCCCCAGTCGGTCTTAATGGCGATAATACCAACATTCTTGAGGTTTAAATCGTTGGCCACCACATCCACCACAACCTTGAACTCTTCAATAATTACGGTGTTGTTCCGGAAAATGTAATTACCGATCTTCGAATAGTCCGGGTGGGACGCACAGTTGGAAATCTCAATAACCTTGTTTTCCTGATAGGTCGGCGCCGCGGTCATGCTGACCCCGGAGGAGAAGTGCCCCAGCACCGCAATAATCTCCTTGTCGCTTACGATCTTATTGGCGATGGAAGCCGCTTCTTCGGCGGAATTTTTATCGTCATAGTTCACAAGTTCGATCTTCTTGCCCAGGACGCCCCCGGCGGCATTCCACTTTTCCACCATGATTTCGGCGGCGGTTAAAAAACTTTTTCCGTATTCGGAATTGTCCCCGGTCATGGGCACCGCTACCGCAATCTTCACGGTATTACCGCTGCCGCTTGCTTTCTGGCCTCCGCCGAAAACAGCCGCTGTTGACAACAGTCCCGCCAACATCAACACTAATACTCTTTTCATTCTTTCCTCCAAATTTTTCAGACATCCCATACGGGAGTCTGTGTTTGCTATTTGTGAAACCGCAGTTGACAGTCCGGGCAGCCCTTGGCGATGGTTTTGTCCAGGTCCAGGGTTAAGCCCATTACTTCGGCGATACCCCGGTCCCCGTCCATTGCCATATCGCAAAGGAGGTCGCAGGTTGCATCGTCAAAGCCCAGTTTCTGCCACGCGGTGACCAGGGCGCAATAATGGAAATCCACACTGAGGGTATCCTTATCCGCCTTGATGGGCCGCATGTCAAAGGTCTTGATAACCAGATCGCTTAAAAAGTTATCCTTGAAATTCGCGCAGTCCTTTGGATCCGCACATTTGCCCTTGATGTTTTCCCCGTGGATACGGCCGCACCGTTTAATTGCGCGGCGGATAATCGGCTCGGCGTCAATGCCGGCCTTCTTCATCTCGTCATAGATAAGCCCCATCCAGGTTGCCCGGTGTTCAATCTGGGCCCGATTCACAGCCCCAACCGCATCGGCGGGGCCTGCTGTGTTCTTGATTTGCGTCATTCCAAGACTCCTCTCTTGATTTTTATCAATAGTATTGATCTTGTTGCCAAAAAAAGCAAGCCGTTTATAAAAATTTTTTAAAGTTTATCGTTTTTTTTTAATTTTTGTTGACAACCGTGTAAATTATACTTTATTATTTCATGTTAGAGATGAAAACCGCAAATGTTCCTTCCATAACTGTAAAGGACAGGCAGCTCCTGGACGCTGTGAAACCCATCGCAGACGGCATTGCCGCGTTTTTGGGGGAAAACTGCGAAGTGGTGCTTCATTCCTTTGAAAGCCTGGAGCACTCGGTTATTCATATCGCCAACAGCCATATAACCGGCCGGGGGGTAGGATCCCCCATAACGGACCTGGGGATGAAAATTCTCCGGGAATCCACCGCCACCAGTAAGAATATCACCGGTTGTTACTATTCAAAAACCACGGACGGCAAAACCCTGCGGTCCATCACCATCATGATCCGTAATCCCTCGGATAAGCCCATCGGGATGATATGTATCAACCTGAACATGGACGCCCCCCTGCTCAGCCTGATTAACACCTTGGCGGTTCCCCAGGCGGAGAACCCGGTAAATCCCGAGAATTTTGTGGCTAACCTGGACGAGCTGATAATGACCACCCTGCGGGAAACGATCACCACCATAAACGGGCATACCGATATTCCCAACCATGAAAAGAACAAAATCATCGTTTATGAACTTATAAAGAAAGGCATGTTTGATATACGCGGAGCGATTGATATTGTGGCGCGGGAACTCTCGGTTTCCCGGTACACAATTTATAATTATGTACGGGAACATAAATCGTCCTTAAGGAAGGAAAGGGTATAAAAATGGAAGATTTTGATTTTCTCCTTGATCAGATCAGGGGTTCCGTAAAAATCGCCACGGGCTGTACCGAACCGGTGGCAATCGCCCTGAATTGCGCCATTGCCCGTAAAAACACCCCGGGGGAAATCAAGTCCGTGGCTATTTCCATGGACATGGGGCTGCTTAAAAACGCCATGTTCGTGGGGATTCCCGGGGTTTCCGGCCGGGGGATTAAACTCTGCGCGGCCCTGGGTATTGTAGGGGGCAATCCCGACGATGCAATGGATGTGCTGAGCAAAATTAAACCGGAGCATGAAAAAGCCGCAGAGGCGCTGCTGCCCCGGATCACCGTCAGCCCCCGGGAAGATATGAGCGAACTCTACATCGAAACGATCCTTACCACCGATGCCGCCGAAATCCGGGTTATCACCTATAAGAACCATGACCATATAGCCGGTGTTGAACACCCCCCCTACGGCGTCTTTAAGCCCGAATTCAACCATGAAGCGGAGCGGCTTAAAACATTCACCCTTGCCCGGCTGAAGCAGTTTGCCGATGAGGTTGATCTTGAAAAAATCAGTTTCCTGGAAGAGGGTGTGGCGGTGAACCGGAACATAGCGGCCAGGGGGATGGAGATGGGTTTTGGAAAATCCCTTTCCACCCTGAACAAGAACATCCTCTGGGGGGATTCCCTTATTCCCCATGTCCAGATGCTTACCGGGGCGGCCTCCTTTGCCCGTATGACCGGGGTTCAACTCCCGGTGATGATCGCCACCGGCAGCGGAAACCAGGGGATCACCATCTTCCTTACCGTGGCCGCGGCGGCGGAAAAGCTGGGAACATCCAGGGAACAGCTTATCCGGGGGCTTGCCATGGCCATGGGGGTGAACCTGTTCGCCAAGGCATACCTGGGTACCCTGGCGCCTATCTGTTCCTGCGGCGTTGCCTCCGGCCTGGGCGCTTCGGTGGGCATCGTCTATATCCTGAACGGCAATATCACCCAGATGATGGGGGCCGTCCGCAGCATGATTGGGGGAATAACCGGGATGATCTGCGACGGGGCCAAGGAAGGCTGCGCCAATAAGGTTGCCATTTCCGCCGCCACCGCCGCCATGTCCGCCATGACCGCGGTTTCGGACTTCTCCATATCCCAGGGGGACGGTATTTTGGCGGAGGATATCCACGATGTATTCCGGAACATGGAGTACCTTTCCAAAACCGGTATGGGAAATACCAACAAGGCAATTCTGGAAATCATGTCCCAGCGGGGTTAAGTCCCCCGACCCCTTTAGCGGTCAGGGGGACAGCCCTTTGTTTTTCAGCGAACTATAATTCAGCTCTTCGACAGTTCGTACACATACTCAACGGACTTGGCAAAGGCGTCAAGGGCGTATTCAAGGTCTTCTTTGGTAGCCGTAAGGGGCGGCAGCCAGCGGAACACCTTGGGATTGTTGAAGGAGTGCATGATTTGTATTCGGAACTCGTTGGAGAAGTAGGCTTCGCAGGGCTGGGACCAGAAATCGCCGTACTTTTCCTTCTTGTCCGCCGGAACATTTTCGAACTCCACGCCGATAAGGCAGCCTTTGCCGCGCACGTCTTTGATGATCCCGGGGTACTTTTTCCATGCCGCGTTCATCGCGTCCATGATGAATTTGCCGTTTTCCCGGGCCTTGGCGGGCAGGTCGTTTTCGAGCATGAACTGGATGGATGCGATACCGGCTGCGCAGGCGTAGGCGTTGCCCTGATAGGTCGCCGTGTGATGAAATGCCGTTTCCGGTGAGCCGTAGGCGGCGTCGTAGATTTCAGGTTTGGCGATGATGCCGGCCAGCGGGATGATGCCGCCGGAAATGCCCTTGGCGAAGGTCATCACATCGGGGATAACATCCCACCACTCACAGGCCCAGAATTTGCCGGTGCGGCAGCAGCCGGTCTGGATCTCGTCGGCCACGAAAATCGTATCGTATTTGGTGCAATACTCACGGGCGGTTTTGATGAACTCGTCGGTGCTTACGTTGACGCCCCCTTCGCCCTGGATGGGCTCCATGATAAAGCCCTGGTAGATGCCGCTGGACAGTTCTTTTTTCAGGGCTTCCACATCGTTGAATTTAATATGGGTAACCTGGTCCAGGAGCAGCCTGCCCTGATACGCCCACCAGGTGTCTTTCCCGCCCAGTGAAACCGCGCCGGCGGTCTTTCCGTGGAACGCCCCAAGGGTGGAAAGAATCTTTGTCTTTTTGGGATCATTGCGCTTGGCAATTTTGCAAAGCTTGAGCGCGCTTTCAACGGCTTCCGCGCCGCCCCCGCCAATCTGCACCTTGGTAAGCTTCTGTCCCGGTGTGGTAAGGGCCAGATTCCGGTAAAAGGCCGCAGCTTAAAGTATAGTGAGAGTACTTTTCCTCTTTTGTCAATCTAACGGAAATCTAACGGAAATGCGCACTATTCACAATTTCCCATTCATTATAAAATTACCCCATGAAGTTTCTGCCCATCCTTTTAGCCTTGCTGCCGGTGTTTTTCTCCGCCTGTTCACAGGAACAGGCGGTTTCCGTAACCAGGGAAGATCATTTTACCCTGAATATTGGGCGGCTGGAGGATCAGCTGGCCCTTTACAAACTGGAAGGGGACCGGGGGATCACAAATATCGCTATGCGGGACGGCCTTTTCTATATTTCCGACGGGAACGGGCAGAAGATCGTCCAGTATACTTCCTACGGGGATATCCTTTTCATGATCTATAATGAGGAAACCAACCCCATGCCCCTGACCCTGCGGACCAATATCGAGGGGAGCGGCATGGTTACCCGGTGGGCCTTTACCTATCCCCTGCGGGAACCGGGGCGCCTGGCGGTGGATTCCCGGAAGCATATCTATGCGGAAGACCGGCTCCCCGATGACCGGTACAGCGTCGATCCCGAAAGCAAGGCCCTGCTGGACAGCATCGTTCTCCACTTTGACCAGGACGGCCGCTTTGTGGAATACCTGGGCCAGGAAGGAATCGGGGGCAGCCCCTTTCCCCGGATATCCGGAATCTATACTTCCATACGGGACGAAATCGCGGTGGTGTGCCGGATCCCCACGGGGTGGAACATCTACTGGTTTGACGCCGGCGGGACCCTCCTGTATCTGGTGCAGCTCAAGAACAACGCCGTCCCGGTTCCCCCGGATTGGCCCAAGGTGTCATCCTCCCTGGACGCCATCATGCCGGCCCCGGACAGCAGGACCCTCTACTTCAAGGTTGATTATTACCGGGATACCTTTGATGAATCCACCAATACCCGCACCGGCAATGAACCGGACAGGTCCATCATCTGGATCATGGATGTGGAAAACGGTTCCTATACGGGCCGTATGGAAGTGCCCTTTCTGGAATATACCTTTAATGAAAACGGACGCAAGGTAAGCGAGCGGGTGCTCTATTCCATGCTGGGGGTAATCCATGGCGGCGGCATTTTTTTGAACTTTCCGGTGGAAACCGGCTATTCCATTCTGATATTGAACGCCAATTCCGCAGCCGGCGCCGCGGCGGAGGATCGCCATCAGGGAACCATCCGGGTGGACCGGGATGAACTCCAGCTCAACACCTTTGATCTCAGCGCCGACGGTATCCTCTCGGCCCTGCTGGTAAGTAACTATGAGGCAAAAATGGTCTGGTGGCGGACCGATAAGCTCCTGGGGACCACAGCGCCATGAGCATACACAAGGGGCCTGTGACCCTCCTTTCCGCAGCTTCCGCCAGGGCTCTGGATGCGGAAGCCTCCGCCTCCTGGGGTCTGGATTCCTTCGCCCTGGTGGAAGCTGCGGGCCGCCGCTGCGCCCGGGTCCTGGCAGCCGCCTTTCCGGAATTCTTCCCCCCAAAAAACAATCCCTTCATGGTGATCCTTGCCGGTTCAGGCAACAACGCTGCGGACGCCATGGTCATGCTCCGGTCCCTGCTGCTTTCCGGCCATGTTGACGGGGAAGGCGCCGCGCTGGTGATAAACAAAGTCCCCGAAAAGGAGCTCCGCAGCCCCCGGTCCGAAGCGTTCCTTTCCCTGCAAAAAATGGGGGTCCCCGTTACGGTCTGGAAACAGGATGCGGCGCTTATCGAGGGCCTTCTTTCCCGTGCGGACATCATCATCGACGGCATAGCCGGTACGGGCCTTGACGGCCCCCTGCAAGGCTCAGCCGCCGAAATGCTTGCCCTGATCAACAAATACAAAGACACAAAGCTGCTCATCAGTATAGACCTTCCCTCGGGCAGCTCCGATTCATGGCAGCCCGGAATGCCCATTGCAAAGGCCGGCGCCACCCTTGCCATTGAGCCCCTCAAGCTCTGCCTTTTCAGGCCCGCCGCCCGCCCCTACAGCGGCGCCATCCTCCCGGTGGGGGAGGTTTTTCCGCCCCAGCTTATAGGGCAATTCCATGGCCAAAAGAACATAAGCGCAGAGCACGCAGGGGGAAGAACACAGAGTTCAGCAGAACTGATCGATTGGGACCGGGCCGCCAGCCTTATCCCCCCGGTAAGCAGCGCCGCCTATAAACATGAGCGGGGGGTGGTGGAGATACGGGCCGGTTCCCCGGATGCTCCCGGGGCCGCCCGTATTGCCGCCCGGGGGGCGCAGGCCGTTGGGGCCGGACTTATCCGGCTGGTGGTGGACCAGGCCATTCACCCAATCCTGGCCGTAAACGCCGGGGGGATCATGGTAGCCGGGGAAACCGCCTGCGGCAGTTTTCCCGGCGAAGCGGGGGATGGCGCCCGTTTCAGTCCCGATGCGGTACTCCTTGGGCCGGGCTGGGGGAAAAGCCCCGATCGGGAAGTGATGCTGCGCCATGCCCTGGAACAGGAGGCGGCGGGGATCCCCCTTATCCTGGATGCCGATGCCATACTGCTGGCCAAAGATTACGTGTTCCACGGCAATGCCCTGCTCACCCCCCATCCGGGGGAACTTGCCGCTTATGCCGGCGTTTCAAAGGATGGCCTCCTTTCGGACCCGGCGCCGCTGCTGCTCAAAGTTGCCGCAGAAAAAAAGGCGGTGATCCTTTTCAAGAGCCATGTGATGTACGCTGCTTCCCCCGATGGCCGGCTGGGTATTATCGACGGCATGCAGGCGGTCCTGGGGATGGGCGGCAGCGGCGATCTTTTGGCAGGGTTCTGCGCGGGGATCGCTGCGAGACAAAAAAGCGCCGGGCGCGTGGAAGGGGGAAGCGGCGGAATGGCAAACACGGGCCTTCCCGATAGCGGTCTCTATTTCTGCGCCCTTGCGGCGGCGGCCCTCTTAATCGAAAGCGCCAAATCTCCGGAATCGGGCTCCCGGTTTCTGGACCCCCTGGAACTGGCGGATACCGCGGCGGACCTGGCAGGGAAGGCCTGGCTGCCGGGGAGGCTGTGCCATGGGTGATAATGATGAAAAAAATGGTGAAAAAAGGGACGGCCCCAGGCCATCCCGGCCCAACCAGGGGATGCCCTTAACCGAAAAGAAGAATGCCGAAGATGGGGTGATCTATCACTATTCCCGGGAGCGTCGCCTTGAAAAGGCGTCCCCTTCGGTGCGGGCCCTCTACGAGAATACGGGGCCGGTAAAGTTCAGCCTTTTAAGGCCCCTGATCTCCTCAAAGCCCCGGGCACTTCTCTTTGTTTCCATCCTGCTCCTTACGGCAATGAGCATCTTCACATCAATTTATACCCGGTCGGGGGATAGCCAAAGCCTGGGGGGAAACGCGCTTTCGGTCACCGCCGTAAAATTCGAGGGAACCACCATTGTTGTTTTGAAGAAGAAGGCGCAGGCGCAGAACAGCAAGCCCTATACCGGGGCGGTGGATATCGCGGTTTCCCCGGTTCCGCAAAAAAGCTCAGGGGCGGGCGCAGTCCCGGCTGCCGAGCCCTACCGGATTTTCTTTACCCCAAAAGAGGAGGAGGAGTACCGTTTTGTCCTTCCCTTTGAGGATGAGGAACTGCTGCTCTCCATCCGGGGAGAACAGGACAGTCTTGAATTAAAAGTTAAAACACATTAAAATTAAGGTAATTTAGTGGGGAATGCGATGATACAATTTTATTTTCTGTCCATTGTGTTTAATGCGGCAGCCGGTTTTGTCCTTATTAATGAAGGGACCGATGTTGAAAACTCCATAGAGTCGTCTCTGAAATTTTCCTTCAGAAACGAAACCTTCCATCTGATCTTGGGCATTCTTACCATGGTTACCGGCCTCTTAAAGCTTCTTTCCTCAACCCCGGGGGATATTCCGATTATCGGGGACCTTCTCCCCGCAGTCACGGGACTTGCCGCCGGGTTCATCCTTCTTTTTGGCTATTATCAGAGCCGTTCTGTTATTGAGGATGATAAAAATACCCGCATTGGAGAAATTGTAAGCAAAAACCGCAAATGGATAGGCTTTGCAGCCCTTATTGTCGCGGCGCTTCACTTCCTCTTTCCCCAGGCCTTGCTCCTCTAGGTTAAAATGCGCGAAGCGCAACAAACTGCCAGCATGGGGGAAACAGGGCGCCGCGATTCGATCCCCCTGCGCTCCGTCGCGGGGATCGCAATGGAGGGAGGCAAGCTGTTTATTGCCCGGCGTATAGCCGGGGGCAGCCAGGGGGGCAAGTGGGAATTCCCCGGA
The DNA here is from genome assembly GCA_025997875.1 of Spirochaetia bacterium. Lineage (GTDB taxonomy): Bacteria > Spirochaetota > Spirochaetia > Treponematales > Breznakiellaceae > BNUT01. The sequence goes on from BNVE01000025.1 coordinate 18,858, forward strand.
GGAAAAACCGAAGAAGGGGAGAGCGATCAGGACGCCATGATTCGGGAATACCAGGAAGAATTCTCGGTCCCGGTGCGGGTGGGCCCTCTTTTGGGAAGCGCTTCCTTTGAACACCGGGGGCTTACGCGTACCCTTAACGCTTACCGGATCTATTTTCTAAAAACAGACTTTAAGCTTGCAGAACACACCGAATGGCGCTGGGCCGGCATAGAAGAAATCGAAAAACTGGATTTTGTCCCATCCGACAGCAGGCTGCTGCCGGCCTTAAAAGCGTATGGTAAAGGAGATCCCGGTATCCAGGGCCTGGAATTCTGCGCCGGAAACACTCCCCAGGGCTAAAAATCTGCCCTCCTTGTCCTGCCCGGTTGGCCTGCCATAGGCGTGACCGTGGGGCCTGCCCTGGATATAACGCCACGACATATTGAAGCCAACGGACAGCCTTTCGGTGGGGGAATAGACGAATTTAAGCCCCGGTTCCAGATAGACCCCCGTTTCTATACGATCCCTGAATTGTCCCGGATCAGAGGAACCCGTGCGCATATAATGATCGTCCTCTCCGGTGTAACTGATCAGGGGGCTTCCCTGAAAGGACACGGTGATCGCCGTTTTTGGCAGCACATAAAACGAAGCCGACAGGCCCGCAAAAAACAGAAGCCAGTCCTGGGAATAAGCTACGGCCAGCCCGGTAAAGGTGCCCTGTTTCTGGTCTCCATTTTCCAGGGTATAGTCGTAATATCCATTATAGGCGGCCCATTTAAAACGCATATAAGACAGGCCCAGGTAGGGATTGAATACTACTATTCCGGACCGCAGCGGCAAAGAGGCGCCGGCCAGTAAATCAAGCATATAAGCGGTGTCAATTTGCGCGGCACTGGATGAAAAATGGGATACGGAGCCATCCGGTTTATACTTGGGATCCCAGTCCCGGTCTTCCATGAGTCCGGTTCCCATGGGAAGGCCGAATTTCATGGAAAGGGAGCCGGCAAATCCCGGCTTTTCCCGGGGATTTGTCCTGAAAACATCCAGGGTGGACCCAAAGTAGACCAGACTTTTAATATCCCATTTGAGCTCACTCAGATAGGAATCGTTATAATTATCCTTATAGACAATTTCCTTCCCCTGTCCGTAGAGAAGACCCACAATGGGGGTAACGGAAAAGGTATAGGGGAAGCCCTTTTTTGGGGGAGCGGGGTTTTCTTCGCATCGGATCCGGGGGGCAATAAAAAAGATTTGAAAAATGATGACTAAATAAAGAAAAACCGGTATATTTTTCACATCATGAGTATAGGGGTACATTATTACCATGGTCAAGTGTGGATACTTATCTTTTTATTGGCCCTTTTCCTTGGTTCCTGTGACCGGAAAAATGAGGATATCATCATCATCCCCCCTGCGACCCCGCCGCTTTCCCGTCAGGTTATTGGCTATGGGGTTATCAATGTTTCCTATACCCATGTGGTAGATAATCCGGAGCCCTCAGCTCCCTCCCTGGGCTACCTGAGGCGGGGTTCCATTGTAAAGGTCATTGAACGGCGGTCGGTGACCAACCAGGGGAATGTGGAATCCTGGATATTGGTAGAGGGGAATTTCCGGGGATGGCTGACAGCAACGGTGGTGGATATCTATGATAACGAAAGCCAGGCCCGGACCGCTGCGGGGTCCATGACCCAATGAGACCCTGGCTGCTCTGGATTATCCCCCCCCTGGCCGGCGCGGTTATCGGATATATCACCAACGTGGTGGCAATCAGGATGCTGTTCAGGCCCTTAAAACCCGTCATGGTCTTTGGTATACGGCTGCCCTTTACCCCGGGCATTCTCCCCCGGCAGCGCCGCCAGCTTGCGGAGAGCATAGGCCGGATGGTGGAACAGGAACTTCTTACCCCGGAAATAATCAGGAAGCGCCTGGCCCAGGAGGACCTTCGGGAAAAACTGAAGGAGCGGATTGCCGGGTATACGGAAAACTTTTTTTCCCTTCCCCTGCACCGGCTCTTAAGCCCGGCAGCCCCCGGCCCCGGCGGCGCCCTTATCACCGGGATCGCGGGGGATTTTTTTCATTCCGAAAATTTTGACCGTTTTTTTAAGGCCCTTATCACCTCTCTTATGGAAAAACCGGAGATTCAGCAGCTGCTCAACCGGAGCATTTTGGAGCGGGAACAGGGCCTTCAGGAATCTGTTGCCCTGCGCCTGGAGGGGATCATTGTTAATCAACTCAGGGCCCGCTCGGAAAACATCATAGCGCAGCTTGTCCTCATCGCACAAAAGAACTTCTCCCAGGCCGCGGATCAGCTAATCCGTTTCCTCAGCCGGCCCGACATTCATGGGGAACTTGAAATTCAGGGCCGCATATTTCTTGCCGGTGCAATCCTCCGCCTTAACGTGTTTCAGCGTTTTTTCCTTTCCGCGGGCCAATACGACAGGACCCTCCAGGAACGGATGCCCGAAATCATTGACGATCTTATCCGGCAGCTGGAAGGCCTTTCCCGGGACAATTCAATCCGGGACCGGCTTATTGCCTTTGGGGCGGATGCCCTTAAAAAGTCCCTTTCCGATGAAAGTTTCGCCCGGTCCCTGGCCCGTCTTGCAAGCGGCATGGCCCTGTCCCATGGGGATATAAGTCCGGCCCGGATACTGGAATACTTAGGTCTGGGAACTGCCGAAACCTTAAGTTCCAAACTGCTCATCCTTCTACGGAAAGGCTTTCCCGCCGGAACGCCTTCCCTGTCCGCGCCTTCCCCGGAACCGGGCCTGCTTGTTTCCATCCTGAAAAACCTGGACAAGGAATTCCCTGCCGCCGCCCTTAAAGATTTCCTTACCCTTGACAACGCAAAGAAGTCCGCCCTTGACGCCCTGTTTGCGGACAAACTGCTCCGTATTGCCGGCGGCCAGATCGAAGCGGTCCTTGCCTCCATCAACGTGCAGACCCTGGTTTCGGATCGGATAGATTCCCTGGACATGATCCGGGTTGAGCGGATAGTCCTGGACGTGATGGCCAACCAGCTCAAGTGGATCGATATTTTCGGGGCCATTTTGGGGTTTGGGATTGGGGTGTTTCAGGCGGGGCTGTCTTGGTTTTTGCGGTAATAGCTCTATATACGGACGGATTGGCGGGCACTCCCAACCGCGCTCCCCTGTAGAACGCTTGCGCGGGGGAGGGCCCGGGAGTTTGCCTGCGAATGCTTCCGCATTCGCTCCTTCAGATTCCACCTCACGATGGACACCCTTGCCTTTGGCTAACACTTCCTACTACCAAGCGTGTAGCGGACTTTCACCGCCAAGTTACTGCCCATGCTGGGCGCACAAAAATCCGGGGAGCATTACGCCCCCCGGAAAGGTTGGTTAGTTCACATAGATATACGCCGTGCTGCTATTGCGAGCAAACCAGCCGGAAACCCGTACAATAGGCCCGGCCGGCCGGGCCGTTGCCGCCGCGCCTGGCCGAACGGAGATTACTCACGCCGGTCGTCCACGACCCGTTGCGTACCACACGACTCCCTGATGTGCCAGGGGTGTAGACCGGCCCGGTCGGATTAGTCTGGGGGGATCCGCTGTAATTACCATCGCCATACAAGTCCCAGCAAAACTCCGCCGCGTTCCCATGCATATCGTACAGGCCCCAGGGATTCGCCGCAAAGGTTCCTACCGGCATGGACCTTCTCGGGCTCCCTTCGTAATAATAATTAGCCTGATCGGGGGTGATGTTATTCCCGGTGCTATACGTCGTTGTTGTCCCCGCACGGCAGGCATATTCCCATTCCGCGCTCGTGGGCAGCCGGTAGCCGTTCTTGGTTCGGTCCATGACGACTGCGTTCCAGTCTGGGTTGTCTAAGGTGGGCATGCTGCTGTACGCAAGACCCGCCCAGTCTACTTCAACGCCGCCTACTTTTATGCTGTACACCGGCTCCAGCCCGGCCGCTATGCTCAGCTTGTTGCAGATCAGTATCGCCTCATACCATCTTGCCGACGGCATCGGCATATCCATATTGGTACCCCAGCCGGCGATGAGCGTCCCCGCTCCCATCACCGCCTCAAACTGCCCCAGCGTCAGCTCGTATTTTGCCATCTTAAAGGCGCTCAAGGTTACGCTGTGCTGTATTTCACCTGTTTGACGGCCAGATTCTCCCGCAGGGCTGCCCATCGTGAAGGTCCCGGCGGGGATGGAGACCATTTCACCGGCAATTTGCTCTGTCACTGTCTTGACGACAATGGTAAAGTCCTGGACGTAAGCAGTCCCCGCCGCTGTGCCATCAACAATTGTCGCCGTTACGGTCACGGTCCCTGTGGCGGCGGCTGTAAGGACGCCGTCGATGATTGTCGACGAGGTGCCGCCTTGGGTTTTGACGCTCCAGACAATGCCTGTGTTGGTTGCGGTCGCGGGCACTACCGTGCCGCCCAATGTGCGGCCGATGTTGGGATATGCCGCAGTTGTCACGCCGGTGATGTTGGTTACCCCCACGAATGGCGGCGCGACCGTGATAGTAAAGTCCTGAGTATAAGCAATCCCCACGGCGGTCCCGTTGGCAATGGTCGCCCTTACGGTCACGGTTCCCCCGGCGGTGGCATTAAAGGTACTGCCGCTGATTGTCGCCCCGGTGGTCCCGGCGTTTGTGACACTCCACACAATGGTTTGGTTGGTTGCGTTAGCGGGCGCTACCGTGCCGGTCAGCGCAAGCGGCGTTCCGGCAGTGGCGGCGCTTGGCACGCCGGTGATGCCGGTTACCGGCACCATAACATCAATGGTAAAGTCCTGAGTGTAAGCAGTCCCCACCGCTGTGCCATCAACAATTGTAGCCGTTACGGTCACAGTCCCACCGGCGGTGGCATTAAAGGTACTGCCGCTGATTGTCGCCCCGGTGGTCCCGGCGTTTGTGACACTCCAGTCAATGGTTTGGTTGGTTGCGTTCACGGGATCTACCGTGCCGCCCAAGGTAAGGCCGGTATTGGCATATGCCAGGGTTGGTACGCCGCTGATGTTGGTTACCGCCACGAATGGCGGCGGACCGCCGGAGCCGTCTGTCGGGGTTGCCACTATGGAAGTCCCGGCGCTGATGGTACCGTCAGTATACACCGTCTTTAAGGTAAAGGTGTAGGCCGTGCCGTTGGTTAAGCCGCTTATGGTTAAGGGTTGGCCCGTGCCCCTGGGAGGGGTTTGGGGCGTCACCGGTGTTCCGTCCGCCGGCGTCCAGGTGATTTCCACATGGTCAAAGCCGCTGTCGGCCGGTTCCGTCCAGGTGAGGGTAACCAACTCGTCGCCGGGGTCTGCGGCTGCCCACTGGGCCGTTGGGGCGGGGCCTGCCGGTGAGAGTGTCTCGGGGATTGCCCCGGCGCCGGGGTCACCGGCGGTGTTTTTACCCTTGATACCCAGGGTATAGTTGGGCTCAAAGACAGAGCTGAAGCAGCCTGCAAGGGCCAATGCCGCAATAAAGGCGATAAGGAACCTTAGTTTAAGCCCTGAACGGGGGGGGGGGGGTAAATGATACTGTAGAACACCGCTTCTTGTCAAGTAGTCTTTTCATATAATCTCTCCTTTTTATGCATTTAAAAGGAATAAAGACAGAGACCTTTAAGTACACACCTAAATATTACCACATTAATAATTAATTGTCCAGAATTTTTTGCATAAAAGTCATATTTCGCGTAAAAAAATCATATAAGCCCAGGAATTCCTTTAAATTCTTCATGGTTTGTGTTTGAATGTGGAATTGCTGTCCTGCAATCCCTTCCCTTGACCATAAAAGCCCCAGGCACTATGTTTGAGCCGTGAGCTATTTTCGGGCCCTTCCGGGGATTTTCCTGTTTTTTATACTGATTTCCCCCCTCCTGCCCCAGACGGGGGACGAAAAGCTCCGGCCCGGCTCTGAAAACGCAAACCGGGAAAGCCTTAAAACCACACTCCGGGAAAGGAAGATCCCCTTTGAAGAACGGCCCCTCTTTGCCGGGTACGGGGGCTTCGGTTCCTCTTTGCTGGTATCCCTGCCGGGGGGCAAAGGGCCGGCTCCCGGGGCAGTGCCCGGGGCGGAGTTTTTTGAAAGCCCCCCGCATACCTTTGTCCTGGCCATTCCCCTCTCCGGTACGGGAAGCGCCCTGTCCGATGGGGACCCAAAGGGCGCCGGGGAACTGCCCATCCGTTTCGCCGCCGCCCTGGAATTCATCGAAAAAATCCGAACCCGGGATACGGCCCAGGAGGCATTGCCTGCGCCGCAAGCCATAGCCCCCCTTCACGCAACGGATTTCATCATTGCCTTTTTAGGTGACGAAGGTTCCCTGCTTCCCCCCGAATTACAAAAGCGGCCCCATGCGGGTTTTGAGGACCTCTGCGCCGGTCTGGAGGACCCTGAAGACGTATACCTCTGGTATCTGGATATACAGGAAACCGAATCCGCGGGGCCTGGGGGGAAAGCCCTTCCGGACCGCCTTGTCATTCAGCAGGGGTCGGCCGGGGGGATCGCCTCCCTGGGCGCCCTTAAAAACATAAGCGGCCTCTGCGCCGGCCTGAATATCCCCTGGTCCTTAAGGATACCCTTTAACGGGCTCTACAAACTTGCCCTTGCCCGGGGCGGGCCCCCGGTTCTGGACTACGCCCATGGGCAGGCTATCGACGCCATCCATGTTTCAGCCGCAGGGGATGGCGAAAAGGCGCCGGCCATTACTGCGGAGGCCCTGGGGGAGCTGATCTTCCGGTATGCGTCCTCCCTGGAATTCAGCGCCGGCCGGGACCGGCGTTATGCGCTTATTCCCCTGCCGGGCCGCATCGGCGCCATGGCCCCGGCCCTGATCTTCGTTCCGGAACCCCTGCTGGTACTGGCCCTGCTTGCGGGGGGGGCGGCTTTTATCATCGCTGCCCTCCTTTTTTCTTTCCGCCGCCGGAAAGGGGAAAGGGTCCCGGTCATAACTATTTGCGCCGCGGCCCTGATCCTGCTGGGAACAGCCCTAAGCGCCTTTTTTGACATCGGTTTTCTGCCGGTCTGGGCGCTTTCCTGCTTTTTTGTGATCCTGGGGCTCATGCTCCGCAGGCCCCTGCCCCTCTTTGTATGCACCCTGCTGGCATATGTTTCCCTTGCGGGGCTTTGCGGCCTTCTGTACATCCACCGGGGCCCCCCGCCGGTCACAAGCGGCGCGGAAATCCTCGGGCCGGCCATTGAGAACGGGGAACAAAACCCCCTTGCGGCGGAAATTAAAACCAGGATGCAACTGGAACGGCTAATCATCGACCTGACCCTTCAGTCCCGGGAAACCCCCATCCGTTTTGATCTGTCCCTGGTAAGCGACGGGGACCCCCTGCTGATCTACTCCGCCCCCATGCCCTACCTCATTGACGGGGAACGGCGCTCCGCGGATTTCTTCCTCGGCGAAGGCCCCCCCAATCCCCTCTCCCTGGAACTTATTGTATCCCGGAATTTTTCAGGCTTCCTCCGGGCGGAGGCGATCTACCAGGCGGAAGATGCGAAGGGAGAAAGGTATTTTCAGCGGGCGCTTCGGGAGATTGAGATTCGGGAGTAAATTCGGCGGCCTGCCGCCATAGGATCATGTACTACACCGGAAGGCTTTCCAGACAAGAAATCCATTCGTTGAAATGCGCGCATTTCTGCCGCAATACTGAAAGACCGATCTTTTCGGTAATGGCAATACCATCGGTAACTTTTTCGTAGGCCGGCACACATTTTAAAATTCGCCAGGAAGGGGCGGTTTCTTCACCACCGTTTATCAGTTCGGGATTTTTGTACTGTTGAGCGGCAGCCTGTATTTGATTGGTATCCTTGTCAAAAAAATAGCTGCCCATTACTGCCGGTTCGGAAAAAAGCAATGCCTCAAATTCATGAAGCTGTAAATAGGGAATGAATACGGGTTTTCCGCCATCAATATCGTCCCTCAATGCCGATTCAAGATATTTTACTTTTCGATACGGATCTGTTTCCCGCATAGCTGTTTGAAACCCCGGAAAATCATTGGGAAGCCTGAATAAATCAAACATGGTTGATACATAGACATTTTTTTCTTTCGTGTAGCTAAGACAACGAAGAATATCATTTTTAGCCTTGCTATAATTTGATATTCCACCCTTAAACTGCCGTCCTGCTTTTCTATCAGTTTTGGTAACAAGTGTACAGGGAATAAGCGTTATGCCCCGGGGAGAAAACAGCGGATCAAGAATTTGTTTTACAAAAAAGGTTTCCGTTTGCCCTTCTGTCACAATGTAAATTCTGGATGAACTCATGGTTGGCCGCCCAGAAGATTTTTATCCCATAATTGCGAAAGACTGTATTCATCAAGCCAGGCAGCCAGCTCCTCTTCGTTCAACTGCCTGAAAACGCTGCCCTTCTCTTTTTTATCACGTTCAGCCACAATGATATTTTCTACCGCAAAATTATCCAGTAAACGGGGAGACTGGGTTGCCACAATAATCTGTGCATTTTCGCCCGCTGTCAGTATCATGTTTCCCAATAAATCTATCCCCTGTGGATGCAAACCCAATTCCGGTTCATCAATTACTATAATTTTTGGCAGCTTATCGGGGGGCTGTAATAAAAGCGTTGTAAGGGCCATAAATCGAAGAGCCCCATCGGAAAGCTGGTGGGGCCCAAACAGGTATTCGGGCGTTTCTTTTTCGCACCAATTTAATGAGATATAAGCGGGATTTAATTCCTGGGGCTCAAGAATAAAATCATCAAATTGCGGTAAAATATACCGAATTTTTTCTATGATGCGATTATAGTACTTTCGATATTCTTCAGACTTGTTTTTAATCATATACAAATAGGCGGCAAGATTACCGGCATCGCTCATCATATATTTATTATTTTCAACATACGCGCCATTACGCATATTTGCCGTGACAGAAGTATCATGAAACTGAAAAAAACGGCAAGAGGCCAGAATCTTTTTCAATATTCTGTTATCAGGAAGCGCCTTCTCCGATTCAGGCAGAATTTTACTTTCTTTATATCCGCCGGCTGCATCACATTTTTGTCCATCAATAATCATAGCTTCCTCAGAAAATATCAATGTATCATCTGCAGCTTTGGTCAAAGAAAACCGGTACTCCTCTTTTTGAGTGTCATTATCAGTATATAATGAAACGCTTAGCTGGGATGTTTTTTTAACACCATAATATAAGAGCGACTGCGCCGTTCCTTCTTTCCCGACGAATGCCTGCAATCCGCAAGACATCATAGCATTAAGCATCTTAAAAAACGAAATGAAGTTACTTTTTCCGGCCCCATTTGCCCCAATTATTACAGTTATTGGTTTTAAAAAAACGGTCTGTTTTTTTATGGATTTAAAACCTTCTATGGTGATTTTATCAAGAAGATTATTCATTGCTTCCCCCATTTAGGAACTTACCTGCTCCTGCTTACAACTTACCAGCTAAACTCCAGCGCCAGCCCTTCCTTAAGGGCAAGGAGCTGCGAGACGGGTATGGCAAGGGAGGTTTTTTTGCCCGCCTGTACCCATTCTATCCCGCCGGAACCCCGGAGGGGCTTTCCCCCATGGTCAAAGAGGGCCAGGCTGGTTTCTCTGGGGCCGGAAAGGCTTATGGCAACCTTATAGCCCTGGGAAACGGATTCCACCAGGGAGAGCAGTTCCGGCTCAATATTTTTGGCGCCGGAGCTCAGGGTAAGGCGCAGGCTGGTTTTGCCGCCGGCCCGGCTCAGGGAGACCCCCTCCCCGGCGGCGTCCAGAAAGGGGAGCAGGTCCTCCACTCTGGCAAAATCAATATCCGCCCGGGTGATGGTGTCTGTTTCATCCTGTTTTGTGGAATATGAGGCAAGCTTGAGACCGGGAAGCCGGTCCAGGGACCGTTCAAAATCCGCCCGTCCCGTGGGGATGGTCGGCTGCCCCTGGTTGCCGTCCAGCTGCCCCAGGTCCCCCAGGAGCCGGGATACCCGGTATTCCAGGCTGATACGGCCCGAACCGTCCGCTTTAAGGGTGATATCCGCCTTGACGCCGATACAGGAACTGAAAAGGACGGCCCAGAGGCAGATGGTGAAAATGGCCCTGAGGGCGGCCCGGGGGGTACGTGACTGACGCATGGAACTTCCTTGCAAACTCAAAATTCTTCCGAATGGATACTCATATCCTGAATACGGACGGGAACCTCCCGTTCTATCATCTCAAAGGCCTTGTTCATCACCTTTTCGCCGAATTCACGGGAATTGGAGACCAGGGCCCCGCCGATCTGGGCAAAGGAAAGGGAGTCCTGTAAATCCACCTCGGCGGCGCTCATGTGGAAACGGCGCTGGAGTTTCTCCCTTACGGACCGGATAATCCGGCGTTTCTCCTTTATGCTATCCACATCGGGAATTTCAAAGATAATCTGAATCATGGACACTATCATAAAATTATCTTATTCTACACAAAAATGTATGCTATGGACAGTCCGCGGCGCCCCAGGGCTGTCCGCAGGGTCTTAAGGGTTTTATTCTCCGTTATTTTTTTTCTCTCCTCCATCATGGCAATCGCCGCAGATAATGATGAACCGGCAACGCCGCCGCCGGCTTCACTGAATGTGGACACCCTGCGGCGCAGGATCGCCCGCGAGGCGGCCTCTGAACTGATGTCCCTTAAACTGGGGGATTCCGAGGTGGCCCTCTACATGGCGGGGTCCTGGAAGGGCTCCCTGAGCGGCAACTTTGGGGTATCCCGGAGCCCCCTGGGGACCCAGGCGGTTTCTCCGGATTCACCGGTACTCTTTGCCCAGGAAGCGGACCTGACCCTTTCCCTCTGGCTCCGGGACCGCTGGTTTGTGGAGGCCAGTTTCCTGGACGATTACGATATCAACACCTACCGGGCGGGGTATCAGGGCAAGGAGGGGGAAGCGGTCCAGTATGTGGGGGTGGGAAACACGGGGCTGGACTTTCCCGCCTTTCCCTACCTGGACCTGGGGGGGGACTCCCCTTCTTCCTTTGGCCTGTACGGCAAATTCGGCGGAGGCAAGCTCAAACTGCACAGCCTTATCCGTTACGACATGGCCTCCCGGGAGGAACGGGTCTTTGTGGGAAACCGGGAGCGGACCTACAGCTTTGTTTTTCTGGAAAATCCCCTCCGCTTCCGTTCCTTTGTGCTCCCCGACCAAAACCTGGACGCCCCCCCGGTGGTGTACCTTGAAGATGAAAAGGGTGAACTCCGGGACACCCAGGGCAGAAGGTGGCGCATTGCCGGGGCCAGCGAATACGCGGCCAGCGCGGTCCAGGGGGTCCTGGAACTGGGGGCAAGCCCCAAGGGGATGGTGGCGGTGGCCTATTCCCGGGGGGGGAACCGCCAGCCCTGGACAAGTTCCATGGGCCAGTACCAGGCGCCGGGAAGCGGCTTCCTCGCGGATGCCCAGCAGTGGTTCGGCAGCAACATTGATCTGAGAAACTACCCCCAGCCCGCCCAGGACGCCGCCGCTATGGGAAGCTCCGCCAATGTCCCCGGCACGGTGATCATCGGCGGGGTTCCCGCCCTGGCCCTCCGGGAAGGGGGGGCTTTTTCACCCTTTGAAAACCTTAGCCGTTACCAGGCCCCCTCAAGCAGTTCCGCCTCGGTTTCCCTGGTAAGCCTTTCCGGCGGGGAACGCCAGGGGGGCTATGATATTCTCCCCCTGGACGAAAGGGTTCTTTCCACGGAGCTGCCCCTGTACGCCACACCGAATATACACCGGGGGGTCTATGAGCTTGCCATTGAAGAACCAAACCGGAACCGCAGGGATCCGCGATCCCTCTGGCCCCTGGGAAACAAATACCCCGAACTCTACCTGCCGGGAAACTGGAAATTTTCCGGGGACCTGGGGCTGCGGTTTACCAATTACGGCAGCGCCGGGTCCTACAATATCGGTACCGATGTGGTCCCCGGATCGGTCCAGGTGCTGCGGAGCGGCATCGTTGATCCCCGGGTAAACTTCGACAGCAACAGCGGGGTGGTCACCCTGGAAAGCCCCGCAGGGTTCAACGAGGTGATCCGCATCAGCTACCTCAAGCGGAGCACCGACCGGCGGCTGGGGAGCCTGGCCGCAGGGGCCGGGGTGGTGTACAAGAGCGGGGGCCCCTTTAGTTCGGAAATTGGCCTGGGCCTGCGCTGGAATGTCAACTCCATGCCCAACTTCGGCCAGGAAAGGGTGCCGGAATCCTATACCTCCGAGGGGGTTTCCAATCCGGGAACCGTGGGGCTGGGGGCCAAAGCGGCCTGGGATTACGATCATCTCCGGGCCCAGATCACCGCAGGGCTCGGCTTTGAGCAGCCCGATACCACCGGGCTCTACCGGGCCGCCGGGATGGAGGGGAACGAGGTCACCCTGTCCCTGCCCCCGGAAAGCTCCTTTATCTCCGAGGCCCCGGGCCTTATTCCCGGAGGGGGACGCTACGGCAGCCTGGACCTGGGCAGCCGCTCCCCCCTGGTTTACCGGAACTACCTGGAAAACACCCTGGGCGTCTCAAACTTACGGGAAATCGAATGGAACGGCCCGGTGGTTTCCGGGAAAACAGGGCCCTATCCGGTAAAGGATTCAAAGGATCACCCCCTGACGGCGGAATTCACCTTTTCCCCGGATCAAAGCTGGACCGGCTTTGAGGTACCCCTGGGTGATAACGGGCCCCTGCTCGGGCGGGCCAAAATGATCGAGGTCCCCTTCCGGTTTTACGATTTTTCTGATACATCCGGGGATTTCACCGTGATCCTCCAGTTCGGGACCCTTTCGGACAAGGAAAGGGCTTTCCGGGAGAACCCTTCCCTGATCGTGGAAAAGCAGATCTACCCGCCGCCCAGAACGGACCCCAATAACCCCGCAGCCTTTAGCGCCGCAGGCCGGATAGCAACTATTCAGCTTGACGACAGCGAAAGGCGGAAATTGGGGGACGCCAAATACATACGGCTCCTGGTGATAAACAACAATCGCCGCCGGTTTTCCGGCCGGGTTATGCTGGGGGCCCCGGTGGTCCGGGGCGCGGGCTTCAGGCCCATAACGGTAAGGGGGAACGCCGTAAGCGGGGCCGCGGACCTTACGGACCTCTCGGCGCAAACCTCGGTTTCTGTGGTAGAAAGGCTGGAAGCGGGGGCCAATTCTCTGGAAGCCGCCTACGGGGATACGATCCGGCGGCTCCATTCCTCAAGCGGCAGCACCCAGCGGATCCTTGAGGTGGGATGGGAAAAACTTAAAGCCGGCGAAGCCCCCGGGGCCGACGGCAGGATCGGGGTTATCCCCCTGGGAAACTACCACAGCTTAAGCTTCTTTGTCCGGGGTCCGGTAAACCCGCCCCCCGGGGGGACCTTCCGGTTCCTCATTGCCCGGGGGCCCGAATCCCTGGCCAATGAGGGGGACATTGCCCTGGACACGGAGATTCCCCTTTCGGCTTTCAGCCCCGGTGCCTGGACCCGGGTGGACCTCCACTACAGCGGCCAGAACCAGCGCGTTGATGTGGGGGGAAGGACCATTCCGGAGGCCTCCCTGAAATACCGCCCCGGGGCCCACGGGGGGGAAGCTTCCGGCGCCGGGGCGGCCGGGGAGCAGCCCGCGGGCAGATCAAGCTATACCGCCTTCTTCATCAAAAGCGGAACCGGCGACGCGCTCCCGGACGGCGGCTTTGCCATTGACGAGATCATCCTGGAAGATCCCGCCCCCTCCTTCAGGCTCAACGGGGGAACCGGCGTCGAATGGAAGCGTCCCGGGGAACTTGTCTCCTGGAACGGCCGGGAGGTCCTCTCCGATGTTTCCCTGGGGACCGCCCTGGAAAGCTCCGTCAAGGGCGATCCCTTTACACCGGGGTCGGAACATTCCGGGGGAGTGATCAGCCGGTCCCGGGGGGAAACCACCTTTCTGGGGACAGCGCTGTCGGCCGCCCTGGGCTTTACCGCCGCAGATAAAACCTGGTACTGGAACGGGAGCCATGGCATCTCCCGCGCATTCGGCCCCCTTTCAATAAAGGAGTCCTTTTCCGCCGCCCCAAATGATGAAACCATGGACCACCGCTTTGGGCTTGAGCTTGCAACCGGGAACAGGGCCGCGGAAAACCGGGTCCATTCAAAGCTTGAGGGGGAGGCCTTTTACGAGCATGAAACCCTGGAACGGAAATGGCGGACCGCGGCGGGGTTTAGCCCGGCAAGGAAGATCATCCCCGGTTTTTCCACCGAGGGGGAGGCCATCTGGACCGAGGACAACCGGAAGACCGCAGAGTGGATGGGCAACTACGCCGAAGTCTGGGGGAAAAGCTGGGGCTACCTGGCGCCGGACACAGGAGAAGGGGCAAAAAAGCGGGATATCAAGGGGAATATAAAAATTACCGAAGGGACTACCCCGATTGGGGCCGAGCTGGGGCTGGAGGGCAGTTCCGCTTTTTCCCGGCCCAGTACCATCACCCAATCCTCTAACCTGGTCCGCCTGGATATCCCCCTGAGCATCGGCGCCGGCGGTATAGGCGGCGGTAGCGCCAAAGGTATGGGCGGCCCCTACCGGTTCCTCTTCCGGGGGGAGCGGAGTTTCAAACGGAACCTGCGCTTTGCCGGCAGGGACATCCTGGCGGACGGCGAAAAATACGGCGAAAGCATTGCGGACTCCCTGCCCCTCTGGACAAGCGCCCCCTTCTATTCCCTTTTTGATAATGATCTGGGAGCCCTCATGGACAAGGGGCTGAAAAATTCCCCCTCCGCCTCTATAAGCGAATACAGCTACTTCAACGACCGTGCGGGGATAAGCCTCCAGCTGCCGGCCCGTTATGACCTGAGCTCCTTTTACATCCCCAGCAGCGCCGGAACCCAGCTGAGCCGGGTGCTGGAACAAAAACTCGACACCCGGCTGGACATGCTCAGCCTCAGCGGCAACCTGGGCTTTTCCTCGGTGAACATCTTCGGCGCATACGGGGCGTCCCCCCTGTTTTCCTTTTACGAAAGCGATGAATTCACCCATGCCCTGGATGCCTCCGTGGCCTTCCCCCGGGGGGAAGCAACTTCGTACCGGTTCCAGTCCGCCATGGCCACGGGCTTTTACGGATTTTCCGGAGGGGTGCTGGACCTGGGCAATACCATCACTCTGGGCTCCGCAGGCTGGGTTGAAAGCCTCCTGGTCAATTGGACCGTGCCCACAAAAAAGAGCCTCCTCAGCGTGCTTTACAATTATTTTACCCGGGCCATGGGCACCCAGCGGTCATGGCTCACCCTGGGGGGAATTCTGGATTCGCCATACGAACAGCTTCGGAAGGAGACCCTGGAACTGAGCCTGGACCGCTCCGGGGATTACCTCAAGATGGCGCTGGCTGCGGGCCACGAGTCGATGATACGGGTCCAGGGCAGGCTTAACCTTTCGGTGTTTGCAAAGATCAACTGCGCCCAGGACGACCGGACCAATGTGCTCTCCTTCATCGGCGTTGTCGGTACAAGCCTCAAGGTTAGTTTCTAGTGTTCTGTGCGGTAAAGAAGGCGATGCGGTTATGCTGCGGGATCGTTCAAGGCCGGCTATCCGCAGTTCCGCGGTAACAATCTATCACAAATCCATATAACATCAGGGGAGGCTTGTGTGTCTAAAGCCTCCCCTTTAAGATGGCAGTGGAAGAAGCGGGGTTTCCCCGCTTCTTCCACTGCCAACTATCCGAAACTCTTCCTGAGCCGGCCGCGGAACTAGTTGCGCACCAGCCGTAAACCTAGGCCAGCTAATTCCCACGGTGCATTTTTATCCCGATCCGCCGAACGCTGGCGGTGGTACACGCGGTGCGTGCCGTTCACCGGTCCCGTAGGATCAGTCTGCGCACCGGTATTGTATGGGCCATACCAGTCCCAACACCACTCCGACGCGTTCCCATTCATATCATGCAGCCCAAAGGCATTCGGTAGTTTCTGCCCTACCGGCCCGTACATAAAGTCGTAGCCCGAAAATACCACCGCTTGCAGCGCAGCGTCAAACTCCTCCCCGGTGTAATAATTCGTCGCCGTCCCCGCGCGGCACGCGTATTCCCATTCCGCCTCAGTCGGCAGCCGGTACCCGCTCTTGCTCCTGTCCATCGTGGCGGCATTCCAGTCAGCATTTTGGCCGTATACATAGACAGGGTGGTTCACCGTTGCCCAGTTTACTTCAACGCCGCCTACTTTTACGCTGTACACCGGCTCCAGCCCGGCCGCTATGCTCAGCCTGTTGCAGAAGATAAGCGCCTCATACCAGCCTCTATGGTATGCCGGGATTGTAGGGCCTGTTCCATAATCAATTATAGAGTTACTATTGCCGTTGTACCCCATCACCGCCTTAAACTGCGCCTGCGTTACCTCGTATTTCATCATTTTGAACGCGCTCAGGCTCACGCTGTGCAGGGGGGATGCATTAGAAATATAGGGGTCGCCCATCGGGTAGGGGGTTACCGTCGCGGGAATGGAGACCATTTCTATTGCCCCTACGCCGGTAACGTTGTATGTTGTTTCAGCTATTTCAACTACGTCAATGATAAAGTCCTGGGTGTAGTTCGATCCCGGCGCTAATCCGTCGGCAATTGTCGCCCTTACGGTTACCGTACCTACCGCATTGCCCGTAAGGGTAGCGCCGGCAGCGCCACTGCTGCTTGCCCCGCTGCCGCCGGTGATGGCCCAGGTTATGGCCTTGTTGGTGGCGTTCGCGGGCGCTACCGCGCCGTACAAGGTGAGGCTCTTGCCCTTAACTACCCTGAATTGTACCCTGCTGATGCCGGTTACCGCCACGAATGGCGCTGTCGGGGTTGCCGTTACGGAAACCCCGGCGCTGATGTTAACGGAGGTATCCACCGTTTTTACGGTAAAGGTGTAGAGCGTGTCGTTGGTCAGACCGCTAATCGTGGCGGTTTGGATTCCCTTGACCACATCTACCGGTTGGGTAACGCCGCCCGCCGGCGTCCAGGTGATTACCGCTTTTGCGAAGTCGCTGTCCGCGGGGTCAGTCCAGGTAAGGACTACCTCTGTGTTTCCGGCGGCTGCCTGTAAGTTGCTTACCTCCGCCGGGGCGGTGGTGTCGGGCAGGATACCGGCTGTCGGGGTTACCGTTACGGAAACCCCCTCGCTCTGGTTACCAAAGGTATCCACCGTTTTTGCGGTAAAGGTGTAGGCCGTGTCGTTGGTTAAGCCGCTTATGATTAAAGGCTGCGCCGTGCCCCGGGCGAATTGCCCCTGCGCCGGTGTTCCGTCCGCCGGCGTCCAGGTAATATCCACCCCGGCAAACTCGCTGTTGCTCAGTTCCGCCCAGGAGAGTTTAACCAACGTATCGCCGGGGACTGCCCAGAGGGTTGTTGGGACGGGGCCTGTGTAGCCGCCGGAGCCGGATGTCCCGGGGTTCTCAGGTGTCCCCCCTATGGTCTTGGGGTCACCGGTGGTGTTTTTACCCTTGATACCCAGGGTATAGTTGGGCTCAAAGACAGAGCTGAAGCAGCCTGCAAGGGCCAGCGCCGCAATAAAGGCGATAAGGAACCTTAGTTTAAGCCCTAACGGGGGGGGGGGGGGGGAAAATGAAACTGAAGAACACCCCTTTTTGTCAAGTAGTTTTTTAAAAAAATTTCTCCTTTTTATCAATTAAAAAGGAAAAAAGAAAGAAACCTTAAAGTAAACACCAAAA
>BNVE01000026.1 GCA_025997875.1 Spirochaetia bacterium
ATTTTTTTTTTTATTTATATATTTATATATATATATATATATATATAAATATATATATATATATATATATATATATATTTTTTTTTTTTTTTTTTTTTTTATATAAATATATTTAATTATTATTTTTATTTATTTTATATTTATATATTTATTTATATAATTTTTTGATTATTTATTGTTTGATATTTATTTTATTTTATTTACTTATTTATATATTTTTATATTTTATTATTTATATTATTTTTAATTTTGTTCTCATAGATTATGGTTTAGGAAATGTGTATTTTTAAATAGAATGCACAATCACCATTTAATAAAATGGCTCCCTTCTCAGTTATTCTTGAAATAATCTTGCCCGGTATTGTGACAATATAATTCCCGCATTCCAATATTTCAGCATCAATAATATGAATAATCTCTCCATTCAAATAAGTATATGCACAGGGAAAAGGATATGTTAAGGCACGAATTAAATTATGAATTTTTATTGTACTATTATCCCAACAAATAAGACCGTCTTCCGGGGATCGGGCACAGGTATATGATGCCACACTATGGTCTTGAGGTAATCGATTTATGATTCCATTTTCAAATAAATCAAATTGTTTATCAAATATTTTTAACGCTTCCGCATTACATTTTTCCAACACAGTATTAATATCATCTTGAACTAATATTGATACAGGCTTTTGTTCAATGATGTCACCATCATCAATCCCTTCAGTTAGAAAAAATAAACTTACCCCCGTTTCATTCTCTCCATTGATAATAGCCCAATTAACAGGAGCAAATCCTCTATATTTAGGTAACATGGCATAATGCATCGCAATTGCACCATGTTGGGCCTCTTCGCAAACTTCCTTTTTGATAAGCCGTCTATAACCATAAACAAGGATAAAATCAACAGAATTTTCTTTTAAAATAGTCAGTTGATTCTTCATTGAAAGATCGTTTGTATATTTATAATTATATTGGCAGCATAATGCCTCAATTTTATTGTAATATTTTTCTTGCTCGTGCTCGGAATCTTTCTCAATAAAAATATAAGCGATATTAATATTTTTTTTGCAACTGATGATATATTTTAATAAATTATATCCATATTGATGCCCAATAAAAAATACATATTTTATTCTTGCCAATGTTTGGATTACCATCGTATTTCTCCCAAACATTGGAGTCGATCATAATACCATATATAAAAACGATTATACTCTTCCTTCTTTTGTGAAATGAGTCTGAAAATAAGTTTTCTGAAGATAGAAAATAATATACTATTCATATCATAACTGCTTATCAGCCTCTTCCAGTATTTTAAGCAATCGAATGCCCTGATCAGGATTCGAAAGAGAACTCGTTTTATTTTTTATACATTCTACAAAATGATTGATACTATTATATAAAGCATCAGACTCTTTAATGTCCGGTGATAAAACATCACCGGTCCGTGTTTTTACCGCATAGGTGTTATAATCACTATTATCAACTTTGGGAATCAATCCGCTGTCATAAATCTTAAGCTTCTCAACTATAGATACATCGTCGTAAACAACCATTTTTTTTGTACCGGCAATAATAAGTTTACGCTCCTTAACCGGGGAGAACCAATTAGATTTGATATTTGCAATGAAATTATTATATTTAAGCAGCAGAAAAGTTGTTACTTCACTCTTGTTTATACTCTTATGTCCAATGGCATAAAGAGAATCCGGATATCCGGGATTAAAGAGATAATCCAATATAGACAGATCGTGAATTGCCAAATCCCACATGGCATTTACATCTTCTTTTATCTGCCCCAAATTCATTCGTGATGCGTCAAAATAGACAATATTTCCTATTTCTCCCGAATCATACCATTCCTTTATTTTTTGTATAAATGGATGATACATCATAATATGATCTATATGGATGATTCTTTTTGCTTTTTCGGCAAGAGATTTCAGTTCAATAGCCTCGGCAACGGTTGAGGTAAAAGGTTTCTCAATATATATATGCTTTCCCGCCGCAAGAGCCTGTTTAGCCAATTGAAAATGAGCGCTGGTTTCTACGGCGAGAGCTACGGCATCTATGTTTTTATTGTTCAAAATTTCATTATAGTCCAATAAATATTTTACCTGTTCAATATAAATTTTTCTGGCCGCATCAAGCCGTTCCTTTCTTTTATCACATATTATTGGAAAATTTATCTCCGGGTTATTATATAATTGTCTTGCAACGTTCGGACCCCAATAACCATAACCAACCAATGCAATACTTATCATATTCTACACCTCGTTTGAGCTATACATCCGTATTTTTTCTAACACCAATTCTACATCAACACCAGAATAACAGGGAAGGGTAATTGTTATATCATACAACATCTTGGCAACCGGTTGAATATTATTATACTTTTTCCGGTAATATGTACAGTCAGATAAACAATATGTACCTATAGTTGCCTCTATATCGTTTTCTTTTAAATGTTTGACAAGATCATCCCGCTTGATATTGTCCGGCACTTTAAAAACAATTGATTGCATATTATGAAAGACATTCCTATCTGTTTTTTGTTCGGCAAATCCCAATCCTGCCAAATTTTTTATATAACTTTCCTTAATAATTTGCCTTATGCTAATAATTTCATCTAATTTTTGAAGTTGTTTTAACCCCATAACAGCTTGTAATTCCGGTAAACGATAATTATACCCATAATCGATAAAATCAAATTTTCCGCTATTTATTACAGCCCCATGTTCAAGTTTTACATCCAATATCTCTTTATACTCTTTATTATTTGTCAAAATGGCCCCGCCTTCCCCGGTTGTAAGTAATTTGCGCGGATGGAAACTAAAACAAGTAAGATCGGCAATATTACCGCATTTTATATTGTTTTCTGACGAACCAATTGCACATGCCGCATCTTCAAGTAATGGAATCCCATGTTTTTGTTGATGTTGATCCTGATACGTATAATATGAGGCCGGATAATCTTGAAAAGAAGATTACAAAGAAAACGAAAGCTGTAATTTTTGTTGATTCTCTGGGTAATCCCAGTGGAATTCATGCGATCAAATCTTCTATAACATTGGCAGTTGCAGGAAACGAAAAATCAGAACAAAGGACTTCATCTCCGGGTTTTATATCAAGCACCTTTAAACACATAGACAGTGCGGTTGTCGCGGATGTAGCAAAATGACAGTATGCTGCTCCTGTATAATCACACAAAGCCTTGGCAAATGATTTAACATAAGTACCCTTTGTAAATATGCCTGAATCAAAAACAGCCTTAAAATCAGCTTCAATATCGGAAAAAGCAATATCCGGTTTAATTAGTCTTATCATTTTTATCCCTCGCAAATTCTTTTTTATACCATTCAATAGTTTTATTCATACCTGCATCAAAGGAGGTTAATTTATAATCTATCAATGATTTTATTTTTGAGTTATCGGCATTGTGACATTGAACATCAGCAGACCGGGCAGGCAGGGAATCAATCCCGCCTTTATATCCCATTAAATCACACACCTTCTTTATCACATCAATAATTGCGATTTGGTTGTCCGTTGAAACATTAATGGCCTCGCCTCTTTTAATGAGGGGAAATATTTTTATTAATGCATCAATGGTATCTTCAACAAATATAAAATCACGGGATTGATTGCCATTCCCATATACAACCGGCTTTTGTGAATTAAATATCCGGTATGTAGTTATTGGAATAACCCCGGCAAGAAATCCTCGATAGTTTTGTTTCGGTCCATAATTATTAAAAGGGCGAAAAATAAATGCGTCAATATCAAACATTCTGACATATGTTTCTACCGCAATATCCGCCGCAGCCTTACCGGCGGCATATGCCGTCATTGGATTTTTTGGATGTGATTCATCCATGGGTTCATATACCGCAGTCCCATAAACTTCTGATGTTGAAAAATGACAGAGCGTTTCATATTTTTTCTTGCGCAACAATTCCAATAAATTAATAACAATGTTAGTATTTACAGTGAACGCATTTGAAGGATTTACAAAGGAGTAATTTAATGCCTTGGTTGCACAATTAATAACTATATCTATCTTGTATTTATCAAAAATATATTCAAGGGATGATGCGAATTCTGCATCTTCTTTATAAAGAACAATATTTGCGGGGTGGGGCGGCAAATTATCCTCACGACCGCAAAATAAATTATCAACTATAATTATTTCCCGTGCCCCTTCTTCAACTAAACGTTCAACTAAATTACTCCCTATAAATCCTGCGCCGCCCGTTACAAGAATCACGGAACCGCGAATATTTCTATTCATAGCGGAACCTCAAATATTTCCCCACATTCATTACATATCCCATCCGTAGACAACCTACCGCCGCATTTACAGATGTACGCAATTTGTCTTGCCGGATTTCCAACTACCAATGTATAGGGCGCAACATCTTTTACAACAACGCTGCCGGCCCCTATCATGGCATACTCTCCAATCGTTATTCCGCATACTATTGTCGCATTTGCCCCAATAGAGGAGCCTTTTTTTATTATGGTTTCTGATATTTTCCACGAAGTATTGAAGGACCTGGGAACATGATCATTTGTAAAGGTGACATTGGGGCCTACGAATACATCATCTTCAATTGTGACTCCATGATATACGGATACCCCATTTTGTATTTTAACCCTATCCCCAATAACTACATGTTCATCAATATAGGTGTCTTTACTGATAATACAATTCTCTCCAATATGTGCATGTTTCCGCACTTGAGAATTTATCCATATCTTTGTGCCTTCACCAATATGGGCATCCGGCGAGATATTAGCTGTTTCATGTATAAAAATGCCCATTTTTAACTCAACTTACACCCATCTTTATCGATCTTCCCATGCACCCTCGCCGGACTCCCATACACCAGTGCATAATCCGGCACATCCCGTGTAACCACACTGCCCGCCCCCACCAGCGCATACTCGCCAATGGTCACCCCGCACACAATAGTTGCATTCGCGCCAATAGAAGCGCCTTTTTTTACTATCGTTCTCTTGTATTCATGTTTCCGTTCAATAAAGGCCCGCGGATTTATCACATTGGTAAATACACAGGAGGGGCCGCAGAATACATCGTCTTCAATAATGACATCATCATAAACCGATACATTGTTCTGTATTTTTACTCCATCACCAATAACGGCGTGGGAACCAACATTCACATTCTGCCCAAGGGAACAGTTTTTGCCGATTTTAGCGCCGGACATAATATGGGAAAAATGCCAGATTTTCGTCCCCTCGCCAATTTCAGCGCCCTCATCTACATAACTAGATTCATGGACATAATAATTTTCTTTATCGTACATCTTTACCTAAGTAAATAACTACCATATTTTTCTGTATATGCAGAAAATCGGCGCACAAGCTCCCGTTCTTTTTCAATAGGCATCCTCATTCTGCTTTCTGACAGTTCAATTTCCGGAAAATGATTCACTGGGTTCTCTAAATAATAAGTAACGTTAGAAAGGCAGTCAATTTCATTTTCATAATGACGACGAGCCAGGGTAGTCAAGCTGTCCGACTCATAAACATTGGTCGGTATAACCGCTATTATTTCGCCGGCATCAACCGCCGCATCTATATAATGCAGTGTAATGCCCAAGGGTTTCATGTCATATAAAGCCCATTTGAATGAATCCAATCCACGACACGCAGGAATAATACCCGGATGACAATTAATTATTTTTTTCCCACTGATACATTCACCAGAAATAATACCAGCACCTAAAATCAAATATATGTCACAGGAGTTATCAATGTCTTTATCACTCATACATTGAATATACGGAATATCATGTTTTTTTGCCAAAGCCTCTGGTACAACCGCATCAGACTGCTCAGGCCGGTGAGCAAATAATGTTTCTCGCGGTTTACGGGGTGTAAAGGGCAACGCGAATATTTTATAGTTTAACTGTTTTTGTAGAAGCCGCTGTAATACCTGTTCTGTTTTCAAATGAGGATAATGATACGTTATTAGCCCGACTGTGTATGGGGGGGGGGGGGTACGTGTTTGATTCATTTCTTATAAAACTCCTTTATACTTTCACACACAAAGCTCACTTCATCTTCAGTCAGTTCGGGAAACATGGGAAGCGCAAGTACCATTCCGCAGAGCCGCTCCGCTGCCAGAAAATCACCTTTTTTATAACCCAAATACTCAAAACACTTCTGCAAATGAAGGGGCACCGGGTAATAAATTGATACGCCTATACCCTTTTCTTTGAGGCATGCCTCAAGTCCATCCCGCTTTTCAGCCTGAATACAAAATACATAATTCACTTCTTTATTTTCATACTGAATAACCGGCAGCTTAATTCCGGCAATATCTTTCAATAATTCCCGGTATTGTGCGGCATGTTTTGCCCTTTTTTGTATGGCAGTATCTATGTACGATAATTTGACCTGTAGTATCGCCGCCTGCAGGGTATCAAGCCGGGAATTATAACCAATATAATCATGGTGGTATCGCACGGTTGAGCCATGTACCCGGTAACTTTTTGCTTTTTGATACAATTCCTCATTATTGGTAACAATCATACCGCCATCGCCATATCCGCCGAGGGTCTTGGTGGGGAAAAAAGAGAATACGCCAAAATCGCCGATAAGCCCCGCATGTTTATGTTCGCCCTTATACAGCGTCCTCATACCAAAGGCTTCGGCAGCATCTTCCAGTACGGCAAGATGATATTTTTCAGCCAGTTTCATACACTGATTCATATCTACGGTCTGCAGAAAAAGATGAACCGGCAATATCCCTTTGGTTTTCCCGGTAATCCGGTTTTCAGCATCGCGCATATCCATACAATACGTATCTTCATCAATGTCACAAAAAACCGGCTTCCCGCCCAGGCGGGCTATACATGATGTGGAAGCAAAAAAAGTGAATACCGGGGTTAAAATCTCAACGCCATTCTTAAAATCCAATATATCGGATGCAATGACCAATGCGTCACTCCCATTGGCGACTCCCGCTGCATATTTTGCACCGGTATATTTACAAACAGCTTCTTCAAAATCCTGCACCTGCTTCCCAAGGATAAATCCGCCTGATGCGATAACATCTGCAATGGCTTTATCGAATTCCGCTTTGTAGAGTGCATATTCTCTGGTTGCTTCATAAAAGGGTACTTTCATTTAAATTCTCCGGTCATTTCCAGGGTAGAAAAATCGCAAGGCAGATCAACAGCTTTACCGGTTTTCTGCGATTTATAAATAGCTAAAATTATTTCCAGTGCTTTTTTCCCTTTTATACCGGAAACTAAAGGCTCCTGGTTAGTCTCAATAGCCTTGATAAAATCCATAAATAACGCTGCATGTCCAAACCCATAAACCGTTGGAGGGTCTTTTTGGTTTGGGTCCAGAACTTTTTCTTCCGTATCTCCCACCAAACCGGCATCCGCAAAACGCCAGGTCTCAATCCTGTTAACCGCAAGTCCACCGATAACTGCCGATCCCTTTTCACCAAAAATTGATAGTGTCTCATTCAAATTAGCGGGATACACATCTGCGGTTCCTTCAATAATTCCAACAGCTCCGCTTTTAAATTCCACAATGGCGGCGCCGAAATCTTCAGTTTCAATTGGACGTAAGAACCGTCGGGTCTGCGCCTGTACTCGTACCACATCTTCCCCCATCATCCACTGCAACAGATCAATTCCATGGGTACACTGGTTCATCAAAGTACCACCATCCTGCTCCCAAGTTCCCCGCCAGGAAGCTTCGGCATAATATTTCTCATTCCGATTCCAGCGAATCTGAACCATGCCATGGAGCAACCGGCCAAAACGGCCTGCTTCAATAGCGGTACGTAATCTTTGAATCGGTGTATTAAACCGATTTTGAAAACAGATGGCAAGTTTTTTATTGTTTTTTTGTGCGGTATCAATCATAGTGTCCGCATCTTTTGTTGAAAGGGCCATAGGTTTCTCGCATATCACATGACAGCCTGACCGCAGGCACGTAATAGCTATTTCCGGATGCTTACCGGATTCACAAGCAATGGTTACGATATCAGGCTTAATTTCCTTTAACATAAGTTGATAGTCTTTATATATAACTATCTTTGAATCTAGTATTACTTTTTTATATTCCGCTGCTTTTTCGCTTGCTCGTTCTGTGATTGGATCACAAACCGCAACAAGCTG
This sequence comes from Spirochaetia bacterium, assembly GCA_025997875.1. Lineage (GTDB taxonomy): Bacteria > Spirochaetota > Spirochaetia > Treponematales > Breznakiellaceae > BNUT01. Next base: position 8,169 of record BNVE01000026.1, read on the forward strand.
CATTACATTTTTATTACTTATAAATGCTTCAATATGGTTAGAGCTGATTCTACCACACCCAATTAAAGCTATTGTGTACATAATTATTGCCTCTTTATTCTCATAGAGGAGTTTTAGCCTTCTATGTCTTTCTTATTGAATTCTTTTATGTGTAAACTTGGGTGTGGGAGCTCAGTAGTTTACCGCTTCCCGTAGTTCCGCTCCACCCACTTCTGGTATTCGCCGCTGCGGATGCTGTTTATCCATTCGGTGTTGGAGAGATACCAGTCCACAGTGCGGGTGAGCCCTTCTTCAAAACTCACTTCCCGCTTCCAGCCCAGTTCCCGCTTGATCTTGGAACAATCAATAGCATAGCGTCGGTCATGGCCGGGCCGGTCTTTTACATAGGCGATAGTGCCCCGGACTTTGGCAGGGTCCAGGCCGGCTTTTTTTGACACGATGTTGATCAGGGTATCCAGGAGCTTGATATTCTCCCACTCGTTCTCACCACCGATATTGTACTTCTCTCCGGTCACGCCATGCTGCATGATGGCCCAGACGGCGCGGTTGTGATCCTCCACATACACCCAGTCCCGGATGTTTTTGCCGTCACCGTACACGGGCAGGGGCTTTCCCTCAAGCATGTTGAGGATCATCAGGGGGATGAGCTTTTCCGGGAACTGATAGGGCCCGTAGTTGTTGGAACAGTTGGACAGGGTCGCAGGCAGTCCGTAAGTATGATGATAGGCCATGACCAGGTGATCGCTTGAAGCCTTACCCGCCGAATAGGGGGACCGGGGGTCGTAGGGGGTGCCCTCGGTAAAATAGCCTGTGTCCCCCAGGGAGCCGTATACCTCGTCGGTGCTGATGTGGTGGAACAGCGCATCCTGCCGGATGGTTCCATCAGTGTTTTTCCAGTAGTTACGGGCAACATCCAGCAGAGTGAAAGTCCCCATCACATTGGTTTTGATGAAGGCTTCTGGTCCCAGGATGGAACGGTCCACATGGCTTTCAGCGGCGAAATGCACCACCGTGTCAATATCATACTTTGCAAAAACCGATTCCACAAAGGCCCGGTCGCAGATATCGCCGTGTTCAAAAAAGTAACGGGCCTTGCTTAAACCGGTTTTATCGGTAGGGTTGCCGCCGAATTGCTTTTCTATGTCTGCAAGGCTCGCGGCATTCCCCGCATAGGTCAGGGCGTCCAGGTTGATGATCCGACCGGTAAACTCAAGTGACTTTTCCAGCAGGGTATGAATAAAGTTGACACCGATAAAACCCGCGCCGCCGGTAACCAGGATATTCTTTAATGTCCGCATGCTTTCAAATACCTCCCGAGACTCATGTCCCATTCCGGTATCTCAAGACCCAATGCGGCCTTTATCCTGCCTTTGTCCAGCACCGAATAGACGGGACGGGTAACCTTGGCGGGGAACTCGGCGCTGGTACAGGGCTTAACCGCGCAGTCCTTACTGAGCAGTCCCAGCTTTTTACCCTGTGCGTAGATTTCCTGCGCAAAGTCAAACCAGGTAATGTTCCCTTCGTTGGTATAATGATAGATACCGGGGGGAACCGGTTTACCGCTGTCAACTGCCGCGATGAGCAGCGTTACGGTGTCAGCCAGATCATAAGCCCAGGTGGGGCTGCCCCGCTGATCATCCACCACAGAAACACTGTCACGTTCCTTCATCAGACGGAGCATGGTATGCACAAAGTTGTTACCGTGCCTGCCGTAAAGCCAGGCGGTGCGGATGATCCAGGAGACCTCATTCGCCGCCAGGACCCGGCGCTCGCCGTCCCGTTTGGTCAGGCCGTAAACTCCGATGGGGTCTGTCTCATCATCCTCTTTGTAGGGCTGATTTCCCCTGCCGTTAAACACATAGTCGGTAGAAAAATGCAGTATTTTGGCGCCGATCTTTTTGGCGGTTCCGGCGATGTTGCCGGGGCCATCGGTGTTCAGGCGGCGGCAGGTTTCGGCGTCATCTTCGGCCTTGTCCACTGCGGTGTAAGCGGCGCAGTTGATGATCCAAGTGAAAGGCTGTCCAGCAGCGGCCTGCTGTTCCGTAAAGGCCCCAAGAACCGCAGGGTCGGTGATATCCACTTCCCGGTCAGTACCGGTGTGGGCTAGACCCCGTTGTTCCAACACCCGGGACAGCTCTGTCCCCAGCATGCCCTTGTTGCCGATAAGCCAAATCATTGCTGTTTTCCTGCGGAAAACAGTACCGGCAGCTTTTTGTCCTTATCGGAAAGGAAGTAGCTCATCCCCAGATCCGGCCAAGCAATACCGATGGCGGGATCATTCCAGATAATGCCGCCCTCATCCTCGGGGTGATAAAAATCGGTACACTTATAGGCAAAAACGGCAGTTTCGCTTAAGACCAGAAACCCGTGGGCAAAACCCGGGGGGATGTAATACTGGTTCTGTTTTTCACTGCTTAAGACCACCCCGTGCCACTTGCCGTAAGTGGAGGAGTCCGGACGAATATCCACCGCCACATCGAACACTTCACCTTCAATGGCCCGGACCAGCTTACCCTGGGGGTGGATTTTCTGAAAGTGAAGGCCCCGGAGTACCCCTTTTACCGAGCGGGACTGGTTATCCTGCACAAAGGCCATGGGGAAACCTGCGGCGGTAAAGTCCCGCTCCGAGTAGCTTTCAAAAAAATAACCCCGGGAATCCCCGAATACCTTGGGTTGAATTTCACAGAGCCCCGCAATGGGACAGGGAGCAAAGCTAAAGGGCATTAAAGGTTTTCCGCCACATAGCTTAGGTATTCGCCATATTCAGTCTTGTAGGAAGCCGCAAGTCGCAAGAGGGCATCACGGTTTATCCACCGGTTGGCGTAGGCTATTTCTTCGATGCAGGAAACGTACATGCCCTGCCGTTTCTGGATGGTCGCAATAAAGTTTGAAGCCTCAAGCAGGCCGTCGTAGGTGCCAGTATCGAGCCATGCCATGCCCCGGCCCAGAACCTCCACGGAGAGACGGCCCCGGTTCAGGTAAGCGTTGTTTACTGCGGTGATTTCGATTTCGCCCCGAGCGGAGGGCTTGATGTCCCGGGCGATCTGCACCACTTCATTATCGTAAAAATAGAGCCCCGGTACGGCGTAATGCGATTTGGGAGATGCGGGCTTTTCCTCTATCGAGAGGGCCTTGCCCTGCGAATCAAACTCAACAACCCCATAAGAAGCAGGGTCCTTTACAAAGTAACCAAAGATCGCCCCGCCGCCTGTTTTTTCAACCTTTGCGGCGGTATCATGCAGGGTTCCGCTAAAACCCCGGCCGTAAAAGACATTGTCACCCAGGACCAGGGCGCAGCTGTCGCCGCCGATAAAATCCGCCCCAAGGATGAAGGCGTCCGCAAGGCCCCGGGGTGCATCCTGCACATGGTATTCAAACCTCATCCCCAACCATTCCCCGGTACCAAACAGCTCTTTAAACAGGGGAAGGTCCCGGGGGGTGGAGATAATCAACACCTCCCGAATCCCCGCCAGCATCAGCACCGACAGGGGATAGTAGATCATGGGCTTGTCGTAGAGGGGCAGGATCTGCTTGGAGACAGCCCGGGTTATGGGATAGAGCCGGGTGCCTGCCCCGCCGGCCAGGATAATGCCTTTCATGATTGATCCCGACTAAAAATAAGATTTGGGAGGGAGGGCTTACCCGTATATTTCCCGCAGTAGTTTACCGTCCGATCCGCAAGTACAAACAGACGGGGAACGGTGTCCAGAACCAAGGCAAACAGCTTCGAAAGATCCTCGGTTTCGTATTCATGGGCTATTTCGTTCCGCAGATCCTTAAGATCCCGCAGCTGGGAAACCGAATCGACAATGCCGCGCTTTTCAGCGTGGTTGGCAGCATCTATGACGCTGCCGCTGTCTACCAATTCTACCGCATCAATACTGCGTAATACTTTATTAATCAACAAGTCTGTTGTACGGGCATAACGGGAGGTAAGATTTTCGAATTGATCGAATTCATCTTCCTGATATTCAGCTTTAAGCCCGATTTTAACACAGATATCAAAGGAACGCCGCAGCCAATTCAAACTGGCGGCAAGATGTTCCAGATTGAATTTAAGTATCTCCAGGGCGCCGTTACCCATACAAGGGCATCCCCGTTTCTACCGCCAGCCGGAAAAAAGGCTCCGTGCCGTCAGCGGAAACCACTATGTCTATTTTCTGTTCACCCAGAATATCGGTAATACTCCGCCGGATTTTCATCCGTTCAGGGATCCCGATTTTCGGGGAAAGGATCGCAATATCAATATCGCCGCCCTTTTTGGCGTCATCGGTACGGGAACCAAAAAGCCACACCCGGGCATTGGCATCTGCGGTTTGTACCGCTTCGGTTAAGACCTTCTTCTCGGTTTCACTTATCCTCATTAATGGGATTATATCCCTTATTCACCCCATGGACAAGCCATTTTCCACCCCCGCAAAGTCATACTTCCAGGCGGGGACAACCTTAATCCGCTTTCCCTGTTCCAGGATAAGGTCTTCGGTATTCCGGGTAAGGATGATTCCCCCATCCAAATCGAAAAACTTGAGCGCCGCCAAAAGGCCCTGTACTTCGCGGCCCTCGTTGTCCGCCGTAAGCTCCAGGGTAACCTGAACGCAGCAGGGCCGTTTCCCGTGGGGATTCACGATAAAATCGCACTCCCCCTCTTCATTGGCAAAATAAAAAAGGTCCCGGGTATAGGGCCGCAGGCCGGTAAAAACAAAGTTTTCCAGCAACCCGCCCTGGTTGCCGGTAAAGGATGCGGTCCCGGTTTTGATGATACCCGGATCGGCAACGTACAGTTTCTTGGGCGCAAGGCTCTGGGCCTTGACGGACCAGGCGAAGCAGGGGACCAGATGGATCAGGTAGGCTGCTTCAAAATAGGAAAAGTACTCCAGCACCGTGGTGGCCGATTTGACCCCCGCCACGGAAAGCAGCTTGCTTGGGGATACCAGCTGTGCCGCGTTGGAAACCAGATACACAAAAAGGCGGTGCAGGGATGCTACGTCCCGAAGCCCGTAACGAACCGCTATATCCCGGTATAAAATATCCTGTTGAAGCTGGGTCAGAATCTCCGCATTGTTGGTCTTGAGGTATTCGGGGAAACCGCCCTTTTCAAGGTAGGCATCCAGGGATTCTGCGCATCCGGTAGGTGCGGCGCATCCGGCAGGTATGGCGCCGGCAGCCTGGCCGGTAAAGCGGCAAAATTCGTCGTAAGAAAAGGGGAACAGCTCCTTCGACAGATGCCTTCCGGTCAGCTTACTGCCCAGTTCCCGGCTCAGGAGGGAAGCATTGGAACCGGTTACGATAACCTGGAAGCCCTCGTCCAGCTTTTGCCGGACATAGAGTTCCCAGTGTTCTGCCGACTGGACCTCATCAAAAAAGAGCAGCCGGGCGCCCGATTCGGCGATAACCCGGTCAAGAAGCTCAAAATCCGCTGGAGAAAAATCGAAAAGCCGGAGGTCGTCAAAATTGAAATAGAAGAAGGGCCGCCCCAGCTTTTTGACAAACTGATGGAGCAGGGTACTCTTTCCGCAGCGCCGTATGCCGCTGACGATCAGGGCATGGCTTTGGATGTCCGGCAATTTCGGCAGGCTGACACGTTCAAGCCCCGAACCCTGTTCATCCAGGGCTGCCTTCTGATCTATGCCGACTTCCTGTAAAACTGATGTCTTCATAGGTTAAGTATAATCTATGCGCTTGATATATTCCAGTAGTAATGGAATATATATTTCATTAGTAATGGAATATATAGCTTAACGGGGGCTGTCTGCCGATGCGGCCAGTTCTTTCCGGGGCTGTTTCTCATACAAAACCTTGCCCACCCGCCGGATATGGTCTTTCAGATTTTGATTTTCCAGGGAAGAATAAATGGAAATATCCGCCATGTAGGGCATATCCGAATCGTCAAAATCACCCATTACATCAAGCAGATCACCATGGGTAAAGCTATTGTCGGTATGAAGGGTGATATCTATATCTGAGCCGGTTTTAAAATTGCCCTTGGCCCGGCTTCCGTATAGTATGGCAGATTGTACCCCCGGATATTTGCCTAATATAGCCCGGATAGTTTCCAGTGTATAATCCGATAGCCCGTATTGCATTTTTTACTCAATACCGGCGGCAAATTCTGACATTTTACGGGAAAAATTCTCGAATTCGGTGATATATTTTCCGGTAATGTCTGCGGCTAATATAGCAGCGGTTTTTTCATCATACGTATGGGATATGAGGTTACGGGAATCCGCCATATTCATCCAAAGCTGCCCTTCAGTAATAAGGCCGGAATTAAAGGCTTGCCTTATGGCGCCCTTGCTGCCAATGATACCGATAATCCCCATATCGGAGAGATAATCCTTCATCACATTCCAGGACAATTCAAAGGTAAATTCAAACCCCTTTATCAGCCCCTGCTGTTCCAGTTCCGTCAGCGGGCGTTCCGATGCAAGATTTACCGCCCTTTCCAGGGTTGCTAAAGCTTTTTTGTAATTCTCAAACCGCTGTACCCAGCGGACATCTTCGGTCATGCCGCCGCTTCTTCTTCCGGCTTTAGTTTGAGGGCGGCGAACTTCATGGCCCCTGCGCCAAGGAGGGCGCCGATGCTGTCCGCCAGCCAGTCCCAGATGTTGCAGTCGCGGCCGGGGGTGAAATACTGGTGGACTTCGTCGATGACGCCGTAGGCGGAGCTGATGGCGGCGGCAATCAACAGGAGGGCGGCGCCGGGGCGCTGCCACTTTTGCCGGGGGAACCAGAGGCCCGCCGTGCAGGCCAGGACAAAATAGGCCAGCAGGTGCTGGAACTTGTCAAAACCAAAGATACCCTTGGGTTTCGGAAGGATGCTCTGGGATGAGAGAAACCAGATCCCCGCGATAACCAGGATGGCGGGGAGTTTAAGCAGGATTTTGAACCATTTGCCGTTGTGCATATATCACTTTTTCATCAGGACAGACCTTCTCCATCCGGAGGGGAACCTCTCCTTACCGGCCCGGCAAAGGAGCCGGGCTGTAAAGATGAATTTCATCCGGTGAGGCCAAATTAAGCCCCCCTTTGACGCTAAAGAAACCCAGTCGCCGCCGAAACAGGCTGGCCGGATTCGCTGCCCCGGCGCCCTTTCAAGGGCTTCCCGAGAAATCGCTGTCTTAAAAAAAGAATAGCATATTTATTCAGGAATGGCAACATTCCTTTGCAAAGTTGTTCAATTTTTGAACAACTTTTTATCAACCCCCTTGAGCGCCCACCGACTTGCATCGGCTGAATAATACGATTATTGTATCACCATGAGTGTACTTGAGGCCATCCTTCTGGGGGCGATCCAGGGCATTACCGAATTTTTGCCCGTAAGCAGTTCCGGCCACCTGGTTCTTTTTCAAAAAATTTTGGGCATTTCCGAACCCGCCCTTTTTTTTGATACCATGGTTCACGTAGGCACCCTGACGGCTGTCTTCGTTGTGTTATGGAAAGATATTCTGGATATTCTACGCAAGCCTGTCCAGCCCCTGACCGGCTATCTGATCCTGGCGACCCTGCCGGCGGTGCTTGTCGCCCTTGCGGGGAAGGACCTGATTGAATCGGCCTTTGCCTCGGGGTCTTTTCTGGGTTTTGCCTTCCTGATTACGGCGGCGCTCCTGATTGGTTCGGAATTGCTCTCCCGGCGGGCTGCTACGGCGGCCCTTAAGGGAAAAGATGATATCAACTGGGTGGACGCCCTGGTTATCGGGGTCCTCCAGGGGGTGGCAATTATCCCCGGGGTATCCCGGTCCGGCGCTACCCTTTCGGGGGCCCTTTCCCGCAGGCTGAACCGGGATTTTGCCGCCCGATTCTCCTTTCTGTTGTCCATTCCGGCGATTCTGGGAGCCCTGGTTTTGCAGGTGAAGGATCTCATGGATCCTGCCGAAGTGGAAGGTGTTGTGGCGAACGCAGACGCCTCCGGTTCAGCGGGGATTGGGGCGTTGCCGATTATCGCGGGGACCCTGGTTGCGGCGGTAGTGGGCTTTTTCTCGGTCCGGCTGATGCTGAAGATTGTCCGGGAACGGTCGCTCCTGGGCTTTGCGGTATATACGGGCGTTTTGGGACTGCTGGTGCTGGTTGACCGGTTCGGGACCCATCTGTTTTTTTAACATGAATATCCAAAATATAGTTTCCTACAATTTTACCCCCTGGCAGATCGTAATTTTGATTTTCTGCGGGCTCGCCATCGGGATGTCGAAAACGGGGTTCAGCGGAATAACCACCGTGATGATCCCCTTTATGGCCCTTATCTTCGGCGCCAAGGAATCTACCGGAGTAGTGCTGCCAATGCTCTGCTTTGCGGACCTGTTGGCGGTGATCGTTTACCGGCGTTCCGCCTCCTGGAAGCACATCTTCCGTCTGATCCCCTGGGCTCTGGCGGGCTTTGGGGTTGCCCTGGTGGTTGACCGCTTTATCCCGCCCCGGGGCTTTAAGACCCTTATCGGGTCCTGTATTCTCGTGGGGCTGGTGGTGATGATCTGGAACGAAAGGCGGGGCAAAGACGCGGCAATTCCCACTGCCTGGTGGTTCAGTGCGTCCTGCGGCATCCTGGGGGGCTTTACCACCATGATAGGCAACGCAGCGGGGCCTATCATGTCGGTGTTTTTGCTGTCCATGCGGCTGCCCAAGGAGGTCTTTGTAGGGACCGGGGCATGGTTTTTCCTCATTGTAAATTACCTCAAGCTGCCCATTCAGCATTTTGCCTGGCATAACTTTTCCCGAGAGACCCTTATCCTCAATTTATTGATGATTCCCGCCATTCTTGTCGGGGCCCTGCTTGGGGTTATCATGGTTAAGAAAATCTCCGAAGCCCATTTCCGGATCATGATACTGGTACTGGCGGCAATTTCGGCGATCCTGCTGTTTCGGTAAAATTGGAGAATCTTTTGGTAATTTTATCGAATTTTTCCGGGATATTATGGATTTTTCTTGACCATAAGCGTCCCGGATAAGTATGTTTTTAGTAAGATCCAAACATACAGGAAATAATTAATGTCAAAACATAATTCTCATGGCGACAAGCATCAGGAAAGTGAAGCATTGAACCCGGCGTCAGGCGGGGCAGAACCTATCGATCCTCAAAACGCCCAAGAAACGGGTAATACCGGTGAAGGGACGGAGGCCGCAGCAGAAAATTCGGCGGAAGCCGCTCCGGAAATCACTGCCGCGGCCGGTGAGGCCGGGCTCGCTGAACAGATCGCCTCTCTGGAAGCCCAACTGGCGGACGCAAAGGACCAATTCTTAAGAAAAGCAGCGGATTTTGAGAATTTCCGTAAAAGGATGAACCAGGAAAAGCAGAACGCCATTGATTTTGCCAACCAGAGCCTGCTTTTGGACCTTATTCCCATCATCGATGACTTTGATCGGGCCATTCAGGCTGCAAAAACCGCCATTGATGGCAGCCTTGCTGCCGGGGGAAATGCTACGGGAAATGCCCCTTCAAAGGAATTTACCAGTCTTTATGAGGGGATCGATATGATCTCCCGGCGGCTTTCCTCCCAACTGGACAGCAAATGGGGGCTGAAAAGCTTTATTTCCGCCGGGGAACCCTTCGATCCCAACCGGCACGAGGCCCTGATGATGGACAAATCCGCCGAAATCACCGAACCAGTGGTTCAGGAGGAGTTTCTGAAGGGCTATATGCTGAAAGACCGGATCGTCCGCAGCGCCAAGGTGAAGGTTTTGATGCCCGATGCATCGGCGGAGAACGATGGCGGCGGAAGCCCTGCCGGGGAAGCATAAAACAGGCGTATATGGGGACATAAGTCCAAGAGGAAGTGACTTTCCCCCGCAAATATAAGTATATTCTAATGTAACGAAAGGAGAACATATCATGGGCAAAATAATTGGAATCGACCTGGGGACCACCAACTCCTGCGTGGCCGTTCTTGAGGGTGGTGAACCGGTGGTAATCCAGAATGCCGAAGGTGGCCGGACTACCCCTTCTATCGTGGGTTTCACCAGCAAGGGTGAACGGGTAGTGGGCGCCCCGGCGAAGAACCAGATGATCACCAACCCGGAGAACACGGTCTACTCCATCAAGCGGTTCATGGGCCGCCGCTACTCCGAGGTCACCAGTGAACTCAAGCTGGTTCCCTACAAGGTGGTGGAACAGGGGGAGGATGTCCGGGTGGATATCGAGAACAAAAACTACTCTCCCCAGGAAATTTCCGCCTTTGTGCTTCAAAAGATGAAGAAAACCGCCGAAGACTACCTGGGCGAAGCGGTCACCGAAGCGGTTATCACCGTGCCGGCCTATTTTAACGATGCCCAGCGCCAGGCCACCAAGGATGCGGGGAAGATAGCCGGCCTTGAGGTCAAGCGGATCATCAACGAGCCCACGGCCGCCTCATTGGCCTTTGGTTTCAACAAGGACCAGAAAAAAGAAAAGACCATCGCCGTTTACGACCTGGGGGGCGGCACCTTCGACGTTTCCATCCTGGAACTGGGTGAAGGGGTCTTTGAGGTAAAATCCACCAACGGCGACACCCACCTGGGGGGCGACGACTTTGACCGCCGTATCCAGGAATGGCTTATCGCCGAATTCAAGCAGGATACAGGGATCGACTTGAGCAAGGATCGGATGGCCCTGCAGCGGTTGCGGGAAGCCTCGGAAAAGGCCAAAATTGAACTTTCCGCCATGCAGACCACGGAGATCAACCTTCCCTTTATCACCGCTGACCAGAATGGCCCCAAGCATTTGCAGAAGAGCCTGACCCGTGCCAAGTTTGAACAGATGGTTTCCGATTTGCTTGAACGGTCCAGGGAGCCCTGCAAAAAGGCCCTGGCCGACGCCGGGCTCAATGCGGACCAGATTGATGAAGTAATCCTCGTGGGCGGTTCCACCCGTATCCCCGCGGTACAGCAAATTGTCAAAGACCTTTTCAAGAAGGAACCCAACCGGGGCGTAAACCCCGACGAAGCGGTGGCCATAGGCGCCGCCATCCAGGGCGGTATCCTTGGGGGGGATGTCAAAGACGTACTCCTCCTGGACGTAACCCCCCTCTCCCTGGGCATCGAAACCCTGGGTGGGGTCATGACCAAACTGATCCCCCGAAATACGACGATTCCTACCCGGAAGAGCCAGATATTCTCCACCGCCGCCGATGGGCAGACCGCCGTTTCCATTCAGGTTTTGCAGGGCGAGCGGGAAATGGCCAACCAGAACCGGACTTTGGGCCGCTTCGACCTGGTGGGTATTCCTCCGGCACCCCGGGGCGTGCCCCAGATTGAGGTTACCTTCGACATCGACGCCAACGGTATTGTGCACGTAAGCGCCAAGGACCTGGGCACCGGCAAAGAACAGAAGATCCGCATCGAAAGCTCCTCGGGGCTGAACGACAGCGACATCGACCGCATGGTCAAGGAAGCTGAAATCCATGCCGAAGAAGACAAACGGGAGCGGGAAAAGGCGGAGGTCCGCAACGAAGCGGACACCATGATCTACGGCACCGAAAAGAACATCAAGGACCTGGGCGACAAGGTGAGCGCCGAAGACAAGTCCAAGACCGAAGAAGCCATTGCGGAACTCCGCAAGGCCCTTGAGGGAGATGACCTCCAGGTTATCAAGGACAAGACCGAGGCCCTCAAGCAGGTGTCCTACAAGATCGCCGAAGAGATCTACAAGCAGCAAGCTGCACAACAGGGCGCTCAGGGCGGCGCAGAGCCCGGGGCCGGTCCCCAAGGCGATGCAGGCGGCGGTCCGGGTTCAAGCGGCGGCGACAGCAACACCAAGAGCGCCGAGGATGCGGACTACGAAGTAGTCGATGACGACAAAAAATAAGAGGAAGAGAAACCACAGAGGACACGGAGGGTGCACAGAGTTCACAGAGGAAGATCAATAAAATTTTATTTCTTCTCTGTGAACTCTGTGTTCTTCCCTCTGTGCTCTCTGTGGTTATTCTTAAAAATCCTATAACGTGAAAGAAGGGTGATATCTTGGCGAAGCGTGATTATTACGAAGTCCTGGGGGTGCAGAAGGGCGCGTCCAAGGATGATATAAAGAAAGCATACCGGAAGCTTGCCATTCAATATCACCCGGACAAGAACCCGGGGAACAAAGAGGCGGAGGAAAAATTCAAGGAGGCCACCGAGGCTTACGAGGTTCTCGGTGACGACCAGAAAAAATCCGCCTACGACCAGTTCGGCTTTGCCGGGGTTGAAGGGATGGGGGGGCAGCATGACTATTCCCAGACCTTCCGGGGCTTTGAGGACCTCTTTGGAGGCGGGGATTTTTCCAGCATCTTCGACACCTTTTTCGGCGGTGGCGGGCGGCGGTCCTCCGGCGGTGGAAACGGCGGGGTCCGGCAGGGCGCCAACCTCCGCTACGACATCGAGATACCCTTTAAAGACGCGGTCTTTGGTACCAAGGTCGAAATTCAATATTCACGGAACGAGTCATGTCCTGCCTGCAAAGGCACCGGGGCGGCGAACGGCGCGGGGCGGAAGGTCTGCCCTACCTGCCAGGGTTCCGGCCAGGTCCGCCACAGCCAGGGCTTCTTCTCGGTGGCCTCCACCTGTCCCACCTGCGGCGGCGAAGGCTATGTTGTCGAACAGCCCTGTAAAGAATGCGGCGGCTCGGGAACCCAGAAAAAACGGCAGAAGATCATGGTCACCATCCCTGCGGGGGTGGAAAACGGCAAACGGGTGGTCATACCCCGGCAGGGCGATGCCGGTCCCAACGGCGGCCCCGCGGGGGACCTCTATGTGTTTATCCGGGTAAAACCCCACGAACATTTTGAACGCCAGGACCTGGACCTCTACTGCGCGGTGCCCATCTCCATCACCCAGGCCAGTCTTGGGGCGGACATCCAGGTGAGTACCCTGGACGGCAAGACCATCAAGGTAAAGATTCCCGCAGGTATCCAGAACGGCAAGATGCTCCGCATCCGGGACGAAGGGGTCCCCGCCGGCGGCCGCCGGGGCAACCTCTACATCAAGCTCATGGTCCAGGTCCCCGTAAAACTTTCCAAACGGGGCCGGGAACTGATGGAGGAGCTTTCAAAAACCGAAGGGGAGAATGATACCCCCCGGCCGATACCCTTGTCGGAGCTGGCGGAGCACTAAGCCGAAAAAGGTCGATTTTGGGGGTAAAGTTACCGTTAAGTCAGGAAAAATCAGAATTTTATGATTTTTCTTGACTTAACGGTAATTTTCGACTAATCTTGGCCTATATGGAACGGAAACTTTTTTCCACCCTTGGCCTGTGGAAAACCAAAAAGGGCCGGCGGCCCCTTATTGTGCAGGGGGCCCGACAGGTTGGAAAAACCTGGCTGATACAGGAATTTGGCCGCCGGGAATTTAAAAAACTCATCTATATTGATTTTGAAAAAAACAAGCGGGCGGCCTCATTTTTTGCAGAAGATATTTCCCCGGAAAAAATTATACGGTACCTGGAGGGCGAGTTCGGAGAAGCCATAGTCCCCGGCGAGACCCTGTTGTTCTTTGATGAAATCCAGGCCTGTGAACGGGCGCTTACATCCCTTAAATATTTTTGTGATGAAGCGCCCGATATTCCGGTGATTGCAGCCGGTTCTCTCCTTGGAGTTGCGCTTAACCGTGAGCAGTATTCATTCCCGGTAGGCAAGGTAGAAACCCTGCATTTATTGCCCCTGGATTTTGAGGAATTTCTCTGGGCTCTGGGAAAAAAATGGTTGTGCGCCGAAATCCGCGGGGCCTATGAACAGGATAAAAAAATACCCCAAGCCTTACACAGCGAACTTTTGGAACTGTATAAACTGTTCCTGATAATCGGCGGCATGCCCGGGGTGGTCAGTATTTATGCGGAAGATCAAAGATTGGTGAATGTTTCTGTTATTCAAAATGAAATTATGAATAACTATATTGCCGATATGGCAAAATATGCTTCCCCGCCGGAGAGCGTTAAAATCAGGGCCTGTTATAATTCTATCCCAAACCAACTCGCCAAGGATAATAAAAAGTTTCAGTACAAGGTAGTAAAATCCGGGGGAAGCGCCGCAATTTTTGGCGCCTCCATAGAATGGCTCAACTTTGCGGCGGTGGTGCTGAAGTGCAATAAATTAACCGATCCCCGGCTGCCTTTGGCGGTTTACACCGAACCGGCAAACTTTAAGCTCTACATGGCCGATGTAGGAATGCTAACTATGAAATCCGCTCTTCCCCAGGGAATGATCCTTTCCAATCTGGAAGTGGACAATACCTTTCTGGGCGCCCTTGCTGAAAATTATGTTGCAATCAGTTTAAATGCCCTGGGATATCCTCTGTATTACTGGCAATCCGACAACACCGCCGAAGTGGATTTTGTTATACAAAAGGACGGGCGGATCATTCCGGTTGAGGTTAAAGCGGGAATCCACGTCAAATCGCGGAGCCTTTCTGTCTTTGCTGAAAAATATAGCTATGACTATGCGGTACGTATTTCCGCCAAGAATTTCGGATTTGAAAACAGAATTAAGAGCGTGCCGCTGTATGCGGTGTTTTGCATGAATAAAATGTAATAGAGTTGTCCAATAACTTTTTGTCTACCCGGTCGGGGCAGGTCCAGTCAGTTACCTTTTAGGTTTCCCTAACTTGATACTAATACCCGCCGTAAGAAACCGGGTAAATTTTATGTCTATAGTTTCATTATAGGATGTATAATTATCAGACCCTGACATCTCCAGGCTGACGTTATACACTTCGAAACCGGCTTCGGCAAAGACACCGATCCTTGGCGTAAAATAATAAGCCGCACCAATGTCAATTCCAATTCCAAGCCCACCCTTTTCGTCGTCGCCCACGTTTATATTATTGCCGCTAAAACTCTTGGTATACCTATAAGTCAGAGCGGGAATTACATAGCCGATTTTGCCAACAGCGTAAAGATCAAGGTTGTCAATCAGATCCAAGTGGTAACCAACGCGCAAAAGCAGGGGGATCACTAAGGCTTCGGTAACGACCTTCTCAAACGTCGCGGAGTGAACACCAACCTCCGCTCCCAGCGACAGCGATATGCCAATGGGCAGGAGATAATCGAAGGATACATTCCCTCCGAAACCCGCATTCTTGCCGCTATATCCGGTCGAGTAGTCATCTTCCGCTGACGACAACGCAAGCCCGCCGCCAATGGTAGCCTGCGCGCTTACCGCACTCGCCGTGGCAAATGCCGTTATTATCAGTAAAACAAGTTTCTTTGTCATTTTAAAACCCTTTTGGGATCTTTCCCACCGTCTAAATTTATAGTCCAAAGGACTTTTTCGCCCCGCCTCTACGTCCCGCACGGCTTGGCGCAGTATCCATTCAACAGGCATTGGATCTTCGGTCCGCCGCCTGATTGCCCTGCATCATGGACGACGCAGGGCATATAGACCACAGTCACTTCCCTGTCACCGCTGTGTATATGTCTATCACCTTCTGGTGTACGTCTCCCCCGGATTTCTAAACCACCCGTTGTTTCCAGTGAGTTGTAGTTCGGTCGCTGAAAGAATTTGAGCGTCGGTTGGTGCCTCAGTATATACATAACCTTGCGAAAGTGTTGCATGCTTTCCGTTTCCGGTATCGCTGTCTCGCGTATATGTTCCGCCGTATTCGTATCCCTTGATGACACCATCGATTGTCGGCCATGATACTGCCCATGAGTCTTCCGACATTGTAAGTGTTACCGGATATGTGCCGGCACCGGTTGTTCGCGATGCAAGCCAAGTTCCCACAAACGGACTTTGTTCCACCGTTACCCTAAAGGTAGCGCTCCTGCCTCCAATCGTAACAGTGACCGTCTGGTTTCCCGCCTTGAATCTGTCGTACCCTGAGATTTTCAAGCGCGAAACATCCACCATCTCTATCGAAGTTGCCCCCGTCCGTGTCCCCTGAACAGTCAGGTCAGCAAGGTCAAGTCTCTCCCCATTTTCATAGTTTAACTTCGCCGGCGGCCTTGTAATTAATATGCTTTGCATTCCCACAAACGTTACGGGAAAGCTCGTTGTCTTTCCCGAATAGGTAATAAAGACATCTTGTTTCCCTGCTCGGTTCTTATCAAAACTCGAAAGGTTTTCTAAGGTAACTTGTATAGTTCTCTGTCTATTACCTTCCCATGTCCCATTTACAATGAGGCCTGATAGATCGAGGTCTTCTCCCGTAAAATACTCCGTATTGTTCGGCGGAGCCCCCACGGCAATTCCCACAAGGGCTGCAATCTTCACTTCGAAGGATGTCCGTTTGCCAAAATATTCTACAGTAATGCTTTGAGCGCCCGACTTATTCTTGCTGTATCCCGATACTGTCAGCCGGTTGGAAATGACCGTTTCGCTCGGAACCGCACCCTTCTCGAAGTCTACCAACACACTAAGCCCCGTCGGATCAAAGTCATCCCCCTGCATATAGACCGTTTTGGCAGGCGGCTGCGAAATAGACAGCTTTTCCACCGGCACCACGGTCACCTTGAAGGTAGCGCTCTGCTTTTTTACGGTAACCGTTACCGTTTGCTCCCCCGGCTTGCCTGGGTCATAGCCCGAAACTTGAGACTCATTCGTGACCTCTCTGCTGTCTTTCTTAAAGTGCCCCATAACTACCAGCCCCGATCTATCCAGTTCCTGCCCCTGTCCGTAGACCGTCCGGGCAGGCGCAGTGCTGACTTCAATCGTCTGGAGCGTGTTGCACCCACTCAACCCGACCATGATTGCCGCCCCTATGGCGATAATCCCTAAGATTCTTTTTTTCATAAATGTCTCCTTTACATTTTTAGGGCTTTCACCCCTTGAAATTCCCGCCCTCAAGGGCAGGTAAAGTATAGAATTTTATAACTTCCATACAGGAAGTATAATAAAATACAAATTGGAAGTTGGTCAATATCCCTTCTGCCTACTAAATTTATAATTAGGCATACAGTGGGATATGACGAATATCAGAGACATAGTGGCAAAAAATATGAAGGCATACCGCAATGCTTTGGGGCTTTCACAGGCAAAGCTGGCGGAAAAAGTGGAAACCAGCACCCACTATATAGGTATGATCGAGACTAAAATCAAGTTTCCATCGCCGGAAATGCTTGAACGAATTGCCAAAGCCTTGGGAATTGATACGATTGCCTTGTTTTCTAAGGAGATTAATCTGCCTGAAACCATGAAAACCTATCGTAAGGCGGCTTTGAGCGATCTTAAAGAGGTGATGGGGCAGTTTATTGACGGCCAATTAAAGGATTTAGACAAAAAACCATAAACGAAATGTACATTTTTTGTTTTCTCCCCCCTTACATTTTACCATTACCCTCATACAGCACTATTTCCGGACCTTCTTTCGGGGCCAAAAAGCCAGAGGGCGGGAGCCGGGTCAGCAATTCTCATTTTGAAGAAAAAAAAACACGAAAAACGCCATGAAATTTCGTGTGTTTTCTGTCTTTTTCGTGGTTGATCTTCTTATTCTTGGTGTAAAATGAGAATCGCTAGAGACGGGTTTGCGCGACATTGTATTATGGAACAGGGTATGCGATACTGGAAATATGCAATCACTCCCGGGAAGTATTTATGGAAACAGTAACGGCAATTTATGATGGCCGCGTATTTGTACCCGAAGGGCCGATACGGCTCGAAAAAAACAGACGGGTCACCCTTTTATTTAATGAAGAACCCTTACTATCAATTACGTCATTTCACCTTACGGCAGCACAAAAAGCAGAGCAGGATAGGCGGGATATGGAAATAATTAATCGTACTGCACAGCGGCATAATGCAGAGGCGATGGACACACTTGAATATCAATTAGAACTTCAAGAAGTTGAATGACACCGGTTTTAGGGAGGGATGAGGCATTCTACGAATGTACCTCGCTTACGGAGGTGTTGTTAGGGGCAACTCCGCCCACTACGCTTGGAAATCATATTTTTAGAAATACCGGCTCCGGCACCATGTACATAAAGTTCCCCGCCAAAAGCCGCCCTTTGCTTCTCCGTATAACTACTGCTTGCGGCAGCCATATTGCTAAACCGCAGCTCATAGAGAGCAGCTTCAAGCTGGTTCATACCGGGAATACGGAGGTAATTCTGTATCCGGGTGCGGTGGGCATGGCAGGCCTGGTGGAACGCGTCTTTTGGAAAGCCCTGTACTCTTTTTTCGGGGCGGGTAAGATGGGTGGTTTCGGCCGCCTGATATAGTACTTTGTTTTCCACCGTTTTAAGACACCGCAGGGCGTCTTCAAAATCCTGAACGGCCTGATTCAAACTGCTGCGGGTAGCCTTGGCTTTTTCGTCACAAAATTGAAGTTCCTGCTGCAAAAATACCAGTTCGGCAAGGATGAGCACCTGTGGGTCAGCAGTATCTTTGGCCTCTTGAAATGCAGTCATGGCAGTTGCTATGCCGTCGTCAAAAAGTCGGTGCCCCTCGGCTTCCTCGCCGATAGTCGCCAGTCCCTTACGACCTGCGCCTAAACTAGTAACACTATCGGTAAGGCTATCGAGATAGGTATTCAGGTCCATATTCGGCTTCTACTTCGGCCATATTCCACCCCATGCTTAACAAAGTATCAAGACCGACATGGTCCTTGATTAATTTTGCCATAAAGGGAGGCATGGGCATGGTCTTTTTTAGACGCATAGCTTCTTCAAATTTACCCTGTTTTTTGAGTTCTATCGCCTTTACTCCAATGTCAAGTTTCTCATGCAAATTCATGAGCTTACCCTGTGGCATACCGTTCCTCCTTAAAACTTCGGCCTTACAGCCTCGTTGGATGTTCCTTACCCTTAGAGTATACCGTCCTTTAAGGTTTTTGGGCAAGGAAAAAACTATTCTGTATTCATGTCTGGCAAACCCGCCTTCTTTCCGCTATAGTTTTTTTAATGGCATACACAGACTTACAGGATTTTATCAGCGCCCTTGAAAAAGCGGGGGAGCTTAAACGGATCAGCGCCGAGGTTGATCCCGAACTGGAGATCACCGAGATCGCCAGCCGGGTAATGACGTCGGGCGCGCCAGCGCCCATTCAATCCTTCTTATCGGCAAACGACCCGCAGGGGCGTATGGCGAGCCAAGAGCCTGATGCGGGCGGACCGGCTTTGCTTTTCGAGAAGGTGAAGGGATCGGCATACCCCCTGTTGATCAACGCCATGGGAAGCGAAAAGCGGATGTCCATGGCCCTGGGCGCAAAAAGCCTGGACGCCAAGGCTGCCGAGATCGAGGGGCTTATCAGCTGGGCATGGTCCCAGGCGCGGGACTTCAATTTATTGAAAACGGTTCCCGAAGCGCTTCCCAAACTGCCCATTGCAATGAGCGTCTTTCCAAAAAAAATCAGCCATCCCAAATGTCAGGAAGTGATTGAAGATGTGGGTGATAATGCGGGGGACGGTCCGGCGCACAGCAATGCTGCGGGCTTTGACAGTCTCCCCGTCTTGAAGTGCTGGCCCAAAGACGGGGGCCGCTTCCTCACCCTCCCCCTGGTCTGCACCGAAGCGCCTGACCACGGCGTGCGGAACATGGGGATGTACCGGATGCAGATCTACGACAACCGTACCGCGGGGATGCACTGGCACCTCCACAAAGACGGGGCCCACTTCTTCGAACAGTACCGTGAACGGGGCTTACGGATGCCCGTGGCGGTGGCCCTGGGCTGCGATCCGGCGGTGACCTACGCATCCACCGCGCCCCTGCCCGAGGGTATCTGGGAGATGGTCTTCGCGGGCTTCCTCCGGGGCCGCGGTGCAGAAATCGCAAAGGCTACGTTGAGCGATCTGATGATCCCGGCGGACGCCGAATTCGTTCTTGAGGGTTACGTGGACCCCAACGAAACGCGGCGGGAGGGGCCCTTTGGGGATCACACGGGCTTCTATTCCCTTGAGGATGATTACCCGGTTTTTCATTTGCAGCGGATCACCCGGCGGAAGAATCCGGTCTACCCCGCCACCATCGTGGGGATTCCCCCGAAGGAGGACTGCTGGATGGCCAAGGCTACGGAACGGCTTTTCCTGCCCCTCCTGAAACAGCTCTGCCCGGAAATCATCGACATGAATATGCCCCTGGAAGGGGTCTTCCACAACTGCGCCATTGTCTCGATAAAGAAGCGCTACCCCAGGCAGGCCCGAAAGGTGATGAACTTCCTCTGGGGCATGGGACAGATGATGTACACCAAACTTATCATCGTTGTGGATGCGGAGGTGAACCCTCAGAATGTGTCCGAAGTTGCCTGGCGCAGTTTCAACAACATCGACGGCCGCCGGGACATCGTGCTCAGCGACGGCCCCCTGGACGCGCTGGATCATTCCTCGCCGCTGCCCCGCTACGGCACGCGGATCGGGCTGGACGCCACCAGGAAGGGGCCTGATGAGGGCCACACCCGGCCCTGGCCGGACCCGCTGGTGATGGATACGGACATTGTGGACCTGGTAAACCGGCGCTGGAAAGAATATGGATTCTAACGCGATTCAGGATGACGGCATAAACAGCCCCGGTTTGTTCCGGCCCCATGCCTCGTCTCCTATCCGAAAAGCGGCTCGCAAGCTCGGGATGATTTTGGATGCGGTGATCTTCCGGCACACCCTCTTTTCACTTCCCTTTGCGGCCACAGCAATACTGTTGGAAAGCGGGGGGCATCCGCCCTTGAAAAAGGTGATCCTCATCATCCTTGCCGCTGTTGCGGGACGGAATGCCGCCAACGCTTTGAACCGGGTGATCGATGCGGAGATCGACAAAAAAAACCCCCGCACCGCAAACAGGCATATCCCCCGGGGGCTTCTCTCGAAGAAGGCTCTCCTGGTTTTCAGCCTGGTGATGTGCCTTATCCTGGTGATCGCGGCGGCGTTGCTCAACCCCCTCTGCGTATTCCTGCTCCCCCTGGCGGGTATTCTGATCGGGGGCTATTCCTTTAGCAAACGCTTTACCTGGCTCTGCCACTACTGGCTCGGTATCGCCTGTGCCTGCTCGGTGATGGGTTCCTTTGTGGCGCTCACCGGGCATTTTGCCCTGCGCTACTTCTTCCTCGCCGGGGCCCATGCCCTTTGGGTGGCGGGCTTCGACATTCTGTACGCCCTGCCTGATATCGACTTTGACCGCCGGGAAGGGCTCTACTCGATCCCCGCGGAATTCGGCGCCGGCTTTGCGCGGCTTTTGGCGATCCTGTCACACCTGGGTACCCTGCTGGGGCTTTTTCTGGTTCCAGTTTTCTGGAAAGTGTCCGCCGTGTATTTTATCGGGGCGGGTCTTGCGGCGGTCCTGCTTATCGCGGAACATGTGATTGCATTGGGGAACAGTGCAGCATCGGTTCCCGATGACCGGCATATCCGGATCGCCAGTTATTCGATCAACGAAATTCTGCCCCTTCTGATCCTGGCGGGAACAGCGGGCGGCATCTATACTTTATAACAAGGAGTAAATGAATGAAGAACATGAAAAAAGCAATCGCCCTTTTCTGCTGTCTTGCGGTAATCGCCGCAAGCCTTTCTGCCCGGCCCCAACAGGACGCCGCAACAGGCGGCGGTGGTACAGCCATCAACGCAGTACCACTGCGGGTCGGGATCATGCCCGATGCGGACTCCCTGCCCTTCATGGTAGCCCGTGACGAAGGCTTCTTTACCGCCGAAGGGGTGAATGTGGAACTGATAAATTTTCAGAACCCCCAGGAACGGGATGCGGCGATTCAGGCGGGGAGGCTGGACGCTTCCATTTCGGACCTGCTGGCGGCGGCTTTCTTTACTGCCGGCGGCTTTGACCTGAAGGTAACGAGCCTCACCGACGGCCGTTACGGCATCGTGGGCTCTTCCCGGCTCAACATCAAAAGTCTTGCCGATTTGCGGGGCAAGCGGGTGGGACTTTCCACCAACACGATCATCCAGTACACCGTAGACGCCCAGCTGCAAAGTGCGGGGATTTCCATGGACGAATACGAGCCCGTGTCGGTGCCCCGGATGCCCCTGCGGCTGGAAATGATCCAGAACGGCCAGATCGAAGCGGTAAGCCTGCCCGAGCCGCTCCTGACCGCCGCGGTTGAACAGGGGGGCGTATTGCTCTCCACCACCGATACCACCGGCATAGACGCAGGGATTCTGCTCTTTTCAAAAAAGACACTGGATACCCGGCTTGATGATGTGACGAAGTTCTACCGGGCCTACTACCGGGCGGCCCAAAAGATCAACGCCAACCCCGATGCCTACCGGAACTACCTGGTGGAGAATGCCGCTTTCCCCGCGGCGGTGCGGAACGCCTACCGCTTCGTCACCTACCGCAAGCCCGGCCTTCCCGACAAGGCCCAAATCGATCAGGCCCTTGCCTGGCTCAAAACCCGGCAGCTCCTGTCGGTGGACCTTAAGGCGGAGGATCTTGTTGACAGCAGGATCGCCGCTGCCGCTGCTTCGTGGTAATATCGCAGCATGGTAGAAATTCGGGACCTTACCCTCTCCTATCCCCTGCCGGGGAAGGGGACCGTGCCGGCCCTGGCGGGGATCAACGCCCGCTTTGAAGCAGGGAAGGTCTCGGCAATCATCGGGCCCTCGGGCTGCGGCAAGACCAGCCTGATCCACACCACAGCGGGACTGCAACGGGCCGACGCCGGGGAGATCCGCATTGGGGGACAGCCGGTAAGGGGGGTGCGGAAAAACACCGCCGTGATCTTTCAGGACTACGGCCTCCTCCCCTGGAAAACCGTTTCCGCAAATGCGGAACTCCCCCTGCTCATCAATCACGTTCCCAAAGCCCGCCGCCGGGAACGGGCCGGCGCCCTGCTGGAGGAATTCGGTCTTGCAGGTTTCGCCAAACGCTACCCCCGGCAGCTTTCCGGGGGTATGAAGCAGCGCCTCGCCATTGTCCGCTCCCTTGCGGCGGAAGCGGATCTGCTCCTGATGGACGAACCTTTTTCCAGCCTGGACGCCCTGAGCCGGGAGGACGCCCAGGATTTCCTTTTGTCGATCCGCCGCCGCCACCCCCTGACCATCGTCATCGTAACCCACTCCATTGAAGAGGCGGTCTACCTGTCTGACAAGGTTTACGTGATGACCGGCAAAAACCCCGGCAGCATCGCCGCCTGCGTGGACATCCCCCGGCCCGCTGCCGAGGGCAGCCCCGCCATTGGTCCCGCTGCCGACTGCGGTTCATCCGGTCCCACCGGCTCCGATACTGTGAACTTCCGCAATACCCCACAGTTTATCGAACTCTGCGCTTCACTGCGGAAACTGCTCAAAACACCGGGAAAAAGATGAAGAGTAACACGAAGTACCTCGCCATACTGTTCACCCTTGTTGCCTTTACCGGACTCTGGGCGCTGACTTCGGCCCTTCTCTCCCGGCCCTTCCTTCCCGGACCTGTGGTGGTGATCCGGGCATTGGTTAAAATGGGCGCGGCGGGGACCCTGGGGCGGCATCTGGGGGCAAGTCTTTCCCGGATCATCTGGGCATTGGTTACCAGTTCGATCCCCGCAGTGATTCTGGGGCTTGCCGCAGGGCGTTCCGCCGGGATCAACCGCATCGTGTCCCCGGTGATATACCTGCTCCACCCCCTGCCCAAGGCGGCCTTTCTTCCCATCATCATGCTGGTTCTGGGCTTGGGGGAGGCGTCGAAAATTTTTCTTGTGGGCTTTATCATCTTTAGCCAGATTCTGGTAAGCGCCCGGGACGCGGCTGAACGGGTACCGGAAGAACTTGCCGATTCAGTACGGTCTTTGGGGGCGGGGAAGCTTGATGTGATGCGCCACGTGATCATCCCCGCGGTGCTGCCCAATCTGTTCACGGGCCTGCGGGTAAGCCTGGGCACGGCGGTGGCGGTGCTCTTTTTGGCGGAAACCTTCGCCACCGATTCCGGCTTAGGTTACCTTATCGTAGATGCCTGGACACGGGTTTCCTACGGGGAAATGTACGGGGCAATCCTGGCCTTAAGCCTTCTGGGGCTCTGCCTTTTCGCAATCACCGATTTAACAGAAAAACTGTTGTGTCCCTGGGAAAAGAATTAAGAAATCAATATCTCTGTGTTCCTCTCTGGTTAATTTCTTGATATGCGGTAGAATATCTGCATCCCCAGGGGAATCCATGATAGTATTACTGCGAATACAAGGATAACAATCCCCGCCGCAGTGGAACTGTTCTGCACGGCAGAGCTGCCCTGTTGCGTCTCAGCCGGTACTTCGGGAGGGGTCTCGCTTAATTCGAGCATCAGTTTGTCGATGCCGCCGGCGATGTTTTTGCGGTCGATAATGTTTTTTCGTTCCATGATCCGGGCGAAAATGCGGAAGGAATCGCTTACCAGTTCGCCAAAGGAACCGGGGAGACGCAGGTCCTGACGGATGGTCACCCAGGAAAGCATGATCAGCGCCTCCAGGGTTACGCCCCGGTGGATACCCGCCAAGAGGGCGCCGGTGGTGATCTTGAAGACCCCCAGGGACGCAATGACCCTGCCGTAGGGTACCAAAAGGTTGAAGGCAACGATGCCCAGGATGACCAGAATGGTGATCAGGGGATTGTTTTTTTTCCCCGCAAGCCAGGCCAAAAGCCAGAAAAAGAAAAACTGTAGAATTCGAAAGATCGTGTTGGAATTGAAAAGCAGGGCGGGCATGATCAGGAGCCCCGCGATACAGAGGGCGCGGCTGGAAAAAAGCCGCTGATAGCATTCCTGCCGGCGCAGCCGGAATTTTTCAAAAGGGCTTTGCTTAGAGTTCTGCTTAGGGCTCTGCCCCGGACTCTGTGAAGAGCTTTGCTCGCGGCTCGATTTACGGTTCATAGGACCTCTTTATACGGGCCGCATACCATTGGGATCTGACGGTAAAGTATTCGCAGAACAGCCCCAGGGCGACGCCGGTGATGAGCCCCATGGCCAAAAAAGGCGGCGCAATATACCGGGCGCTCCGGCCAAAGATGAAGATCCACGCCAGCGCCAACTGGGTAAGGTTGGAGATCAGGGCCCCCGCGGTTCCGACCCCGACAAAGCTGATCCGCCGCGCTCCAAGCCGGCGCAGGGCGTACATGGCCGCCGCGGAAAGGGCGGTCCCCGCCAGAGAAAAAAGAAAGATATACGAAAACAGGGTGCCCGTGATCAGGGCCTGCCCCAGAATCTTGATGCCCACCAGCAGCACAAAGGTCGGCAGGGGGAAAATATCCAGGGCCAGCATGAGGGGAAGATTCGCAATGCCGATCCGCATAAAGGGAAGCGGTTTGGGGATCATGTATTCAATGGTGGAAAGGAACAAACAGAAGGCCCCCAGGAGCGCCACCGTCCGCCGGTCCGCAAGGCGATTCTGCGGCGTCACCGCCTTACCAGGTTGTGGAGTCAAGGATTCCGTTGATATCATCTCTACCTTCTATTACTACAAATACATTATTGGGAAGACAGGCCACCCATTGGCCGTCAGCTTCGATGTGCCCTGCGGCAACACAGGTTTGGTTGTCACAGGGTGAGGATACCACATGGGCCTGACGATCCCGAATCTCCACAACCGTATCCCCCAGGGGCCCCGGTACCGTCACCGTTTCCTCCGCATCCAGAGGGAACACCCAAACCTGGCCGCTGCCCTGGATCATTACCTGTTGTGTGTTTTGCGGTTTGGCATATATCGTAAAAGCTGAAAAAGCGGTTAGTGCAACAGATACGCCTATCACTACAAAATCCAGGGGCTTTAAGAAAAATCTCCCCTTCATGACAACTCCTTGCGTTTTTAATTTCTCCATGTTATAGCACTTTTGTGGATTGCTCAATAGCGATCCGGAGGGCCCTAAAGCTAAAAAAAATAATCATAAAAACCGCCAGGATTTTATAATATTCTCATTACTCTACCGGTACTATAACCCCTATCTTTAATACAAAGACTGAAAGGGTACAGCCCCTTAACAGTTCAGAAATATTTCTTGTTCTGGGAGGAATTATGAAGAAATTTAAGTTTTGTATGGTACTGACAGTAGTACTGGCGGGGGCGCTTATCACCGGCTGCGCTGCGGGTGGGAATTCCGCCGCCAAGGGCCGGAGCGGGGATTTCCTTTCCACCGTATCCTGGGACGCCGAGTATGATGTGGTGGTTATCGGCTTTGGCGGCGGTGGGGCCGCATCGGCCATAACTGCGGCGGATGCGGGGGCCAGGGTGCTCCTGTTGGAAAAGGCTCCCGAGGGCGAAGAAGGCGGGAACACCCGTTATGCGGCACAGCTGGTCCTGGGGCTGCGGGATCGGGCCAAGGGCCTTGAGTATTACAAGGCCATGCGGGGCAATTATGATAACCAGGGTGATGATGTCATTCAGTTTATTGTCGATGGTTCCATGGCTAATTTTGACTGGATTGTCAGCCTGGGGGCCGATAAGAGCAAGCTTAGCTACCGGGACTATATTGAATATCCCGAATTTAAAGGAGCTGAGGGAACCACGGTTCTTACGGTGGACGGAGAAATGTGGACTTCAAAATTCTGGAAGCTCCTCCGCAAAAATGTGATTGACCGTTCTAACATGATCGATATCTGGTATTCCTCTCCGGCGGTACAGCTGATCCAGGATAAGGAAAGCAGGATCGTCCATGGGGTTAAGGTTGAAAACAGCGGAAAGATCTACAATGTCCGGGCCATCAACGGGGTGGTTATGGCGCCCGGGGGCTTTGAAAATAACGATGAAATGCTCGAAAACTATGCCCAACTGGCGAACGCCACTTCCAAGGGGGCCAAGTACAATACCGGGGACGGTATCAAAATGGCCATTGATGTGGGGGCCGATCTCTGGCACATGAGCGCCCTCTCCGGCCCGGATGTTAACTTTGTTAATCCCGACACGGGGATTTCTCCGGGGTATTACTATACCACCACGGTTAAATCCGCCGCCGGCGCCTACACCGGATTCGGCGCCTTCAATACGATCAACGTGGGGGGCAACGGCGCCCGCTTTATGGACGAGACCGTAGCGCCCCGACACGGGCATGTGGAAAGCGCGGGCACCTGGTTCAGCCTGCTGGTTCCCCAGAATGCCTGGTGCATCTTTGATGAAACTGCCCGTAACACCGTACCGGTCTACCCCGCCTGGAGCAAAGGCATGGTAGACGAAATTGCCAAGGGCTGGATAGTCAAGGCCAATACCATCCGGGAACTGGCGGAAAAAATGAGCATCGATCCTGCGGCCCTTGCAAAAACCGTCACTACCTATAATCAATACTGCGCCCAGGGGAACGATCCCGATTTTCATGTGGACCCAAAATACCTTAAACCCATAGCCACCGGCCCCTTCTATGCCTTCCCCATCCAGGCTTCTTTAACCAACACCCAGGGCGGGGCCAAACGGAATGTAAAATGTGAGGTGATCGATGTCTGGGGCAATCCCATCCCCCATCTTTACAGCGCCGGCGAATTCGGCTCCTTCTATACCGACATCTACAACGGCGGCGGTAACCTGGGAGAATGCGGTTTTACCGGCCGGGAAGCGGGCAAGAACGCCGCAACGGTTAAACGGGATGTCCCGGCTTCCAGTGTGATGGAAAACAAAGAGACGGTGGATTTCCGGCCCAGGAACGCCGCCATCAGCGCCGGGTCCGGGGAATACCTGGGCATCGGTTCCGGCATAGGGGGCGATCTTACCGTCAAGGTAAAGATGGAAGGCGACCGGATTGATTCTGTGGAAGTGGTTAAACACAACGAAACTGTTGGTATTGGAGACCGGGCTGTTGAGGCGATTCCCCGGAGCATCGTTATTTTCAAAGCCCCCGGGCGCCATAACCACCCCGTTGATGGCCCGGACATTGTAGATCTTTCCGCTGTTTTCAACCTTAACCCCATGGACGATCCAGGATAAGGAAAGCAGGATCGTC
>BNVE01000027.1 GCA_025997875.1 Spirochaetia bacterium
TTTATCTAAAATTTCCTGGTGAACCGGGTGGTAAGGGTTACTTTCCGTCCCCTCAATCTTTGGGGTATCGGTATAATCAATTTCCTGGGCTTTGATAGCCGCTATCGTTTTTTTATCCAAGGTGTCGTTGTAAGTTTTCATTGTATTGCTCCGTTTCTTCATCATCCGCAATAGACTTCTACTGCAAATATATCCTCGGTCGCTGCTGCCGCCACCTCAAATGCGATTAAATGGTCTCGCTTGTTTTTCTCGGCTTTCATACGATTCCAAATATACTGGTCTTTGTAAACCACATCATTATTGGCCATTCATTGTCTCGGTTAAAGCATATCACATCCCCACTCGTTTTGCCAACAATAATGCCCCCGCCTCAGCAATAAAAAAGCCGGACCTGGTTGTTGATTTGGACACGGTACGGAGAAATATTTCTGTTTGGCCAATTATTTTTTTGAAGCCTCTTTGCCCCCGGGCTTGTTTTGCCTGTTTGCCTTGCCATATTCTATTTCCGCCATAGGTTAGTTTTAACGTGGCGCAATTCGTCCCCTTTACCGGAGCCGGAATTCATACTATAGTTGTAGTAGAGGGGGAATCAATGCCGGTAACGAAAAGCATCGCGAAAAAACCCGCAAAGAAAGCGGCCAGAGTAAAAAAAGTAACCTTTGAAGATTTTTTGGCCACATTAGACCGTATCGAAAAAGAGCGGGCCAAAGATCGTAAAGAGACTGAAAAAGCCCTGCGGGCAGCCCATGAAGAGACTGAAAAAGCCATAAAAGAAACCCAAAAGCAGATGGACAAAACTTTACAGGCTGTCGGAAAACTCGGCAACAGACTGGGCGATATGGCTGAACACCTCCTCACCCCCAACTTGACTGAACAGTTCAAAGAATACGGCTTCAATTTTGGCAGAATGGGCCCGAATGTAAGCATGAAAGACAGGGAAAACGGTATTTATGCGGAAATTGACGCGATGCTGGAAAACGGTACTCAGGCTATGGCGGTTGAGGTAAAAGTAAATCTAAAAACTACCGATGTAGACGACCATATTGAACGCATGGAAAAAATTCGTAAATATGCGGATTTGCACGGCGACAAACGGCAATTCTACGGAGCGGTAGCCGCCACTGTCGTCAACGAGGAAGTAGAACTGTATGCTATACGGCATGGCTTTTACGTCATTAAACCATCCGGCGAAGATGTAACAATAGTGCCGCCTGTTTCTCAAAAAATATTCTGGTAAGTATAGCATGAAACAAAGTTTTTGGCTATTTGTTTTCTTCCCCGCTCTGTTCCTCTAAAAAAATCGCGTTTCGCAGCATTGCCAGAAGCGGCTTTTTTGTATATTCTCAATGTCATCGGGAGTAATACATGAAAGTAGTCGTAATCGGCGCCCAGTGGGGTGATGAAGGGAAGGGAAAGATCGTTGATTATCTGGCAAATGAGGCCCAGATAATCGTCCGCTATGCCGGGGGCGCCAACGCCGGGCACACCATCGTGATCGGCGGCGAGGAATACGCCCTGCACCTGATCCCCTCGGGGATTTTCTATTCCGACAAGATCGTGATCCTGGGGGCCGGCATGGTGATCGATCCGGTGGCCCTGTTTAAGGAAATCGCCATGCTGAATGAACGGGGGATCGATACCGACGGGCGGGTCTTTATTTCCGACCGGGCCCATATCGTGCTGCCCCGTTATATCCAGATTGACAAGGACCGGGACGCCGCCCGGAAGAAGCCCATCGGTACCACCGGCCGGGGTATCGGGATTACCTATTCCATGAAGTGCGACCGGGACGGTATCCGTATTGCGGACCTTTCCTGGAAAGAGAAGCTCGACGAGATTGATAAGGGCGACCGGGAATTCCTTGAACCTTACATTGAAAGACTAAAGGCCATGTCCATCGACCTTTCTTCTTATTTGATACACCGCAAAAACTACCAGGTTCTTTTTGAGGGGGCCCAGGGGACCCTGCTGGACCTGGACCTGGGAACCTACCCCTATGTTTCAAGCGGTATGTCCTGCGCCGCCGGCGCGGCGGTTGGGGGCTGTATCGGCCCCCGTGCCATCGACAAGGTGCTGGGGGTCTTTAAGGCCTATTCCACCCGGGTGGGAAACGGCCCCCTGCCCAGCGAATTCGATCCCGATTCGGAAGACGAGCTCTGCCATTTTGTGCGGGACACCGGCCGGGAATACGGGGTCACCACCGGGCGGCCCCGGCGCTGCGGCTACCTGGACCTGGTCTCCCTGCGTTACGCCTGCCTGACCAATTCCATCGACTCCCTTGTCATGACCCACCTGGATGTCTACGACACCCTGGCGGAGATCAAGGCCTGTATCGCCTACCGCATCGGCGGCAGGATCGTGGAAAACTTCCCCGCCTCCATTGAGGACCTGAACAACGCCGAACCGGTGCTGCGGTCCTTCCCGGGCTGGAAGAAGTCCATGGCAAACGCCCTTACCTACGAAGAATTCCCTGTGGAAGCCATGGAGTACATTGAGTTTATTGAACGGTTCTGTGAAACCCCTATAGACATTGTTTCTGTGGGTTACGACCGCAAGGCCACTATTATCAGAAAGAGTCCGTGGACGAAGTAGAAAAGCTACACACGTTATCGGAGGCGAAGTGGATAAGATTATTGTATTGGATTTTGGCAGCCAGACTACCCAGCTCATCGGCCGCCGTATTCGGGATATGGGGGTCTACTCCGAGGTGATCCCCGGCGATACCCCTCTTACCGACGAAATTCTCAACCTTGATGGCAGCGGACCCGACAAGGTCCGGGGCATCATCCTTTCCGGTTCCCCCGAATCGGTTTACACCGAAGAGGGAGCCGTCCCCGATCAGAAAATTTACACCCTGGGCCTTCCCCTCCTGGGTATCTGTTACGGCCTCCAGCGCATGAACTACGATCAGGGCGGCCTGGTGGAACCCCTGCCCAAGCGGGAATACGGAAGAATCGGGGTCAAAATTCACAGTAGAAACAGTATTACTAATGACGGCCTTGCCGCGCAGTTCCTTGTCGGCTTTAGCCCTTCATTTACCGCCTGGATGAGTCATGGGGATACCCTCACCAGGCTTGCCGACGGCTTCCGCGAATACGGGATCAGCGACACGGGTTACCCCGCAGTGGTGATCCACGACATCATGCCCTGGTTCGGCCTTCAGTTCCACCCCGAAGTAACCCACTGCGAGCGGGGGATCGAAATACTTTCAGCATTTGTGTTTGGGGTCTGCGGTGCTTCCGCGGGCTGGACCATGGAGCAATATGTGGAGGAAGTCCGCGCCTCCCTTGCAATGCGGGTGGGAAACAACCCGGTGCTGCTCCTTATTTCCGGCGGCGTGGATTCCACCGTAGCCGGGGCGCTGCTCTTAAAAACCCTGCCCCCCGATCAGGTGCACCTGATGTACATGGACACCGGGCTTATGCGGAAGGACGAAACCAAAACCGTAAAGGCCGCCCTGGAAAAGCTTGGGGCAAAGCACCTTCACATTATCTACTGCGAAGAAGAATTCCTTACCGCCCTCAAGGGCCTTGAAGAACCGGAAGCCAAGCGCAAGGCTATCGGTGATCTTTTTATCACCATACAGGAACGGGAAGTGGTCCGCCTGGGCCTGCCCGATTCCTGCTTTCTTGCCCAGGGCACCCTCTACACGGACCTCATCGAAAGCGGCAAAGGGGTTGGCAAAAAGGCCCATCTGATCAAGAGCCACCACAATGTGGGGAGCCCCCTGGTGGACGCCAAACGCAAACTGGGCCGCATCATCGAACCACTGGACAAACTCTACAAGGACGAAGTGCGCCGTCTGGGCCGCATCATCGGTGTGGATGAAGAAGTGGTCCGCCGCCATCCATTCCCCGGCCCGGGCCTTGCGGTCCGCATCCTGGGCGAAGTGACCAAAGAAAAGTGCGGCATCCTCCGGGACGCCGATGCCATCTTTATAGAAGAACTAAAACGTCGCGGTTTCTACGACGAAATCTGGCAGGCCTTTGCGGTGCTCCTCCCCATCCGCTCCGTGGGAGTCGCTGGGGATGTCCGCAAGTACGGCTGGGTTCTGGCCCTCCGCGCCATCGTCAGCTCCGACGGCATGACTGCGGATGTCTATCCCTTCCCCACGAAGGACCTCCTTGAAATTTCTACCCTGATCACCAATACTGTTAAAGATATAGGCCGGGTTACCTACGATATTTCAAGCAAGCCCCCCGCTACCATTGAGTGGGAGTAATAAAATGATAGATGAAGATGCATCTATTTTGCTTGATTCTTCCTCATTGCAGGCCCTTAAAAAAATGCCCGTGGATATCTTTGACGGTGTTTATGTTGGGGAAGTCAAAGATGATGCCCTGGTCCTCTGCATCGACATACGGAATTTCAGCAACTTCCTCTGTAATAATGATGAGAATACGGTTTTTAAACTCCTTAAGGAATTTTCTTCCAACTTTCTTTCCTGCGTAAATCAAATCGGTTATCACTGTTCCTACTACAAACTTCTGGGTGATGGCGCCCTTGTCATCTGGGACACCGCCACTGAGGATCATGTGGAAGAAGCTCTGTTGGTGTTTAACGAATTCCTCGATTTTTTAAACGAGACCCTTTTTCTGCAGACCCTCGGCCTCGGGCTTGCGGGCGCGCTGGTTATGGGAAAGATATTCAAGTATGAAATTTCCGCCGAAGCCCCGGGTCTTAAATACCGCGACTACGTAGGCTACGCCATCAACCTTGCCTGCCGTCTCCAGACCCTTGCCGAAAAAGATCAGCTCATGGTCAACAAAAAACTTACCTCCACGGGCCTTCTCCCCTTTATCGAGAATCTCATCCCTAAACTGCACCATCACCTTGAGCGTCTTAAGGGCCTGCAGGAAGAGGACCGGGTTAAGGTGTATATGTATAAGCGGGATAAGAAGATGGCGGCTGGTAATTAATCGCAGGCAATGATATCATGTAGAATGAATTTGCGCCACTGCGGCCTGAAAGCGCTCTTGATAATTACGATACTATTCTTTTTCTCCGGCTGCGCATCGGTTAATGCTGTAAAGGATTATGGAGGACCGGAGGCCGGAAATTTTCAGTTAAGGTATCCGGTGATATTGGTGCATGGAATAGTCGCACATGATAAAAAGGGAAATGTTGATGATTGGGGCAGAATTCCCGATGTGCTCCGGGCACGGGGGGTGGACCTGTACTTTGGCAATACCGAAGGGCTGGGTACCTATGAATCCAATGCGCTGATGTTAAAAAACACGATAGAAGAAATACTTTTAAAAACAAACAAGGAAAAGGTAAACATAATCTGCCATTCCAAGGGCGGCATTGATTCACGTTACCTTATCTGGAGATATAATTTTGGGGATAAGGTAGCAAGTGTGACGATGATGTCAACTCCTCATCATGGTTGGGAATTCGCAGATTTACTTTATAAACAGAGTATTATTCATTCAAAGTTTGGGGAAAACGCCCTGGAAACTTTTGGCAGATTATACGGGGGTAAAAATCAGGAAACCTACAATGTGATCTCTCAGCTGACAACCAAAAGCATGGGTACATTTAATGTACTTGTTCAGCCGGACGAAAGGGTTTTCTATCAGACTTATTATTCAACAATGAAAAATGCCTTTGACGATTTAAAATACTTCTATACTTTTCAGTATATAAAAAGTGTGAACGGAAGAAATGACGGTATCGTAAGTGAAAAATCGGTCCAATGGGGAACCGATTGTTTTGAAATCGGCGGTGGAATATCCCACGACGAAATTGTTGATGTGAAGAAAAGAAAAATATCCGGGGTCGATATTCCCCTGCTTTATTTAACTATCGTAAAAGAATTAAGCAGAAAAGGTTTTTAACCTTATTGGAACAGCTTCATCTGGGGATCCTTCTTTGGCGCAGGACGATCCTGTAACAGGGGAATGATTTTTTCCAGTTCCCCCAGAAACCGGCTGGGGCCGTTTGATAAATTTCTACCCCGGAAATTTCGGGACCGTGCCCAGGAAAGATTCAGGCCTGTCCGGGAGCGGGTCATAGCTACATAGAGGATACGCCGTTCTTCTTCAATGCGGGCATCGGTAATGGATTCGTCGTAGAGGGTGAAGGGGAGCATTCCCTCTTCCAGCCCGGCAATAAAGACATGGTCGAATTCCAGGCCCTTGGAAGCGTGGATAGTCATAACCTTGACGCCGCTCTTGTTTATCCCGGGCAGACCCTCCGCGCCGCTGCAGGAAAGGGCATCGATAAGGGCGGGAACATCCTCAAAGATTTCCGCAAGAGCGGCGAGCCGCTGTACCGGTTCGGGAATTTCCTTTTTTTTGCCCTGCCTGACAGTTCCGTTCCGTATCAATAATTCCCAGGCGCTTTTAATTTCCGCCGCAGGAAGCCCGGCCGGAGCCGCCGCTGGATGGGCGTTAAAGGAAGAGTTCTGTTTCTCCCGCAGATAATCAATGAGGGGCTTGACCGGTTCTTCCTCCCACCAGGGTTCTTCCCCGGTAATGTCAAAGGGGATACCGTGATCCTTCAGCGCCTTAACGACAGGCTCCGCCATGGCGCCGGCGCGGAGCAGGACAGCGCAGTCTTCCGGCGCGGCGGTCCCGCCGTTTCCCGCAGCATCACTGTCAAGGGCAAAGAAGGAGGTGCCGCCGATAAGGGCGGCGATACGGCGGGCGATGCCTTCGGCTTCGGATTTTTCCGTGGGGTATTCGGAACGGAACAGGTCCACGGGTTTCTCCGCCCCCCGCAGGCTGGTTCCCGTAAGCTGTCCCGCAGCATTGATAATAGGGGCTGCGCAGCGGAAACTGCGGGTAAGTTCAAAGCGCCGGGCATCGGGGTAGTCCTGCCGGAACCGGTCGATGAACCGCTTGTCCGAACCCCGGAAGCCATAGATGGCCTGGTTGGGATCGCCGATCACCCAGAGGGCAGGGGAGTCCGCCCCGTCAGGGGATACGCTTCCCGCAGCCACTGGTATGGCCGGCGGCGCCAGAAGCCGGATTAGTGCGTACTGTGCAAAATTGATGTCCTGGTATTCATCCACAAAAATGAAGCGGAACCGTTCCCGGTACATCTTAAGGATTTCATCACGGCTTGCCAGGAGCCGCACGGTGCCGGAAAGCAGATCGTCAAAATCAAGGATGGCCGATTCGCGCAGGCGGTTCCGGTACTGCCCGTAGAGGATCTCCATTTCGGCGTCCGTCTCGCCCGGGCCCATCTCTTCCGCAAGGGACGATAAAAGCCCCTCAGCCCCGCTGAACGATTCAGGGGTCATCCATACTGCGGGGGCTGTTTCCCCGGGCAGAAGGAGGAACCGTTTTCGTTCTTCAATATATTTCCCAAGACCCTGGGGCCTTACTTTTTTTCCGGAACAGAGTTCCCGCAGGATACGATCCCTTTCAGCCTCACCGATAATGTTAAAATCCCTGGGGATACCCCGGTTTGTCGCCTGTTCCCGCAGGATCGAACAGCATAATGAGTGAAAGGTAGCGGTAGTGGGAATGGCTGCGCCGTCATCTGTTTCCCCTGAAGCGCCGAGAGCGGCAATGCGTTCCCGCAGTTCCGCTGCGGCCTTCACGGTGAAGCTTAAAGCCAGGATCGATGAGGGCGCTGCGCCTCCTTCGATGAGTCTGCTGATCCTGGAAGCGAGAAGGGCGGTCTTGCCGGTGCCGGGCCCCGCTATGATAATAGTCCTGCGGCCTTCATGGGACAGGGCTTTCTCCTGATCCGGGTCGGGGATAAAAGTTGCCGGGCTGCGGGTTGCCCTGTTCAGCGCCGGTACTGCGACATGCTCAATGCCGGCAAACTCAACGGCCTCTGCTGCCGTAACAAGCGCCGGTTCCACCGCTCTTGATTTTTCCTGCGGCTTTTTGTTCCGCTTTTTTTGAACCGGTTCCTGTTTTGGGGATTCCTCAAAGAGCACCCCTTCGCTTTTACTTACCGGTACTTCGCCTGCGGGGAAAACTTTGATCACCCCATACTCACCGTCATAGCCGGGACTGATTGAAACTTCCCCGGAACGCATTCTGCCGATGGCTTCCGCAAGGAGTTCCCCGGAAACAGCCGGGCTTTTTAGTTTTTCTATTTCTCCGGCGCCCATGTTCATAAGGATGGAAAATTCACTCCCCGCTTTTTCAATAAGATTGCCATAGGCGGCGTCAACTTTTTTGGAAGCCGCCCCGGTCCCCAAAAGTTCTCCCAGAATTTCCCGCAGGGGAATGAGTGAATGGTAGGATCGATTGTTGGTTCCGGCGAATTCAGCCGGACATAATGCTGTCTCGTTTACCGGCCTGTCCGCCAGTTCCAGTACCCGGCCCATGACGCCCCGGGTAAGGGGCTTGCCGCAGACCGGGCAGAGGCTGCCGGAATCGTCTGATGAACTTTTTGCCATGGCCGCTGTTTCTTCGGGGCTGAGGAATACACCGCATTTACGGTGGCCATCGTAGTGATACTTTCCCTCCTGGGGGAAAAATTCGATGGTGGAAAGAATGTTTGGTCCCGGCATCACCCTATTCTGCGAAGATCCCAGGGCGGCCTTCAATGAGGGATAGGAAAGCTCCATTTCAAAAAGGGTTGCCTCCCGGCCAAGCTTGTCCGGGGAATGGGCATCGGAATTGGAAATGATGGAAAAACGATCCAGGCTTGATACCGCCCAGTTCATCGGCGGATTTGAGGAGAGTCCCGTTTCGATGGCGGGGATAAAGGGACTTAGATCGCCGTAACATGCTTCGATGGAATCAAAGCCCGATTTGGCCCCCAATGCGGAAAACCAGGGGGTCCAGATGTGGGCGGGGATAAGGATGGACCGTTCATCGGTTTCAAGGAGCAGGGAGAGAAGGTCCCGGGAATCGATCCCCAGGATGGGTCTGCCGTCGGAAGAGATATTGCCCACCCGTTCCAGGGCGGCCTGAAAAGCGGCGGCGGCCCGGAAATCCGGCAGGATGATCAGGTGGTGTACCTTGCGGGTCTTGTCTCCCTTTTTGTAGATCGTGCTGATTTCACCGGTCAGGACAAAACGGGGGAAGCTGTCCACCAGGCGCAGTAATGCTGTTGTTCCCGGTTTGGGAATTGCCTCTGTCAGCGCGGGACCGGCGTCAAAGTCTGCGCGGACCTTTTTCTTTAATGTGTAGAAACCTTCTTCGGCGTCATCAAAATTTTCCCGCAGTTCCGTAAGCCAGCGGGGATGGGTGCAGTCCCCGGTTCCCACCAGATCGATGCCCTTGATCCGGGCCCAGCGATCCAGGTATGACGGGGTTAGTTTGGGGCTGGTAGCCCGGGAGTAATGGGAATGGATGTGAAGGTCCGCAACAATATGCATGGATAAACTATAATCGTATTTGCAAGTCCGGGGCAAGCTTCCCGTCAACGGGTTATACCTTCCCGGCACATTTCCTTAAAGGTGACCAATTTAACATTTCCCATCTCTTCCGCAGCTTTTTTACAGGCTGTGGAGAAGGGGGCTTTGGAAAAGAGGCAGAAAAATTTTTGTTCAAAATGAAAGTGTTCTGCCTTTTGGATGAGAGCATCCAGAACGTCTCTGCCTGTTTCCGCATTTCTCCATTTGCACTCGCAGAACAGGGCATGACTCTTGCCCCGGAGCGCGATAATATCAATTTCCGATTCTTCGTGCCGCAGGGGATCGTTGCCCCACCATCTGCCCGCTTTTTGAAAGAAGAAAGGCAGCCCCTCTGCGTTGTTTTCCTGCCACAGGTACTGACGGCAGATGTCTTCAAATATCCTGCCCATGTAGGCGGTTAATCCTTCCTGAATAAATTCCCAGGCCTTTTCGGCATTGGCCAGCTGAATGATATCTATTAAACCAGGTATAAACCGGTACCAAAATTGATAGAGATTATCCGTAACGATATATAATGATTTATTGCTCCGCCGCGTCGTTTCGGTAACCGGTATCTCCCGTTCAACAATACCAAGCTGCATAAGGGTGTCAAGAAGATGACTCACCGTACCGGTTTCAAGTCCCGTCTGGGATGCAATATCGGAAAGCCGGGTACTTCCGTAGGCTATCTCCCGGATAACCGCGTTGTATTTTGCCGGCTCCCGCAGTTCCTGTTTCAATAAATTTTCCGGTTCTTCAAAAAGGAAACCCGATGGGCTTAAGAGATGAGTCATTACCTTATCTTTCAGGGCGGCTTTGCCATTGAAAAGATTCAGGTATGTAGGGATACCCCCCGTTATGGCGTAAATAGCGGCGGCGTCTAAAGGGTTCATTCCGGGGAAGAATTCCCTTGCCTCAAAAAAACTGAATGCCCCTATCCGGTATTGGGCGGTACGCCTTCCGTAAAGGGGGCTTTGATATCCCAATACCTGATTTTCCATGAATGACATTGAGGAGCCGCAGAGTATCAAAAAGAGTTTGCAATTTTTTGAACGGTGATCGATTTTTTCCTGCAATGCCGAAGATATTCCCCGCCATGCCCCTGCCAGATAGGGGTATTCATCAATGACAAAGACGAGCCGTTTGTTTTCTGAGGTCTTAAAAAGATGATCCAGTGCATCATCAAAGCTTCTGAAAACCGTTGTCGTTTCCATTCTGTATTGGGAAGCCTGGATGTTGCTGCTCAGGAGCGACAGATTTTCGTCTGCATTGGTTTCCCGGGCCGTAAAGAATACCGCAGGTTTATCTTTGATGAATTCGGTTATGAGAGATGTTTTCCCGACCCTGCGGCGTCCGTAAAAAACCGCAAACTCAAAGGCGCCGCCGGTATACAGCTTATTAAGTGCGTCTAATTCCCTTTCTCTTCCAAAAAACACGCCGACCCCCTGTGTATTACGATTCAGTGTATTACGATTCACTGAATCGTAATACACTAATAGGGAATGGGCAAGCCCTTTACGTTTATTTTTCTTCTTCTTGCGGCGCAGCTTCCGCATGCCCCGTATGGCCCACCCGAATCGGCCGCAGTTCCGCTTCGCTTACCAGGGCGGGGTCATCAATGCCAATGGGGAGTTCCCGGCCTTCTTCGGCCTCCACTTCCTCTTCTTCCCAGGCTTCCTGTTCGATGGGCTCGGCGGCTTTGCCGGATTCTTCGTTTTCAAGGCGTACGGAGATAACCTTGGTCACCCCCGATTCCTCCATGGTCACCCCCAAAAGGGTGCTGGCGCCGGTGACGGTCTTCTTGTTGTGGGTGATCACGATGAACTGGCTGGCACTGCCGAACTCCCGCAGGAGCTGGACGAAGCGGCTTACATTGGCTTCGTCCAGGGCGGCGTCAATTTCGTCCAAAAGACAGAAGGGAGACGGCTTTACCATGTAGGTGGCAAAGAGGAGGGCCACGGCTGTCATGGACCGCTCGCCGCCGGAGAGGAGGTTGATGTTTTCCAGCTTCTTCCCCGGGGGCTGGGCGTAGATTTCTATCCCCGATTCCAGTACGTGGTTGGGGTCCGAAAGGCGCAGCTCCGCCCGGCCGCCCCCAAAGAGACGGCGGAACATGTTGTGAAAATTTTTCTTGATTTTGTTGTAGGTGGAAAGGAAGAGCTCGGAGGATTCGGCGCGGATTTCCGCGGTCAGGTTTTCCAGGTCCCTGCGGCCCTTTTCCAGGTCCTCAAGCTGGGCGGTAAGGAAGTCGTGCCGTTCCTTGACCTCGGCGAATTCTTCGGGGGCCATCAGGTTCACCGAACCCAGGTCCCGCAGGCCGCTCCGGGCGGCGGCCAGTTTTTCCCGCAGTTCCGGCGCGGGGGTGGTAATCGTAAAGATCCGTTCCTCAAATTCCATCAGGTCCCGGGAATGGGTCTCCCGGAAGTTATCCTGAATGTTCTTTATTTCCGTTTCCGACTGGACCAGTTCCAGGTGGATCTTTTCCAGGGCTTCCTGCATCTTGGCAAGCTCTTCCATCCGCTTCTTGATGGTGGCCTGTTTGCCCGCCACATCCCCGTTCCGCTTGGCAATATCCTTTTCCAGCTTTTCCAGGTCCGCGGTAAGCTGAATTCCCCTGCGCTCAATGTCCGCCAGTTCCGATTCGGTGTCGGCGATCCGTTCGTTGATTTCCTCAAAGCGCTTGCGGTCCAGGAAGAGTTCGTCCCGCACGTTCTTAAGGAGCCCCTCCTGACCGGCCAGTTCCCGGCGTATAAGCCGGGCCTGTTCCTCGGCGGATTGGGCCTGGGCGCTCATCTGGGCCCGGTTCACCCGCAGGTCCTGCAATGTGGCCCGGTACTCGTTGATCTTGGTGGCCAGTTCGGCGTTGTCCCCCAAAAGCCCCCGAATTTTCTCCCGCCGTTCCTCGATCCCGTCCTTGGCGGCCCGGATTTTGGCATCCAGGGCCCGCTTTTTGGTGATAATCCCCTCGGGGGCCAAAAAGTCGTCGATAAAGGAGGGAGTACTCTTCCGGTAGCTTTCAAAGAGTTCCAGGGCCTTGCCGGTATCCCCGGAAACCTCCGCCAGGAACACCGCCAGGCTCTCGGCGATGTGCTTGAGCTCTGCGGAGTTGGGCCCGTTCCCGGCGCTCCGGTCCGCAGCGGCGGCCAGGTCCCGGATCAGGTTTTCCCGGCCCACAAGCAGGGCCTTGATCCGGCCCAGGGTTTCCGCCAGGGCCGCCTCGTTGTTCCGCCGTTCAACAGCGGAGTAGCCCGCTTCCTTAAGACCCGCGTCCAGGGCGGCCACAATGTCGTCGGTGATGGCTTCCAGGTCCTTCTCATAACCCGCCTGTTCCTGCTCAACCCTGCGGATTTCCTCTTCGATTTGGCGCACCTGGGCTTCGTTGTCCCCGATGCGGGTAGCGGCAATCTGGATGCTCTCCTCAAAGGACCGGATATTGTCCTCGATGTCCGCGGCTTTTTTCCGCAGATCCCGGACCACCCCGTCCTGTTCCTCGGCGTCCTCGATAAGTTCGTCGATCTTGATGCCTATGGCCCGTTCCCGGCCCTCGTTCTGTTCGATCTTGGCCTTACTTTCCGCCCGCTGTTCGGCAAAAATCTTGATTTCCTTCTCCCGGGCGTTCTTGTCCACCGCCAGGCCGTAGATGTTCTTTTGGTACTCAACGAGCTTTTCTTCCATGGAGTTCACTTCGTCCATGTTTTCCTCAAGGGACTTGCTCGCCTTCTCCATCTCCTCCCGGATGCGGTCCCGGTCGGCACTGCGTTTGTTCAGCGTTTCCTTCCGTTCATCCCGCTCATATTTGAACTGTTTGAGCCGTAAAAGCTGAATATCCAGCTCCAGCTGAAAAATATCTTCCCGTAAGGCGCGGAATTTGATGGTTTTTTCCGATTGGACCTTCAAAGTATCGTAGGAACGCTTCACTTCCCCCAAAACCCCGTCAACCTGGCGCATGTTTTCTTCGGTTTTGGCAAGATTCCGCTCCGCCTCGGCCCCGCGAATCTTGTAACGGGTAATTCCCGCGGCTTCTTCGAACAAGTAGCGCCGTTCATCGGGCTTGGAAGAGAGAATTTGGTCGATTTTACCCTGTTCCATCACCGAATAGGCCGCTTTGCCCACTCCGGTATCCCAGAAAAGCTCCCGCACTTCCTTAAGCCGCACCGGCGCGGAGTTGATAAAGTACTCACTCTCCCCGGACCGGTAGAGCCGCCGCTTAATCTCGATTTCCGGCATGTCGATAGGGAGGAGCCCTGCATCGTTGGCCAGGGTCAGGGTCACCTCCGCCACATTCAGGGGTTTGCGGTTCTCGGTACCGTTGAAGATCACGTCCTCCATCTTCTCCGCCCGCATGGCCCGGGATGCCTGTTCCCCCAAAGCCCACTTTACCGCGTCCACCACATTGGACTTGCCGCAGCCGTTGGGCCCCAAAAGTGCGGTGATCCCGTCGGCAAATGCCACATGGGTCCGGTCGGCGAAGGATTTGAAGCCTAATATATCAAGGTTTTTTAAGAACAACGTAAACTCCGTCTTTGACTTATTCGTATCGGGTAAAGCTTTTTGTTATGCATTAATGTAGCACTTTGGGGGAGCCAATGACAAGAGTATGACCCCATGCCCGAAGGCGGAACTTCTCTACAGATACGGGTGGAGGGACGGGTCCTTCCCGGCATTCGCTAACCTGTGGAGTCTGCCTGCGAAGCCCTAGGGTCTCCTCCGGCAGGGAATTCCAGAGACGCTCATACCGTGAATGCCCCGGCCCTCCACCCGCCTCTGTGGGCAAGGGCCGCCTTTGGGTAAGGGGCCGTTGCCCAAGGATAGGGAAGCGCTTGGCGCCCTTACGCCGTTGTCCCCGGGCCGAAAAGGCGCCAAAGGCTTATTTTTCCGGTTTTGGCTCGATAATTTTGATATTTTCCAGAAAATACCAGGTTCCCGCCGATGTTCCGTTGGCAAATTTCATTTCCTTTGAAGTTTCCCGGCCTTCCACGGTTACGGTTTGCTGCTGGAGGTCCCAGAGCTTGTTCTGATCCTCTTTGTTGATACGCCACTCCCGGTCTGTCCCGGTGATAACCAGTTCCTGACCGGGGCCGCTTCCTGTCAGCCGCACCCGGCCGGTGACCCGCACCGGCCTTATTGCTTCGGATTTGGCCGGGGAAGCTTGATCCTTTGCCCCAAAACCCATTACAAAGGCGGCGGAAAGGAACAGGGGCAGTATCAGGAAAAGCCTCTTAATAGGGAGCCTATTTCGCAACATCAATTTGTACCCCGGGCAGATCCCGAACATTCGCGCTTTCCCAGCCCTCATGCCCATGACGGCGCAGCATGTCCCGGGCGTCAATGGCAAAGGGGGCTTCGGCCATATTGAAAGCGCCCCGTACGGAGAGGCTGGACAGCGGCGGCTTGGTTTCAGCCGTACCCGGCAAAGTACCGGTTTCCTTCGTTGATAGGTCCGGATTTGTATCATTTTTGACCAGATTGACGTTGTACATGAGAACCCGGTCCCCCGTATAGCCGGTAAGATAAGCCGGGGGCAGTCCCGTAACCGCTGTGCTTCTGGTTATTTGGGCGAACCTCACGTTACCTGTATTGAGTGGGGTAGAACTATCTTTAGAATAGACCCCTTCACCGGGATAGAGCGTCTTTAATCCCCCTCCTATCGCCCATACGCGGGCAGTCAACTCTCCCTTGTAGCCTTCCACGCCGCTTGAATCGTTCCTGTAGTTGGCCTTTAACCAGTTACCCAAAAGCGTGCTCCAACTTTGACCGCCAGCCGCTGTGGTTACCGCCCGGTAATCGACATATGTTGAACTGATAATGTCCTTATAGATGCCGATACCTTTGGGTGACTGAATCCGCAGCCACTGGAAAAAGAGGTAGGCGGTGGCATAGTCGTCCAGGATGGCATTGCTATTTTCTTCCGTATGGTTGCCCCAGACA
The DNA here is from genome assembly GCA_025997875.1 of Spirochaetia bacterium. Taxonomy (GTDB): domain Bacteria; phylum Spirochaetota; class Spirochaetia; order Treponematales; family Breznakiellaceae; genus BNUT01. The sequence continues at coordinate 15,239 of BNVE01000027.1, forward strand.
AAGAAGTTATTTCCCTGAGCAATGGTTCCTGCCTGATCCTTGTTGAACCAGTTAATCCGGGAAGTATCGTGTCCTTTAAGGTAGACATATTCCGCTGCGGTGGCGAGCCCCTCGTCAATCCAGGTGTCCATAGAGGACCCTTTCCTGGTAGCGGATAATTGTGAGTTTGTATAGTTCATAAGATGCTGGAGTTCATGGGCAAAGGTGGCATTTGATTGCGGGGAGCCAGGAACGCCGGGGTTGATATCTACATACATCATATCCATTTTATTAGAACGATAGCCTTGGGGTAGCGGGTCTTGAAAAAAATTACCCGCCCAAAAATACCCCGCCACGTAGCCCTTCCCCGGGGTGTAGTCGTCTTTTATATCCAGCAGAAGAATGGCCAGCTTCCCGTCCCCATTCCCCAGCCAATCGGCCAGTTCCAGGGTATCATGGGCAACAACCTTGCCCTCAAAGGTAAAATTCCCGGTTATGCCAAAGGTATCCAGCATTTTTTGATATATATTGTCATCGTATTCCCGGGCTATCTGTTCTGCGGTTTCAGCGCTTACCCCGGCGGATTTTTCCGCCCAGATAAGGCATTTTCGCCCCTCCGCCAGCCTGATTGCATCAACCTGATAGTATTTACCAGTGGAGAGGTTCTGGGCCCAGAAATTTCCGGAAACATCCCCGGGCTCATCCTGGGGGCAGGAAACCATCAAAAAGGTCAGTATAAGGGCCATGGAGGCCGGCGCCAGTTTCTTCATACTTTCATTTATAAGGCATTTTTTGCAAATCTTCAATTCATGGATATACTTTTTCTTGACATTTTTGATATCCGGCTTTATCCTGATAGTATAAACTAACCCCGCTCTGCGAAGGGCGAAAACAGGGAGGCCATTATGGCAAAAGTAGAACTGAAAGGCATTTCAAAGGTGTATGAAGGCAATGTCCGCGCCGTGGACAACGCCAACATCGTGGTAGAGGACAAGGAATTTGTCGTCTTTGTAGGTCCCTCCGGGTGCGGTAAATCCACCACGCTCCGCATGGTCGCCGGTCTGGAAGATATCACCGAAGGTGAGCTCTATATCGACGGTGAATTGATGAACGATGTCCCCCCCAAGGACCGGAATATCGCCATGGTATTCCAGAATTACGCCCTGTACCCCCACATGACCGTGTATGACAACATGGCCTTCGGGCTCCGTATCAAGAAGGTCGAAAAGAGTGAAATCGACCGCCGGGTCCACGAAGCGGCCCGTATCCTCGACATCGAGAAGTTCCTTGACCGCAAGCCCAAGGCTCTTTCCGGCGGTCAGCGCCAGCGCGTCGCCGTAGGCCGTGCTATCGTCCGTAACCCCAAGGTCTTCCTCTTTGACGAGCCCCTTTCCAACCTGGACGCCAAACTCCGGGTAAGCATGCGCGCCGAGCTCTCCAAGCTGCATTTGGACCTCAACGCCACCATGATCTACGTTACCCATGACCAGGTGGAAGCCATGACCATGGCGAACAAGATCGTCGTTATGAAAGACGGGAAGATCCAGCAGATTGGGTCCCCCCTGTTCCTCTACAACCACCCGGTCAACAAGTTTGTCGCCGGGTTCATCGGGTCCCCCCCCATGAACTTCCTCACCGTCAAGGTGTCGGAAGAGGGCGGTTCCGTGGTTCTGGACGAAGGCTCCTTCAAGCTCAAGCCCGCTGCGGCCCATGCGGAATACCTCAAGAAATATGTGGGTAAGGAAGTATTCTTCGGCATCCGGCCGGAAGACCTGGCCTATTCGGAAAAGGGCGGCGGTGAAAATGCCATGCCCGTCAAGGTTACCGTGGTTGAGCCCCTGGGCGCGGACATCCACCTCTGGTTGAGCACCGCTACCCAGCCTCTGGTTGCCCGTACCGAATCCCACCATGTATTCAAGGTTGGGGATACCATCAACTTTAACCCCAAAATGGAGAAGGCCCGGTATTTTGACAAGGAAACGGAGCTTTCCATCCTTGCCGAAATTGACGCCGCCGCCGACAAGATTACCGGTCTATAATCGCCGCTTGCCGTTTTAAAAGAAAAGGCCGTCCGAAAGGGCGGCTTTTCTTTTGCTCATAAAAGGGTATAATAAGACAGGAGCATGTATGAAACATAATAAATTGTTTTTCCTCTCAATCATCGTTCTTTCGCTTTTAAGCGCCGGCTGCCGTTCAAGCGGGGATTATTTCCTTGATAACCTGGACCGGTCCGTTTCCCCCCGGACAGATTTTTATCAGTATGTGAACGGGAACTGGCTGAAGGATCATCCCCTCTCCCCGTCGGATTTCTTAGTTTCCACTTTTACTGAACTGCAATTCCGGACCAATGAGCGTATGTTCGTCATGATCGACAGTATCAACCGCGAAACTGCGGCCCCCGGTTCCATTGAACAGAAGATCTCCGGTCTGTTCGATCAGATTATGGATACGGAAAAGCTGGACCGGGAAGGCGCCGCCCCCATTGAAGGGGATTTAAAACGCATAGCCGGCATCAGGGAAAGGGCGGAGCTTTTCCGTCAGATTTTTGAATTGCAAAAAACAGGCATAAATCTTTATTTCCGTTTTGGTACTGCGGTGGACTCGAAAAACAGTTCCCTTCATGTGTGGGCCATGGGGCAGGGCGGCCTGAGTATGCCCCGTTCTTATTATCTTGATACCGACGAAAACAGTATTACTGTCAACGCAAAATACCGGGACCATATCGTGCGGATGTTTGAATTGTCAGGATTCAGCGCCGAACAGGCCCGGACCAATATGGAAGCGGTGCTGCGGATAGAGACCCGTCTTGCCGCAGCCGCCTTTGATGAGGTAAAACTCCGGGATCCCAATGCCAATTATAACAGGATGAGCGGCGGCGAACTGCGGCAGTTGGTTCCCGCCTTTGATTGGGACAGCTTTTTTACGGTGATGGGACTATCCTTTCCGGATGAATTGGTGTTGTTTCAAAAGGAGCCCCTGATCGAAGCGGCGAATATTATAGCCCGGGAACCCCTGGCGGATCATATCGCCTACCTGCAATGGCATCTGATTGATGATGCGGCTCTTCTCCTGGGGAGTGATTTTTACGCGGCGGATTTTGATTTTTACCAGCGGACCCTTTTCGGTCAGGAGGAGATGCAACCCCGGGTTCGATTTGCCTTTGAGATGGTGAATAACTTTTTCGGCGAAGCCCTGGGGCAGATGTATGTGGAACAATATTTTCCCCCCGCCGCAAAAGAACGGGTGGCTCAGATGGTAGCTCATATTCGGGAGGTTTTACGGGAACGGATCCGGAACCTGCAGTGGATGAGCGGGGAAACCAAAGCAGAGGCTCTGGCAAAACTGGACGCCATGGGGGTAAAGATCGGTTATCCGGATAAATGGAAAGATTATTCCGCCCTGGACATTGGGGATGACAGTTTTTATGCAAACCGTAAGCGGGCGCGTCTTTTTTCCCGCGCCCTGGATACGGAAAAATTGGGAAAGCCGGTTGATAAAACCGAGTGGGGACTTTTGCCCCAGGTGATTAATGCTCAATATAGTCCGGAAAGTAACAATATTATGATCCCCGCGGGGATTCTGCAGTATCCCTTTTTTGATATGGACGCGGATGACGCCTTTAATTACGGCGCAATCGGTGTGGTGATCGGCCATGAGCTGACCCACGGCTTTGATGATCAGGGCCGTCAATTCGATAAGGACGGCAACCTGCGGGACTGGTGGACCGCGGAGGACAGTGAGCGTTTTACCGGACGGGCGCAGGTGCTGGTAGACTTTTTTAATTCCCTTGAAGCGGCGCCGGGGCTTCCCGCCAATGGGGCCCTGACTCTGGGCGAAAACATCGCCGACAATGGGGGGCTCCATATCGCATACGAAGCATTTCAGCGGGCGGTAAAGGTCAAACCCCTGAAAGACAGGAAGGGATTTACCCCGTCCCAGCGCTTTTTTATGGCCAATGCCACCCTCTGGGCCATGAACGTTCGGCCCGAGGTTATACGGAATATAACCCTGCAGGACCCCCATTCCCTGGGTCTTTGGCGGGTGAACGGCGCCCTTCCCCATATTGAAGAATGGAATAAAGCCTTCAATGTACAGGCAGGGGACCCGCTGTTTATCCCCCCGGAGAAGCGGGCTTCTATCTGGTAAAGGAGAAGGATCTGATCTATACTTTTATATGACCACAGACGAATCCCATCCTTTCTCATCCTTCGGTTTATCCGATGCAGTGCTGGGGGCTTTAACCCGCAAGGGTTTTACCAGCCCCAGCTCCATTCAGACCATTGCCCTGCCCCGGCTCCTTGCGGACTCGGGACACCTTATTGTTAAGGCCCGCACCGGGACGGGCAAAACCGCCGCCTTCGGCATCCCCCTGGTGGAACGGATCACCAGCCGGGGCCATGCCCCCCGTGCGCTGATCCTGACCCCCACCCGGGAACTGGCTTTGCAGGTTTCCCGTGAAATCGCCTCCCTTGCCCCGCCTGTGGATACCAGTCCCCGAATCACCGCTGTCTACGGCGGCGCCTCTATCAGAACCCAGATCCTCGATCTTAAGCGGGGAACCGAGGTAGTGGTTGGCACCCCGGGCCGAATCATGGACCTGATGGAACGGAAGGTGCTGGACCTTTCCGCCGTGGACTGGTTCATCCTGGACGAGGCGGATGAGATGCTGGACATGGGCTTTTTTGAGGACGTGGAAAAGATCATGGCCGCCGTCAAGCCGGACCGCCGGGTTGCCCTTTTTTCCGCCACCATGCCCGACGCGATCCTCAAGGTGATTCGGCAGCATATCGGGGAGGTGGACATCCTGGAAGATACCGCCCCGGAGGACGAAAAGCCTGCCGTCGACCAGTTCTACATGATCCTGAAACGGGAGGACCGCCTGGAGGCCCTGCGCCGGATCATCGACGGGGCCGAGGATTTCTACGGCCTGGTTTTTTGCGGTACCAAGGCCGAAACCGACGAGCTTGCCCGCCGCCTGGTGGAGGCGGGCTTTTCCGCCGAGGCCATCCACGGGGACCTTTCCCAGGAGGCCCGTGAGCGGACCCTGCGGCGTTTCCGCGCCAAACTGACAACCATCCTGGTAGCCACCGATGTGGCCGCCCGGGGTCTTGATATCGAGCGGCTTACCCACGTGATCAACTGGGACCTCCCCAACGACCGCGAAACCTACGTGCACCGGATTGGCCGTACCGGCCGGGCGGGCAGGCGGGGGCGGGCGATCAGCTTTGCCTTACCCGCGGACCGGGGCCGTATCAGTCATCTTTCCCGGAGCATGGAACGGACCCTGGGAAGTAAAATTCTCTGGATGAAGGTCCCCGCAGTCAAATCGGTGATGAAGGCGATCCGCAGCCGGATCGTGGCGTCGGTGGTGGCCAGCCTGCCGGATGAGGAAATCCCGGCCCTCGATCCGGCCCTTGCCGTTGATGGCGCTATGCCGCCGGTAACGGAAGCTTCGCCTGCCGAATCTGCCGGAGACGCAGTTTTTGAAACGGCTATAACAGAAACACCGGTTCCGGCGGAGATGCCCGCCACAGAATCTGCGGCGGCGGAATCCCAATCCGCTGATCCTGTACCGGCGGATACCCCGGTAATTGCCCGGGCAGATACCCCGGCAGGCACCCGGGCGCCTGTCCTTGCGGATGATGCGGTATCTGCGGACGCCCTGTCCCCCTTCCTTGCCAAGGTATGCCGGCAGCTGATCGAACGGCTGGGTCCGGAGCGGGCGGTGGAGGCATTGGTTTCCTTAAGTTACGGGGAACTGCTGGACCCTTCCCGGTATGGGACGGTGACGGAATTTACCGAGGAGTCTTTCCGGGATTCAGGCCGGAGAGGGGACGATCACCGGGGCCGCTTTGGTCCGGGCCGCAGCAGCGGCTTCAGGGGCGGGGCCAGGCCGGATCGCGCAGGCGGTCACCGGGGCGAAGAACATGGCGGCGAACGCAGCGGCTTCCGGCCAAGCCCGAAGGGCAGCGCACGGGGCAGCGGCGCTTACGGCGGCGGACCCAGCGGTCCGGGCGGAATTCGCGGCCCGGGCGGCCCCCATGGCGGCGGCGGTCCCCACGGAAGCGGCGGTCCCTATGGCGGCGGCAGTCCTCACGGAAGCGGCGGCCGGCTCCCCCTCCGAAAAGAGGGTTCTTTTGCCGGGGACAGCGACGGGGGAGGCGCCCGGGTATATGTGGGGCTGGGACGGCATCACGGCGCAACCGCACGGGATGTGGCGGAACTGCTCATAAAGGCCGGGGGTGTGCCGGGCCGTCTGGTGGATGCCATTGAAATGAAGGAGTTCTGCGCCTTTGCCACCCTGCCGGAAGAGGCGGCCCGGCGGGCCTGTTCCTTCTCCCGGGGCGGCCCGGGAAACCCGGTAATCCGGCCTGCGTCACCGGTCAGATCTATTTCTTAATGTTACTGCGGCAATCCGCAGAAAAGTTATCCTCCGAAATTTCCTTTATAATACCGCCGTTTCGGGATCGGTATTTTCCCGGGCTTATCCCGGTAAAGATTTTGAATATCTTCGAGAACCAGCTCTGATCTTCGAAGCCGCAGGAACCGGCGATCCCGCTTAAGGAAAGTTCCGTATCCAGAAGCATGCGGCTTGCCTTTTCAACCCGCAGCCGGTTCAGGTAACTGGAAAGGTTTTCTCCCATTTCCTCCTTAAAGATTGTGCTGAAGTAGGGCGCCGAAAGTCCCGAGACTCCGGCGATCTCCTGCAGGCTGATCTTGTGGCTGTAATTTTCCAGGATAAACCGTTCCGCCTTCCGCAGCGCCGAAGCATGGCGGATACCCTGGAAAGAAAAAATTTGGTCCGCCATGCGTTCCACCGTAATGTTGAGCACATCGGTGAGTTCCTCAATGGTTTTGACTTCCTGTATGCGTTTGATATAGATGTTGTTTGTTTCCAGCATGGCCTTGTCCGTGGTCCCCGGGCCGATATTGGTGCGGGAGAGGAGTACCATCAGTTCAATAGCCCGGAACTGGATATACTTGAACTGATCGGGGTTTGAAAAGAGGAGTATCGCCAGAATCTCATTCAAGATGCGTTTTCCCGATTCATGATCCCCCCGGCGCAGGGCGGTAAGGAGCTGTTGTTCCTTGTCCATGGGATAGCCCGGGGCCGGCGTACCCTCTGAATATTTTTCCTTGAGTTCCTGAAGGCTTGTGGAAAGCCGGGCCTGTTGTTCGGATCGCCGTTTGAGGGTTTCATAGTAATCTTCGTTTCCCGTTGACAGTGATTCTGCGCAGATCAGCATCAGTTCCGGCAGGGCCTGTATCTTTTCCGGTTCCGCCCGGGGAAATTGGGAGATCAGATTGAGAATTTCCTGTTCCGGCCTTTCATCGTCCTTTGGATAACGGGGGGCTTCTTCAGCGTTACTGCTGCGAAAACCCGATCCCAGGAGGGCCCCCGTGAAGAGGTGGTTGGAATAGACGGGGCTGGTCCAGAACAGAAAGCCCATGGAGCAGCTATAGGTATAGCAGCCTCCGTAACGGTAGGATTCCCTGATGGCATTGATGTGCAGTTCATTGCAGGGAGAGACGGGGATGGTTTCGGCTTTTTCTGTATCAATGCTGTCGAAATGTTTGATACAGTTGAGGCAAATATTTTTTTCTGCCCTCATTTCATCGTATATTTCCGGTACCGGCAGATAGTTATAATCGTAAACACAGACTCTGGCGCCGGTCGCTCTGGCGTAGGATCGCAGTATTTTACAGGCCTTGATCAGGATGAGATCGGTTTCTTGCAAGCCTGCATTTTGTTCAGATGTCTTTTCTTCTTTCATAATACGCCTCCGCAGGGAATCGCCGATATGGATGGCGGCGTTGGAAGCTCCGGGTCTTTACCCTGCATAATGTTCCAGACCAGGACCTCCCTTCTCCCGGTATTTTCCGGGGCTTAGTCCCATATAATTTTTAAATATTTTTGAGAACCAGCTTTGATCCTCAAAACCACAGGCCTCCGATATTTCGCTTAACGCCTCTTCGGTCTCGATCAGCATGGCGGCGGCCTTTTCTACCCGCAGCCGGTTAAGATAGACAGAAAGATTTTCTCCCATCTCCTCCTTAAAGATGGTGCTGAAATAGGGGGCGGAAAGCCCCGATGCGCCGGCAATTTCCCCCAGACTTATTTTACGGGTATAATTTTTCCGTATGAAACGCTCCGCTTTCCGCAGTACCGAAGCATGGCGTATCCCCCGGAAGGAGAAAATTTCTCCCCCCATACGGTCAACGATGATGTGCAGATTTTCTATCAGTTCCCCTGTGGTTTTTGATTTTTCGATCCGTTTAAGGCAGTGGTCACTGGTTTCTATCACCCTGCGGGAATTTTTCCGGCCTGCGGCGGCCCGGGAAAGAAGCACCGCCAGTTCAATGGCCCGGATCTGAAACAATTCAAAATTACCGGAACTAAGGCTTTTAAAAATATCGATGATGTCATTCAGTATTTTTTTTGCCGCCCCGTTGTCCCCCCTGCGGAGGCTTGCCAGAAGGAGCCGTTCCTTTTCCGGAATTTGCGAAGCCTGTTCCTGTCCATTTAAATCTGCGGGGGTATCGCTGTGGTCCGCATTGCCAAGGGATATCTGTTCTGCGCATATCAGCATCATTTGGGCCAGCGCCTTGATATCCTCGTAACTGCGTTCCGGTATTTCCGCAAGGTGTTTATTTATCTGATCCATGGTGATTTCTTCTTTGTAGAGGGCATATATTTTTTCGCCCATCTCCTGCCGGTCTGTACCGATAACCCCTCCGGCGACCAGGGTTCCCGCAGAGCGTCCCCCGGAATAGATAGGGCTGGTCCAGAAAACAAAGCCCAGGGGGCACCGGTAAATGTAGGCCCCCCCCAGGCGATGGGATTCACCGGCGGCGTCAATGCGCATACCGGTACAGGGGTACTCATCACAGGCAATACCCCCGGCGCCCTTTGCCCTGATGGCGGCGCAGTGTTTTTTGCAGAGCTCGCTGAAAAACAGGGTCTTTGTACCGTCCTCCGGTAGGGAACCCCGGCTCTTATTCTCGGCGGTAAATTCTGTCCTGATAGAATGACCGTTTTGGTCCAGTACCGAAACAGCGCAGCCTGCGGCCTCTGCGTAGGATTTCAGTATTCTGCCGGCCTTGAGCAGAAGGGGTTCAATCTCCCGCCGTTGTATCAGGGAACGTTTGTACATCATGCCATAGCTTCCTTATTCTAAAAGATTATGAAGCTATTGGAAACGGAATACACCCTAATGGCTGGAATTCGTTAAAAAACCCAATGTTGTGGCGATCCGTATGGCATCGGCCCGGTTCAGGGCTCCCAGTTTTGTGTAGAGATGTTTGATATTTTCTTTTATGGCGTTAAGGGAAATGCCCTCTTCACCGGCAATTTCCTCCCGGGTGAGCCCCCGGGAGAGGGAATGGAGCACCGCCCTTTCCCGCCGGGAAAGGATGATAGACGGCGCCTGAGCTTTCCCATTGGAAGAGGGCTCCTTTAATTCCTCGGCGATCAAAAAAAGTTTTTTTCCATAAGCCGATGCCCGTGTCCGGATCGCTTCGAGCCAGGTTGGGGATATGGCGCAGGTCCCGCTGTTCAGGGCCGCCCCCGCAAGGGCGCGCATGTCATCCCCCATTTCTATGAAGGGCATGTCCAGTAAATTGGGAAGGGCCATTTCGTAAGCCCCTTGCAGTTCTTTCAGAGCCGCCTCTTCTTCCCCCAGGTGATACAGGGCCGCCGCCCTGAGGACGGTCATTTCCAGTTTTCCCAAAAGGAAACTCGCAAGCCCGTTTTCACCGTCCTGATCCTTCAGCGTTTTCAGCGCCCCCTTGTAGTTTTTTTCCGCAAAGGAACATTTTGCCTTTACCATAATTTCAAAACCGTGGTAGAGCCTGTTCAGTTCACTTTTTTCAAAATCGTTTTTCAACCAGGATGCGGCCATGGGGGTGTTCCCGGTTTGGGCGTAAAACCAGCCGGTAACAATATCGTAGAAGATGTAGCGGTTTAAGTAGTCTTCTGTTTCAAGCTGGGCTTCCAGCTGCCGGAACAGTTCCTGAATTTCCTGCAGGTTTCCTGTGTGAAGGTTTATGCGCAGTAAAAAGAAGAGCCCCCGGTTCTCAATTTCATACTGATTCCCCTCCCGTGCCTTGAATACGGCCTGGCGGGCAAAATTTTCAGCTTCCGGCAAGGCGTCCTTAAAGTAGGCAAGCTCGCAGCAGGCCAAACTTTCAACGCCGAAGAGAAAACCCTTCAGGGTATGGGCCGCGTAGGGCAGGGCAGGGGAGAAGCCCCGGATTGACCTTTCGAAATCCCCTTTTCCCGCAGGCCAGGCCACCTGGCATATATAGGATGGGATGCTGCTCCCGGCGACCGGTTTGTCAATGACAAAGGGGTTCCTGTCGTAATAAAAGGCGGCCTTTTTAAACCAGGGCGCGATACTGTAATTTCTGGTATGCCGGCAGTTAAGGATGGCGATGGTTCCCAGGATGATGTAAGCGGCGCAGAGGATGCGGGAGTTTGCCGGAAGCCGGGGCAGGGTTTCAAATTTTGTGATCGCCTCCCAGCTTATTGCGGAAGCTTCTTCGTAACGCCCCATGGACATGAGCAGCTTTGCCCGGACGGCATGGCGTAAAAAGAGGAAGGGTCCCTCTTCCCCCTCCGCGGGGAAGGGCCTTGGGTCTTCTGTGGTCAGCCGGTTAACAATTTCCAGCAGGAAGGCCGCCGCTTCGTTGGGCAGGATCCGGGGAAAGGAATAGATGATGGCGATAAGTCCCCGGTAATCCCCTGCTTTTTCATAGTTTACCGCGGCGTCCATGCGGAGTTTGTTTGCGAAACACCATTGAGCGGTTTGAATATAGACTTCCCGGATCTCCCCGCCGGAAAGTTCCTGCTGTTTTTCCCGGAGGAATTCCAGAAACAGGTGATGGATCCGGTAACCATGGACATAGGCATCGTAGCGGATCAGGGAATTGATTTTTTCCATGCCGGCGATAAGATCGCCGCCGCCGTTTTTTTTGCCGCCGGCCAGTGTTTCCAAAAGTTCCCGGGGCCAATTTTCTATCAATGACAGCTTTATCAGAAATTTTCGCAGTTCCCTGCCCATGCCGGTAAAATGCCTGTCTTCGATCATCCTGAAAAATCTGGTCCTCATCTGTTCCGGTGAATAAAGGGCTTCGCCGATTTTTTTATTTTTGCAGTCCATTGCGATACTGCTTAAAGACAGGGCCCAGCCTTCGGTATCCCGGCATATTTGGGTCAGCTCCTCCGTTGTCATGGGCAGATGGTGCAGCTGAAAATAATCCCCAATCTCCTGATCGCTGAACCGCAGATCTTCTGTGGTGATTCTGGTGAGGAGGCCCTTTGAAAGAAGGGCCACGGTGTTGATCTCCGGTTCGTTCCGGGAAATAAGAATGATTGTGGAGTTTGAAAAGGGAACTGCCATGGTCCGGTCCAGGAAGCGCAGGATTGTCCTGCTATTGACCAGGTGAAAATCGTCAAATACGATTACCAGTTTTTTTAGGGGAACAACCGCCTTTTGGATCAATGCCCGGTAATAGTCGAACTGCCGGTTCGTTCCGGGAAAGCCAATTTCCGCAAAGAGGGTCCCCAGCTTTTGGTTGTAAAGGCCAATTGCGCCGGAAAGATTTTCCCAGAAATGTCCCCCCAGGTTGTCCCGTTCCGAAAGCTGAACCCAGATGGTGGTTGTTTCACCTTTCTTTAAAAACGAATTTACCGAGTGGGTTTTGCCGTATCCTTTCGGGGCTATTACGGTGATTACGGGGCTTTGCAGGGCCTTTTCCAGAATGGCGTTAATCTGGGGCCGTTCCAGTGACGCCTCGGGATTAAATTCCCTGATCGGCATACATTTCCTGCAGAATGCCGCAGGCAGCGGCAATCCGTATTGCGTCCGCCCGGTTGACCGCCCCCAGTTTGATGTAGATGCTGCGGACATTGCTCTTGACGGTGTTGATCGAAAGATTCAGGGCGGCGGCGATTTCCTCCCGGGTAAGGCCCTGGGACAGATATAAGAGCACTTCCTTTTCCCGCCGGGAGAGGGGCGTTGGCAGGGCGGACGTCTTGTTCACCCTGGTTTTTTCCGTCTCACCTTTGTCATACCCTTCCGCTGCGTTTTTACCGAACAGTTCTGCGGCGGTATACAGTTTCTTTGCATAGGCCGCCGCGTTTCGTCTGACTTCCTCAAGCCATGCCTGGGGGATCCCCGCAGCTTTGCTGTGTAAAGCCGGCTTATCCTTTAAAGCTGCCTCCGCCAGGGTCCGCATATCCTTGCCCAGTTCTGTAAAGGGCATGGAAAAGCCGTTGGGTTCCGCCAGCCTGTAGGCCTGCTCCAGGGCGGCGAATGCACCCTCCCCGTCCCGCAATCCGCTCCCCTCGCGCCGCAGCTGATATCGGCATACCGCTTCCAGTGCCTTTGTTTCCACCTTGCCCAAAACCGGCTCGCCAACATCATCGGTCCAGTTTTCCAATGAGGCCAGGGCGGCGGGGTATCTTTTTTCGGCGAATTGATACTTTGCCCTTACCAGAATTTCCCGGCCCCGGGCCATGGAATTGAGATCGCTTTCCTCAAAATCATTCTTAAGCCAGGGGGCAATTCCGGCGGTGTTTCCAATCTGGGCGCAGAACCATCCCCTGTTTACATCGTGATGAATGAAGCGGTTTATATAGTAATACTGTTCAAGCTGGGCTTCCATTTCTTTTAATACGTCCCGCATCTCTTTGTAGTGCGCGGAGCTCAAGTGGATGCGCAGCAGATAAAAAAGGGCCCGGTTTTCAGTCTCGTACTGTTTTCCCTCCCGGGCCTCTTCCAGGGCTTTGCAGGCCAGCTTTTCCGTTTCCGGATTATTGCCCCTGAAAAAGGCAAGCTCCGCCTTTGCGAGGGTATCCATACCCTTCATGCAGCCCCCCATGGCCGCCGCGGCGTGGGGGCTAATCGCGGTAAGGGCATTGATGTATTTTTCCATCTCCCCCTTTTCGCAGCTGCCCACCCGGCAAATATAGGAATTAATGGTCGCCACCGATACCGGGAGCGGGGTAACGTAGCCGCTCGGGGGGGCATGGGCGGCGGCTTTTTCAAACAAATTGACGAAGCCATAATCGGCAGTAGTAATGCTGTTGAAGAGCCCCATAAAGCCCAGGCAGATATAAGATCCCAGGAGGACCTGGTGGACCATCGGGGCGGGCTGCATCGTTTCCATCCAGGCAAGGGTCTCCTTAAGTTCCCTTTCAACCTGCTCAAACAGTCCAAGACTGACAAGTATCCGTGCGCGGACGATGATGATCGCCGGATTTTCTTTATATGTTTCCCGGGGGATCCGATCCAGCAGTTCCAGAATAAATTGTGCCATGTGGTTTGGAACGAGAAGGGGCAGGGTATAGATCAGTGCAATGATTTCTTCAAACTTTTCCGCCCGTTCATAATAACTGATGGCGTCCATCTTCTGATTGTTTCCCGCACACCATCGGGCGGCTTTTTCACAGATCTCTCTTTTTTCTTCCGCCCCAAGCTCCCCCTGCTGCTGTTCAAGATATTCCAGAAAGAGGTGATGAATCCGGTAGGAATCAAGATAGGTATCAAAGTTGATAAAGGAACCGATCCTTTCCATTTCATCAATCAGGGATTCATCCCCCGCTATTTCCCGGAGCAGGTCCCGGGGCAGATGATCGATGAGGGATAGTTTGATAAGAAATTTCCGCAGAGCGGGACTGAGGGTCCCCATGATCTCGGTTTCCATCAGCCTGAAAATATTTGAACGCATCGCCCGGGGCGCATAACCATGCCCTGCCCCCGCGGCAATAGCTGCATTCACATTAATGCCGGCCCCTGTGCCAATACCCCTTTCCGGCGGAGCGTTTTTCAGAAACAGCCCCGACAGGTGTATGGCAAAGGCCCATCCCTCACAGTCCCGGTAAACGGCGGCGGCAGTCTGGGGAGAGGTCCTGATATTCTGGATGTGAAAATATTCGCTCATCTCTTCCCGGGTGAACTTGAGATCCCCTTCGGTGATCCGCGCCGGAATATGGCGGGCATCAATGGCGGCAGTATTGATAGCCGGTTCATTCCGGGATATGAGGATTGAGGTGATATTGGAAAAGGGCGCACCGAGGGAATGCTCTATAAAGCGCAGCACCTTTTGATTCTGAATAAGATGAAAATCATCGTAGACAAAAACATACTGTGCGCTTTGAATAATCATGTCCCGGGGTATGCTCAGGTAGCGGCCGAACTGCCGTTCCGTTTCCGGAAACCCCGTCTCCGCAAGCCGCACCGCGGTCTCCCGGCTGATCATCCCAACGGCGCCGGTAAAATTTTCCCAGAACAGAGACGGGATATTATCCCGTTCGGAAAGCTGCATCCAGACGGTAAAGCAGCTGTTTTTTTTCAGAAAGGAATACACCGCATGGGTCTTGCCGTATCCGGCCCCCGCGGTGACGATAATTGTCCTGCTGTTAAGGGCTTTTTCCAGGATTTGGTCTACCCGCTTCCGTTCAAGGTAGATCTGATTCCCGGAAGATATAGGAACATTGCTGTAGATAAACTGATTGGACAATATTTCTCCTTACCGGACACGGGACAACGGAGCGTGGGCGCGGCTTTTTAAAATCATAATTATATGAGGCAGTTCCAAAGTGTCAGATTTTGGAACCGACTCATATATGAGAGAGTAAACTAAAGTATAGTATGAAAGGGGACGATTTGCAAATTAAAGCCTCCTGTTTCAGCCCTATACACCTTTTTGGCAAAATAGCGTACCCTGCTAAGATGGATAAACCTCAGTTCCCCGGCCCATTGCGCCGGGGTGTAGCGGCGTATCAGCAGACGCTGCAGAAAAAAGACTCTGACAGGGCCGCATCTACAGATACAGACCCTGAACAGGCCGGAGGGGCAAAGCGCGAAGGCCTGGCGAAGATGCCGGCGCTTCCCCGGCCGGCCAGGGGACCGGGGCTGGGAAAGATCCCCGCGATCATTCCCCGGGAAACCGGGGAGAGGACCGAAGATTCAAAGTACCGCCGGGTCGCCAAATTCCTTATCCTCATCGGCGGGGATGAGGCCTCTCAAATTTTGGCCCATCTTGAGCCGGATCAGGTAGAGGAAATCTCACGGGAAATTGCCTCCATCAGGGGTATCACTGCGGAAGAGGGGGCGGTGATCCTTGAAGACTTCCGGTCCCTCCTCTCCGCCTCTTATGCCTATTCGGGCGCCGCCACAGGGGGGGTGGAAGCGGCGCGCCGGCTTTTGTACGCCGCATTTGGCCCGGAAAAGGGGGAGGGCCTTTTAAACAAATCGGTCCCCAATTCCCGGGAAAATCCCTTCGGCTTTCTGGAGGACTTTTCCGGGGAGCAGGTTGCGTTGCTCCTGAAAGAGGAAGCCCCCGCAACAACGGCGATGATCCTTTCCCGGCTTCCGCCAAAATTTTCCGCCGACGTTCTGGCGCGTACCACGGGGGATCGCAAGCTTGAAATTGTGCGCCGTATCGCCAAGATGGGGCAGGTCGAAGCGGATGTGCTGGAACGGGTTGCCGCCGCCCTTATGGAAAAGGCCCGGCATATCGGCAGCGCCGGCGGGGCCGTGGATATGGACGGCAAGCATGTACTGGCGGAAATTCTTAAGGCCGGGGATTATTCCTTTGGGGACAAGCTCCTTAACGAGCTTGAAGAGGACGATCCTGATCTGGGCCGCGATTTAAAAGAACGGCTCTATACATTGGATGATGTGGTGAACGCCGAAGACAAACCCCTGCAGGAAAAACTCAGAACCATGTCCGACAAAGACATTGCCCTGCTCCTTAAGGGGAAGACGGGCGAGTTCGCAGAAAAGCTGCTTTCCAATGTGTCCGCCCAGCGGCGCGCCCTTGTCCGGGAGGAAGGGGAGATCATGGGGGCGGTTCCCAAAAGAGAAGTTGACGAAGCGGCCCGGGATTTTCTTGCCTGGTTCAGGCTCAACCGTGAAGAGGGTCATATTTTATTACTTTCAGATGAGGATGTTATCAAATGAAAACAGCATTGGTGAAGGGACAGGTACTGGACAGCGGTTTTGAAATTCTTGACATCGTGGACCTTGCGGAGCTGGAGGCTGTCGGCATTTGGGCCCGGCATCAGAAAAGTAAGGCCGAGGTTTTTCATGTCCTGAATGATGATAAAGAAAATCTTTTCGGCTTTGGTTTTTCCACCGCCACAAAGGATTCCACCGGGGTGGCCCACATTCTGGAACATTCTGTGCTCTGCGGTTCACAGAACTATCCTTTAAAAGACGCATTCCTGATCATGGAGCAGGGGAGCCTGCAAACCTACCTGAACGCCTGGACCTTCCCCGACAAGACCGTCTATCCCTCAAGCTCCGTGAATGAGCATGATTACTTTAACCTGATGGGGGTCTACGGCGATGCGGTGTTCCGGCCGCTCCTTTCCGAATGGACCTTTATGCAGGAAGGCCACCGTTTGGCCCTCCCTTCAGCAGCAAGTTCCGGTAAAACAAAAAAGCCCGAAGACAGTAAACATGCGGAGGGCCCCCATATCACCGGGGTGGTGTATAACGAGATGAAGGGGGCCTATTCGTCACTGGATACCTACGCCGGTCTCTGGTCCGTCAAGGCGGTGCTGCCCGACACCCCCTATGCATTTGAATCCGGCGGCGATCCGGAATGTATCCCCGATCTAACCTGGGAGGACCTGCGGGAATTTCACCGGCAGCGTTATTCGCCGGCGAACTGCCGGATCTTCCTGGCGGGGAATATCCCCACGGAAAAACAGCTTTCCTACCTGAACGAAAAATTTTTCTCCTCCCTCGAAGCGGGACAGGCGGCGGACCCGGTTGCGCTTGCGGAGCGCTGGGATGCTCCCCGCAGCTTTCAGGTTCCCTGCCCTGCGGGGGGTGATTCCAAATCCACCGTATTCCTGTCGTGGCTTTGTACCGGCGCGGAAAATACCGACGAGGTGATTGCCCTGGGGGCCCTTACGGAGGCCCTTTTGGGTCACGACGGCTCCCCCCTCACCCGGACCCTGATCGAGTCGGGCCTTGGGGAAGACCTCTCCCCCGCATCGGGGCTGGAAAGCGAAATCCGGGAGCTCCTCTTTGTGGCGGGACTCCGGGGGGTGGAAAAGGGGAACGCCGCAAAGGTTGAGGAGCTTATCTTTAGCGAACTGCGGCGGCTTGTCAAAGAGGGAATCCCCCGGGAGGAGATTGACGCGGCGCTGCTCTCCATGGAATTTGCCCACCGGGAGATACGGCGATCCAACGGCCCCTTCTCCCTGGTGTGGCTGCGGCGATCCTTCACGGGCTGGATTCACGGGGCCAGGCCCTGGGACAAGCTCCTCTTTGTGCCGGGGCTGAACAAAATAAAAGAGCGCATCGCTGCGGACCAGGCTGCAAAGCGCCCCCCCTCCGGCCGTTATTTTGAATCCCTTATCCAAAAATATTTTCTCGATAATCCCCACCGGGCGCTGGTAACTATCGAGCCCGAGGCGGACTACCTTGAAAAGCAGGAGAAGCAGCTGGCGGAAAAACTGGCAAAAAAAGCAGCCGCCTTGAGCGAAACAGAGAAGCATACCATTCAGGAAAAAGCCGAGGCCCTGGACACGTACCAGAGTGAACGGGACGGCCCGGCGGCTCTGGCCGCCATACCCCACCTTTCCCGGAAGGATCTTTCCGCAGAAATTGAAAGGATACCCCGTTCCCTCCACGACGCCGGGGGTGTTCCCTTGGTTGCCCATGAACTTTTTACTAACGGCATCACCTATGCGGACCTTGCCTTCCCGGTGGACATCCTGCCCCCGGCGGATTACCCCTGGCTGCCCTTCTTTACCCGGGCGGCGGTTTCCGTGGGGCTCCCCGGTATGGATTACGGTGAAGTGTCCGGCCTTTTGGCCCGTACCGCCGGGGGCTTCCATGGAATGCTTAGAAGCAGTTCCATGGCACCCGGCGCGGGCAGCAGTATTCCTACACCTTCAGGTATCTTCGATCTGGGGGGCCGCGACTGGCTTATCTACCGCCTTAAGGCCCTGGACGAAAAGACAGGGCCCGCGCTGGATCTGGCCCTGCGGCTTATTACCGAAGCGGACTTTTCCGACCAGCGCCGCATCCGGGACCTGGTTCTGGAGATGAAGAACCAGGCCGATTCCAGCTTGGCCCCCGCGGGCCACAGCTATGCCTCAACCCGGTCGGCGCGGTATTTTTCCCGCTCATCCACGGTGGACGAAATCTGGAACGGCCTGGGGCAGATCGGTTTTGCCCACTACCTTGCCGATCTGGACAGCGCCGAAATTATCCGCCGCCTGGGCGCCATCCGGGACACCCTTGCCGGTAAGGGGGGGCTTATCGCCAACTTTACCGGCTCCGCCGAAGCCCTGGCTTCCTATCGCTCCCTTGCCTCATCACCTTTTCGTCGCTTCGGCCCTCCCCGTCCCCGGAATCCCGCCTCTGTGGAGGCCGCTTCCTTCTACCCCTTCCTGGACGCCGCCGCCCTGGGCCGCTTAAGCGCTTCGGACAGCGCCGCCGCGCCTGATGCCGTTTTGAGCTCTGTCCCCACTGCGGAAGTGTTTGCGTCCCCCTCGCTGCAGATCGGCTTTGCCGCCATGACCCTGAGTTCGGCCCCCTTTAACGCCCCGGAACAGGCCGCCGAATTGGTGCTGGCCCATCAGCTTTCCACCGGCGCGCTCTGGGAGGACATCCGCATGAAGGGCGGGGCCTACGGGGCCTTTGCCCACACCGACAGCCTTGAGGGGATCTTTGCCCTCTCCACCTACCGGGACCCCAAACCCAGCCGTTCCCTGGAATCCTTCTCTTCAATTTTGGACAGCCTGGCAAAACAGGGGAGCGACGCCGGGGGTATTGATGGCGGCAAGGAACTTTGGTATCGGAATGAGGACCTGCTGGAAAAGGCGATCATCGGTTCCTATTCCCGGGAGACCCGTCCCCGAACCAGCGCCGAAAAGGGAAGCGTCGATTTTTCCCGCTTCCTCTACGGCATCGAAGATCTTGTCCGGCAGCGGAAACTGGAAAAACTTATCCAGGTTTCCGGTGACGAAATCGCCGCCGTGTTGCGGCGGCTTGCTTCTCAGAAAGCTTCGTCGCCAGGCGTATCTTCGCCCGTGATCGTGGCGGGAACCGCCGCCGCGGAAAAGGCCGCCAAAGCCCTGGGGGTAACGCCTCAGATGTTGCCGGCTTAATGGCGTTGAACCTTCATTCCTTGCCCTTGAGCCGGTCTTCCCTCTGCGTTAACAGTCTTTGTAGTTTTCCGCAACAGCCTTTTTTACCGCCTCGGTTATATGCCGATCAATATCCCTGATGATGTCCCGGTGAAGCCGTTCCATTTTTCCTGGGACAAGCTATTTTTCCGACGGTTCTCTTTTATATTTCTTGCCAGAATGTCCCGAATATTTGCATCTTCTATTTCCATATCGTATAAAAAATAATAAGTATCTATAAGGCATTGACCACTATCAAATAGTATGATGTTTTAACCATAAGGTTCTTTTCTTGGGTTTTCCCATAATTTTTGGGAGCGAATTCAGAAAAAGCGACCCCGCCCCAACGGGGCATAAAACCCGCAAAGGAGTTTTAGTATGGAGAAAGGCAATCTTTTCTTAACGGGAGTGTTGGCGCTGGCGCTGACATTGGGATTGTTTCTGGCAGGATGCTCCAATCCGGCGGGTCCCGAAAACAACAACCCAGAAAACAACAATAACGGCAACAACAACAACGATAACGACAGCAGTCTGGTAACCCAAAACCTTGTCCTGAAAGGCACTTACCCCTCTCCAAAAACAGGCGGAACCGCTAAATTCCAGGCCGCTACTTCCGGTGAATCCGGAAAGTCCGTCAGAGCGGTTTCGGAAAATGATTTTGTCCTTTCAGGCGAGCTGGAAGACGGCGACATTTTACTCCGGCTGAAAGGCTTTTACAATTCCGACACCCGCACCTTTATCCTCTCCGCCGCTTCGGAAACATTTGGCATTAAAGTGCAGATAAGCGGCAGCTATGCCGCGGACAACACCATCAGCGCGGCAAAAGCCGTTGTTCAGGTTAAGAATGGCGATGAATGGGTGGCCAATGAAATTACTATCGTAAAAGCCGCCGATGTCGCCATCACCGGCAAAAAAAATAGGGCTTATCAATCCTGCCAAAGGTGAAACTACCACGGAATAGTACAATTTTACCAAGCTTAATGACAAATCGAACTACACTACGCCAAATCCTGATGTCCAAGGGTTCTACCTGATCCGTTAGGAACACGCAAAGTGTCGGTCACCTTTTTTCGAATCAATAACTGACACCGGTTCAGGGCTTCGGCAATTGTCCGAAGCCTTTTTTGTACGCCCGGCATGGGCGGTAACTCGGCGGTGAAGGGTAACACATGAGCGCCGGGTTGCGGCATGAAAGCTCGGACAGAAAACCTCTCCGTTACAGCTATAAAAAACGGAAAAAAGTAGTATACTTTACCCATGGAAACCAAGCCTTTAGACGGTGAAAAGCCGGGGGAGCGCCTGAATCCACTGAATGATTACCTTTTTGTGCGACACGAGGTCGCCTGACTAGCTGACTAAGATATGGGAAGGATGCCAAGATCCCATATCCTTCGGTCTGCCCCTTCCATTTGGGGTAATGCTACCCGCAGGTGCGCAGCTG
>BNVE01000028.1 GCA_025997875.1 Spirochaetia bacterium
GCCCCATAGGTACCCCCGGCGCCGTCGGACAATAGTCCGCGGCGGCCGGTTTAGTGTATGGGCTACGGTAAGATTTTAACGTAAGGAATTCGATCCGCTATGGTAAGATTTAACGTAAGGCAATGCGAAGGCTTGACCATGAAGGCTTAAAGCCGGACAATAAGTATAGAAACTTATAGAGATACGGAGGAATACATGAGCATTATTGAATATGTGGAAGCCAGGGAGATCCTCGATTCCCGGGGGAATCCCACGGTGGAAGTGGATGTGGTTTTGGAGGATGGTTCCCTGGGACGGGCTGCGGTTCCGTCCGGGGCATCTACCGGCGATTATGAGGCGGTGGAGCTGCGGGACGGTGACAAGGGCCGCTACCTGGGCAAGGGCGTCCTTAAGGCTGTGGATAACGTAAATAACATCATCGCCCCGGAGATTCAGGGCCTGGATGCCCTGGAACAGGTTGATATCGACCGGACCATGATCGAGTTGGACGGCACCGATAACAAGGCCAAGTTGGGGGCGAACGCGATCCTGGGGGTGTCCATGGCGACTGCCCGGGCGGCGGCGAACTTCCTCGACGTGCCCCTCTACAAATACCTGGGGACCTTCCATTCCAACCTGCTCCCGGTGCCCATGGCCAACATCATCAACGGCGGCAAGCACTCGGACAACAAGATCGACTTCCAGGAATTCATGGTCATGCCCGTGGGCGCCGAATCCATCCGGGAAGCGGTCCGCTGGACCGCCGAAGTGTTCCACAATCTGAAAAAGCTCCTGAGCGAAGCGGGAAAAAACACCGCCGTTGGGGATGAGGGTGGTTTCGCCCCGGACATCGGCAACGAAGAAGCCCTGCAATTCATCGTCAAGGCCATTGAAAAAGCCGGCTACAAGGCCGACGGGGTACAGTTCGGCATTGCCATGGACTGCGCCAGCTCCGAATTGTACGGTGAAGGTGAGAAGAAGGGCTATAAGTTCTGGAAATCCAACCCCGGCAAGCTCTTCAGCGCCGATGAAATGATCGGTATCTTTACCGATTGGGTGAACAAGTACCCCATCATCTCCATCGAAGATCCCCTGGATCAGGACGATTGGGACGGCTACGTGAAGATGACCAAGGCCTTGGGTTCCAAAATCCAAATCGTGGGGGACGACTTCTTCGTGACCAACACCAAACGGCTGGAAAAAGGCATTGGGCTTGGGGCCTGTAACTCAATTCTGATCAAGGTGAACCAGATCGGTACCATCACCGAGACCTACGAAGCGGTAGAAATGGCCAAAAAGGCCGGTTATACCGCCATCGTGTCCCACCGCTCCGGCGAGACCGAAGACAGCTTTATCGCCGATCTGGTGGTTGGCCTGGAAACCGGGCAGATCAAGACCGGTTCCATGAGCCGCACCGACCGTATCTGCAAGTACAACCAGCTTATGAGGATCGAAGACCAGCTTGAGGGTGTTTCCGAATATGCCGGGAAAAAGGCGTTCTACAACTTGAAGAAGTAGTTTTTGTCCGGAGGGGAACCCCGACCAGCGGCCTCAGGCGGCAGGTTTCGGGGAGAAACCTTCGGAGTATCATGAGGCCCGGCGTCATTGATGCCGGGTTTTTTTTGGACTACATATACTTTGATATGAGATTGATGACCGTTTCCCGTGCCCTTTGGCGTTCTTCGTCCACGGTATTGAAAAGGACCGAGGGGCTTATATGTAGGGCATTGCAGATTTTTAAGATCGTAAATAAATTCGGCGTTCTCTTCCCCGTCTCAATATTGTTGACCTGATTTTGGGATAATCCCGCCAAAAAAGACAGATCCATCTGAGAAATTCGGGTTTTTTCCCGCTCCTCCCGCAAACGTACCGCGACTTGACGTATCTGTGTCTCTATGTCCGCCATGTCTTCAATATAACCGACTGGCTCAACCATATTTTGTTTATTATTACAACTTTATTATGTTGACAAAACATAATTTTATGTTGTATAAAACAATATAAAAGTGTTGTTTCGTTATTAAGAAACAATTTATATGACTGTCAGTCATATAGTTCTGGCGCAATATTCTGAATATCCGGCGGGTATACAGGATTTTGACTGTAAAAGAGGATGTTACCTTAGGAGGGTAAAAATGAAGAAGTTTGTTTTGTTGATGGCCATAGTGGCTATCGGTTTTATGATGATGGGGTGCGCAACTGTTACCGGTTATCCGGAAACTCCTTCAGTTCTGGCAGTTTTTTCACAAAACGTGCCTGATGAGATGCAGGGAGGCGTGATCGCATCATATACAAAAATACTTAGTCTTTTTGCCGACCCTCAAGCAAAGGCGGATTACGAATCCAGCCTAAAAGGGTTGCAAGAAAACAAAGATTACTACGTTGTTATAGGCGCCGGAGTGTTTACAACAAAAGTAACAGCAATCCGTCGGTAATAGAAGATCTTTGACCG
Organism: Spirochaetia bacterium; assembly: GCA_025997875.1. Lineage (GTDB taxonomy): Bacteria > Spirochaetota > Spirochaetia > Treponematales > Breznakiellaceae > BNUT01. Next base: position 2,432 of record BNVE01000028.1, read on the forward strand.
CTCTGCAGTCCGCCGGGGCAGAGTGGTCTCTTCTAATCAGGACTAAAGGCACGGGTTTTGTTTTTTAAAAAAATTTGGCGGGGGGATGGATTTTTAGCTTACCTCCTTCAGGGTAGGTCTATCCTTCCCGCCTTTTTTCAATTTCGTTCGTTTGCCTCCTCTTGTCGATATTGCCCTTACCGTCTGATTCAAGTTCAACTATTTGTATGTTCCTGTTTCGCAAGGCTTTGATTAGCTTTTCATCAGGTGTCGGCAAAGGTTCGGGTTGAAAAGGCAAATGGCGTTCTACAATAATTTTACGATAAAACATCTCTATGAATAGTATGGTACATTATAACGACACTGTCAACATTTTTACTTCCGCCATCAGGAATTCCAAATTTAACCACCGACCTCACGGACAGCACGGACTCCTGCTTTCCTATCCTTTCCTTTGTCTGTGAGGGTCTGTGTGGTTTGTGGTTAATTTTATAAAAGCCACGGACAAAGACGATAATAGAGTATGGATGAAGATACAGAAACAAAGGAGTTAGGCGAAATGGCGCTTGAAATTAGTGTATAAAAAATAAGGGTTGACAAAAAACAAAACAATAATATATAATAAAATAAAGAAGTTTTGGTTATGAAAACAATGGAAAAATTACAGAAAAACGGTATTATGCTCAAGTTTGACGATATAGTACATTTGTGTAAAAAATATTACATAAATGAATTATCAATATTTGGTTCCTCAATCAGGGATGATTTTACAAATGATAGTGATATAGATATTCTTGTATCATTTGATGCTAATTCAAGAATTACTTTATTTGATATTATGAATTTAGAAAAAGAATTTTCTCAATTGGTAAATAGAAAAGTAGATATTGTGGAAAAAGAGGCGTTAAAAAATCCTATTCGAAAAAATAAAATATTATCAACGAGGGAAATAATTTATGCCGCTTAATGAAAATGATTTATCGTATTTGATAGATATTGTGGATTGCATTATGGACATAAAGGAATTTACAGAATCAATACAGTACTATCAATTTGAAAATGACAAAATGCGGAAACTGGCTGTTGAAAGGCAATTGGAAGTAATAGGACAGGCTGCAAATAAAATAAGCAAAGAAACACAGGAAATTTTAAAAAATATTCCATGGGCAAATATAATAGGATTAAGGAATAAACTGGCACATGATTATGGGGAAATATTGGCTGAACGAATATGGACTATAGCAAAAACATCGGTGCATGAATTATTAAAAGAAATAGAAAAAGTAGAAGAGATAAAAGATTATATAAAAAGCAAGCGCCACTTCGCCTAACAGAATTGTTTACGCTTCGCTCCCCGCCGTTCGGCCAGGCGGAAATCATAAGGATCGTCCGTTAATCTGTCTGTGAGGGTCTGTGTGGTCGACTTTTCCACTCTTTGGGTGGAAAAGTGGTTAATGCCGCCGTATCATCCGGATAATACCCCGGACCTGTTTGTCCCTTGTTATAACGAGAAGAGCTATCCCTATTGCGCCGAAGATGAGGGCAGTGATGAGGAGAGGCAGTCCCTGGCTGATGAGCCGGTTCCGGCCGGCAAAGAGGGCCTGCAGCCGGGGATTGAGCCAGAGCACGGGGATAACTGCAGCCGTTGAGAAAAGGATCAGCTTGAAAGTATAGGTAAGGGCGGAACGGAGGGCTCTGCCTACGGCGATTTGGGGGTTTCTCGTGAGGAAGGTCAGGAGGAGAACGGTATTTACTGCGCTGGAGAGGGACAGAGCTAAAGCAATACCTGCGCCCCGGAAGGGGCCGGCTAGGGCCGCGGCAAGGGCGATGTTCACCCCAAAGGAGATGAGTCCCGCCAGGGTGGGGGATTTGGAATCGCTTTGGGCATAGAAGGCCGGGGCCAGGATGCGGTTCAGGGCGATGAAAAAAAGCCCGGGCATATGAAAGGTGAGGGCCGAAAGGGTCAGGCGGACTGAGTCTTCGTTGAAACTGCGGCTCTGGAAGAGGAGCCGAATCAAGCTCTGTCCCTCGGCAAGGGAAAAGAAGGTGATCGGGATGGTGATAAGGGCAATAATGTCCATGGCCGAAATGAGCCGGTCGTTGTAGATGTCCCACTTGGCTGATTTTGCGTATTCCGCCAGGTCCGGGAGGAGCACTGTCCCTATGGAGACCGCGAACACCCCCAGGATCAGCTCCTGGAGCCGGAGGGAATACTGGAGGCTCGATACTACCCCCTCCCCGGCATTCCCTGCCAGAGCGGTACAGACCAGGTCGTTGAGCTGATAGGCCGCCATCCCGATGATGGTGGGGCCGATAAGGTGCAGTACCTTCCGGGTGCCGGGGTTTTTGAGGGCGCGCTTCAGGGGCGTAAAAAAGAAGCTCTGTCCCTTCCTGAGCACAAAGGGCAGCTGAATCGCCGCTTCCAGAAAACCGCCAATCAGGATGCCGGCCGCCATGGCCCGGGCGGGGTTTTGGGTGAACGGGCTGAGACCATAGGCGCAGAGGATGGTAACCAGGTTCAGTAAAATTGGCGCGAGTCCTGAGGGGGTAAACACCCGGAGGCTGTTCAGAATCCCCTGAAACAGGGCTGCAATGGAAATAAAGGCCAGGAAGGGGAACATCAGCCGGGTAAGGAAGACCGTTTCATCAAATTCTTCCATGCCGAAGATGGGGATGATCAGGGGGGTGACGAGAATTCCCGCCATTACTGCGAGGCTTACAAAAAAAGTAAGAAAGGTAAACATACAGGAAAGGAATTCCCTTGTTTTTTCCTTGTTATCTTCCAGCAGGTATTCTTTGAAGGTGGGAATAAAGGCTACCGCGATGGAGCCTTCGGCAAAAAGCCGGCGGAAGAGGTTGGGGATCATAAAGGCCACGGAGAAGGCATCCGAGAGGGCGCTGGTACCCATGAGGCTCGCTTTTGCCATTTCCCGGACAAGCCCCAGGATGCGGGAAACCAGGGTGAGGAGGGACAGAGCTGAACCATGGCGAATCAGAGCGCGGCTGGCCCGGTCCCTCTGGGGGACAGAGCTCATAGGAACGCTCCCGTGTCTTGGGGCCTGTTGGTGATAATGCCTTCGCAGCCCATTTTAAGCATTTTTTTTGCCAGGTCAGGATCGTCAATGGTCCAGGGGACCATAGGCCGCCTCTCCAAAACAGAAAATCTGAAATAGGAGAAACGATTAACCTGACGGAAAACCGGTTTTAGATAATCACAATGGGAGAGGAACCGGCCAAAGCCATAACGCAGTATGGGGGGGACTTCGGAATCGGCGCTCCAGATGATGGCGGTGGGGACCTGGGGACAGAGCTTCTTGAAAGAGGCAATGCTAAAGGGGTTGAAGGAAGAAACGGTCACTGATTTTAAAGCTCTGTCCCCAAATTGTTTGAGTTTTTCCATCAACAGGCCTGGAAGGGGATCATCTTTGACTTTCCGGGTCTTTAATTCGATATCGATGTACATATCGGGGCAAAATTCCTCAAAAACATCATCCAGAAGGGGCGGGTGTTCTCCCTTACCCACGTCGATGGCCTTGATTTCGGCTAAAGTGAGATCCCCTATGGCGCGGTTGTCCCCGGCGGTACGTTGAAAGGTATCGTCATGGGCAACTACTAACTCTCCAAAGTTTCCGGCGGAAGCTTTGCATACATGGATATCTAGTTCTATTCCGGGGGCGCCCAGTTCTCGGGCTTTTCTGAAAGAAGCCATGGTGTTTTCCGGGGCAAGGGAGGAGCAGCCCCGGTGGGCGAAAACCAGGGGGCGCGGCCGATTTGGCAGCAGCGGCAGCTGCTTTTGCAGAGGGACAGAGCTCATTTTTTACCCATCTTTGTTTTTAATGCCTCAAGGGCAGCTTCTGCGGAACTATCTTTTTCTAACTGGTTGAACAAGCGGTCCGTTTCGGCCTGCTTTTCTTCGCCGGGCATGAGGCCCGCAGCGATAAGGAGTTCCTGCTCAAGCATATCCAGATCGATGCTCCGCTCGCGGGCGGCAAGGGAGGGCAGCTGTTTCCGCATTTCTTCAGTTTGGGCCTTCAATTCGGCGGCTTCATCAGCCAATGCTGTCCGCTGGGCCCTGATTTTTTCAGCTTCGTCAGCCGCTTCCTGCGCCAAATCACCGGCTCCCCGTGATTTTGCCAGTTCAATCCGGGAATTCCAGCGGGCAAGTTCCCCTTCAAGGTCCTGAATTTTCTTTTCCGTCAGTTTTAGGGTACTTATGTGATGGAAGATGTATTCCTTTGCCCCTGCGATGTCCATTCCGGTAAGATCTTCGGGCCTTTTTTCCATGTCAGGCTTTGGGTCTTGCGCCGGCGCCGATTTGGATGGCCCGGATGAGGTTTTCCGCAGCAAAGCCCAGATCCCGCCGGCTGTCCTTAATCATGGCGTCAAGGCCCAGCTGACCACAGGCTATGGAAACCGCATATTCAAAGGAACCGGACAGCGCCGGGGCATCCCCGCCCAGGGCGCCCGAGAGCAGGGCCACGGGGATGCCCGCCTTGTGGGATTCCCGGGCCACTACGGAGCAGAGCTTGCCCCCGGAGGTTTGCCCGTCGGTCATCCCTTCCCCGGTAATGACCAGGTCAATGCCGGCAAGGTGATTGAAAAAGCCTGAGTATTTCATCACCAGCATGGCCCCGGACTCCATCACCGCCCCCAGGCATATCCGCATGGCGGCACCCACTCCGCCGGCTGCTCCGTCCCCGGGCTGCTCCACATCCCTGGCCAGTCCCGCATTAATCCAGGCGTCCCCCAATTTGGCGAGCCCGGCATCGAGGACCTTCACCATTTCCGGGGTGGCGCCTTTCTGGGGGCCGAAGATGGCGGAGGCGCCCTTTGGACCCAGGAGGGGGTTGGTCACATCGCAGGCTACCTTGATGGACACGTCCTTGAGCCGTTTGTCCGCTCCGCTTATATCCACGGAGGCTATCTTCCCCAGGGCTTCTCCCCCCTGTCCCACGACTTGTCCCTTTTCATCCAGTACTTTGAAGCCCAGGGCGCTGATCATCCCGATGCCGCCGTCATTGGTGGCGCTGCCCCCGATGCCGATGATGAGTTCCTTCGCGCCGGTATCCAGGGCGGCCTTTATCAGTTCGCCGGTACCATAGGTAGTGGCCTTGAGGGGGTTCAGCTGATCCCGGCTCAGAAGTTCCAGACCTGAGGCGCTGGCCAAATCCAGCACCGCCACCCGGCCGTTTTCGATGAGGCCGAAATCAGCTTCAATCCTGTTTCCCAGAGGGCCGGTCACGGCAGCCTTGATGAAACGGCCCCCGGCGGCTTCGGTAACCGCCCGGGCCGTACCCTCACCGCCGTCTGCCAGGGGGATTTTGTATACCGAGGCGGTTTTATCCGCCCGAAGTATACCCGCTTCGATCACGGCGCACACGTCCGGGGCGCTCATGTTCCCTTTAAATGAATCGGGGGCAACAATTATCTTCATGGTTAAACTCTCCGATAATACTGTACGTATGCGGAGATTTATATTCAAGGGTTTTACCCTTGCGGCAATGATTTTATTTCTCAGCCCTTTACAGGGGATTGCCCAGGAACTGTCGGCGGGGAAATTAACCGGAAATGAGGGCACGGGTGCGCCCGTTTCCTCCGCCGGACTTGTCAGCTCTGTCCCCGGCGGGCCGGTTCAGCTTGTGGCGGATAATACCGGGCCGTACAAAATGATAGAGCGTTCGGACTGGTCCCGGTATGATAACGGAAAATATGTGGGTCATGTTTACCGGGAGGTCCGGGCTTCGATTGTTCCGGAACCGGCAAAGAGCGCCGGTAGTATGGGCGGCAACGCCGATTCTTTTCTATACCGGGGGAATTTCTTTGTACTGGAAGAAACCCTACGGGATATGCGGCAAAACGCCCGGCCGGTGGATGAGGTCGTTCCCGTCAAATTCCAGATATCCCGGAATGGGAATCTTGCAATTGAAGAAGATCGGGGCTTCCCTTCGCTCCGGGGATTTCCTGCCTTCCCCGTAGCAGCGGTCCGGCCCGGTTCAAAATGGACTGCCCAGGGCAGCCGGGCGGTGGACCCCTTGAATACGGGGCAGCCGGTAGTGGTTCCCCTCGCCGTAGAATACGAATACCGGGGGACAGAGCTTTATCGGGATATACCGGTTCACCGGGTTTCGGCGAAATATGCGTCCAGGTATCGGAATGCAGGATCTTTCCGGGCTTCCGGGGGACAGAGCTTTACCAATCTTCAGGGTACGCATAATGTAGATATCCTGATACAGGCTGCCAACGGCCTTCCCCTATTAATACGGGATAATCTGGATGAAACGTTCACCTGGCCTGATGGCTCTACAGTACGGTTTAGGGGCTTTACCCTTATATTCAGCGAAGGAACCATTCCTCTAAACCGGGGAACGATTATGGCTTCAATTGGCGATACCCTGGGAATAGCGGCCGCCCCATCCGCAGAGCCTATACCTTCCGCAGATAAGACTAATAGTGCTAATGGGGACAGAGCTCGTATTGCGGATGTCCTGGATGGCATTGAGAGGGACAGAGCTGTTCCCGGCGGATCCGGTATAGGGATGGATTTGGTATCGGTTCCCGAGGGAATACGGCTTATCGTAAAAGATATCCGGTTTATTCCCGATTCAGATGAATTTCTCCCGGAAGAACGATCCCGATTGGATATCATAGCACAGGCATTGAAGCAGGCGCCGGATCGAAATTTCCTGATAGAGGGGCATACTGCCGCCTTGGGCCGCCCCGCAGGGGAGATGGACCTTTCAATACGACGGGCAAAACGTATGGTGGACGAATTAACACGCCGGGGAATAAGCGAAGATCGGTTTATTTTTAAAGGCTGGGGCGGAACAAAGCCTATTGGGGATAATTCTAACGAAGAAGGCCGCAGCCGCAACCGGCGGGTGGAGATTACTATACTTGAATAATAGTTTAGGTAATAGAATAAATATTACCTAAAGGGGAATAATATGCCCTATCCTATGACACACTTATATATCGCCAATAAAATACTGGATGAATCGTTATGTTCAATAAAAAATGAATCGCAATATTATTTAGGGAATTTAGTGCCCGACGCGGTAGAATTCAGGGAAAAATATGATAAAAAAATTTCCCATCTATGTAATGATGAAGCGAAATGGGGTTTTATTACAAATTATGAAAAATGGGCAAAAAATGTGCTAAAATATTATAAACAAAATGTAAAAGTAAATGACTATGATTTTCTAACGGGATATTGTATCCATATATTGGCTGATATAAATTATAGCAATATAATATGGACACCATTTAGATTGGAAAATGAGGACAAGGCAGATTTTAATGATATTTCAAAAAGAAGCCATGATGAATGTAATAGAGTTGATTTAGAATTATACCATAAATGTTCATTCAGAGATGAAATTTGGATAAAAACAAAGGAATCAATATGTATGGATTTTATGGACATTGTAAACAAGGAGGATATGGAAAAAATGAAAAATAATGTACTTAATATTCAATATAAAAATAAGCCGGAGGCAAATTCCGGAAACAATAGAATTATAACGTATAATGGATTAATAGAATATGTAGATAATACAATAGAATATATAAAGGAAAAATTTATTAAAGAAATATAAGCCGGATTTAAGTAATGGAAATAAAACCTGTTTTTCAATATTTTGGGGGCGGCTGCGATTCTATAACGGAAGAAACATAAAAAACACTTGCAATACAAATCAAAGAATGTTACCATAATTATATTATGGGGGCATTCGTTATGAAAAAAACCATGTATTTTCTGGCTGTTTTTGTGAGTATTGTCACCTTTTACGGATGCGCTTCAAATGCCAAGGCTGCAACTAACGCCAATGACATCACCGTTTCCCAAAATTTGGATGAACGGCATTTTGAAACCAACGGCGCTTATTCAATCTGTCCGCCCAAATCATGGCAGTTGATGGAAATTGGCCTGAAGTATCCGGCTATCATGGGAGAAACAAAAAACAGCTTTACACCAAATATTAATTTTGTGAACGAAACGGTATCAGGCGTTTCCGCCACTGATTATATTGATGCTGTTATTCCTATGTTGGAAACCGTGATGGCGGAGGTTGAATTAATTCATCGGGCAAGTTTCACAACAAACAGTAATATACGCGGAGAATGTATAATCATACAAGCGCGGCTAAATGAGATAAAAGTAAGACAAACAATGTATGCCTTCTTAAATGACAGCAAACAAGTAATCTATACTATTACCTGTTCTGCGCCGCTTGACGGAGGGGAAGTCTATGATGCTATTTTTGAGGAAAGTATAAAAACCTTTGATTGGATTCAGGATTGACGAGGCAAAGTATTAGCTATATGATTTAACATGGGAGAATTTAAGGTGATGGAAGTGGAGCCATGAATAACATAGATTCAATTCGTAATGAGCTTGATTCTCTTACAAAGATAATAGTTGAAACAGTCCCGGTTGAGCAGATATATCTCTTTGGTTCCTATGCTTATGGGATACCTCATAAGGATTCTGATTTTGATTTATATATAGTCTTAAAAGACGAGGCGCCAATGCGGGAACTGGAAGCTATGGACGCCATCGGTCTTGCAACCTATAAAAAACGAAATCGGGCTATAGATTTATTGGTACACAAAAAGGAGAAATTCCTCGACCGTTCTACCGGAATGGCTACTATCGAAAGGCTTGTCTCAACCGAAGGGATAAAAATTTATGGATAAAGACAAAGAACTAAAGCAATGGTTTTCTAAAGCCGATGATGATTTAAAGTCAGCCGAATATCTTGCGACAATGCACTATCCCCGTCCGGAAGGAATCATCTGCTTCCACTGCCAGCAGTCTGCCGAAAAGTATCTCAAGGGCTTTCTTTTTCAGAATGACATTGGGTTTCCCAACATTCATGACTTAATAAGAATTCTTGAACTTTGCGAGGCCGTTAATCCTCAATTTTCAACAATCCTTCCAAAATGCAATACCTTAAACCGTTATTCCGTTGTCCGGATGAACTGGAAATTACCCCGGAAGATACTAACAACGCAATACGATATGCTAAGGATATTCGGGATTTCGTGGCCACAAACGCTTCTACCACTATTAAACCAGTTTATTGACCAAAATTTTCTTGAGCATTTTTCAGATAATATATTCTTTTTGCAAGACAGTTTTAATTATGGAAGGGTATTTTCCGAAGGAATACCGGTACTGGAAAAAACTTAAGCGCTTTGATATAATCCTTAGTTATGGAATTAGATCAGCAATTTATCGACGCCCTTGCGGTTAACGAAATAAGCCTTATGAAGGGTATTGCCGAAGCCCTCAAGGTGAACATGGCACAGGTTTCGGCGGTGATTAGCCTCCTGGCGGAGGGGAGCACGGTCCCCTTTATCGCCCGGTACCGGAAGGAAAAAACCGGCAGCCTGGACGAGGTGCAGGTGCGGGATGCGGAGCATCTTTTTAACAGCGGAAAGAACCTTGAAGAGCGGCGGATTGAGATTATCCGGGGAATCTTTGAACAGGGTAAGCTCACCGAAGTGCTCTACGAAAATATTACCAGGGCGGCGACCCTTACGGAACTGGAAGACATCTACGCCCCTTACAAACGAAAGAAGAAGACCCGTGGGATGGCTGCCGAGGAGCGGGGTCTCTTGCCCCTGGCGGAGGCCATGCGGGAACTGGAAGCGGCGGCGCTTCTGGCAAAGGCGGCGGAGTTTATCGTTCCCGAAGGGGATCTGCGTATCGCCGAGCACCCGGAGCTTGCGGTGGCCACCGCGGAAGACGCCCTCCAGGGGGCCATGGATATTATCGCCGAACAGTGCGCCCAGGAAAGCGAAAACCGGGCTGCGGTCAAGAGCTTCTATCAGAAAGACGGCAGGATCATCGTTAAGGCTTCGCAGAAGGCGGGGGTTGGGGATGATGAGGCCAAAAAAACTTCCACCTATCAAATGTATTGGGATTACAACGAGCCCCTTTCCCAAATCAAGTCCCACCGCATCCTGGCGATAAACCGGGGCGAGCGGGAGGGGGTGCTGGAAATCACCATTGATGTGGACGACAACACCGCCACGGAGATGCTCCAGAACAAGTATGTCCTCCACAACGACTACCACAAGACCGCCATCGAGGACGGCCTTAAGCGGCTGCTCTCGCCGGCGGTGATCCGGGAAATCCGGGGGGACCAGAGCGATGCCGCAGACGATCACGGTATCTCCGTTTTCAGCCAGAACCTCAAAAACCTGCTGATGCAGCAGCCCATCAAGGGCACCCGGGTGCTGGGGATTGACCCCGGCATCCGCACCGGGACCAAGTGCGCCTTTCTGGACGACACCGGCAAGTACCTGGGGAACTTCGTCATCTACAACCACAAGGTGGAGGAGGCCAAGCGGCTCATCCTTGAGGGGGTCAAGAAATACGACATCCAGCTGATCGCCGTGGGGAACGGCACCGGCTCCAAGGATGTGCAGGAACTGGTAACCCAGGTGATCGCCGACAACAACCTGGAGGTGCTCTACACCGTGGTGGACGAGGACGGCGCTTCGGTGTATTCCGCCAGCGATATTGCCCGGGAGGAATTCCCCGAACTGGACCTGACGATCCGGGGGGCCATTTCCATCGGCCGCCGGCTCCAGGACCCCCTGGCGGAACTGGTCAAGATCGATCCCAAATCCATCGGGGTAGGGCTTTACCAGCACGACGTGAACCAGAAAAAACTTTCCGAAACTTTGGACGAGGTGGTCTCGTCGGTGGTGAACAACGTGGGGGTCAACCTCAACACCGCAAGCGCATCGCTGCTCAAATATGTTTCGGGGATCAACAGTTCTTTGGCGAAAAAGATCGTGAAGTACCGTGACGAGAAGGGCCGGATCGCCAGCCGCGAAGAACTCACCACCGTCCCCGGTATGGGTCCCAAGAGTTACGAACAGTGCGCCGGCTTCCTCAAAATTCCCGAAAGCCCCAATCCCCTGGACAATACCTGGGTGCACCCTGAAAACTACGGCGTCGCCGGGGAAATCCGGAACACCATTACGGTCACCGGCAACCTGAGTTCCGACGAAATCAGGACCCTTAAGGAAAAGCACGGTGTTGGGGACACCACCATCAACGATATTATTGAGGAACTGAAAAAACCCAACCGGGACCCCCGGGACGGCTTCCCCAAACCGATCATGCAGAAGGGTGTGGTGACCTTTGAGGACCTCCACGAGGGGATGATGATCACCGGCAAGATCAAGAATGTCGTAGACTTCGGCGCCTTTGTGGACCTTGGGATCAAGGAAACCGCACTGGTTCATATTTCCGAATTGAGCGATCATTTTGTAAAGGACCCCATGGACGCAGTAAAGGTGGGGGACGTGCTGGAATTCCGCATCATCAGCCTGGACCTGGACCGGCGGCGCATCGGTCTTTCCCGTAAAAGCGATTCTGCGCAGCAAAAACCGGATCGGGCAGGGGGCGGAGCGGGACAGAGTTCTGTCGGACAGGGCTTGATTGGGCAGGGAACGCCGGGGGGCCATTCCGGTGGGACATCCAACGGAGGACACGGCGATAAGAAGCGTATCGTGGCGGTCAAGAAAACCGAGAAGGCCGGGGCCGGTTTGGCATCCGCAGCACCCGGTGAACATTCACACAGCGCTTCCGGAGACCACGCCCGCAGTAATACTGGTGAGGCTGTCCGCGGTAATTCCGGCGGGGCTCCGCAGGGCGAACACCGCAGCGACAACCCTCAGGGCGGCTTCAGGCCGGGATCGGGTCCACGGCCTGCTCCGGGCCAACAGCGGGGCGGCGATTATGGCCGCAGCGCGGGCAACGGCGATCACAGCCGGGGCGCGGGGGGCTTTGGCGGTTCCGGCGGCAAAGACGACGACGGCACCATGTACAATCCCTTTGCGGAAGCCCTGCGGAAGATGCAGGAGAAGCAGGGCAAGCCGGGGAAAAAGTAATCCGCCGATGGACCCAATCCTGAGCAAGGGCTTGCAGCGTCTCTGCGAAGCGGAAAGCGTTGTTGACGCCGTCATAAAACCCCGCGCCGAAACGGTCCTTACCCTGCTTGAAAAATACATCGCCGAGATCGAACTCTTCAATCCCGCCTACGGCCTGGTGGGCGCAAAGGATCACGGCGAACTGGTCACCAAACACATCCTCGACTCCCTGGCCCCATTGGGTATTATTCTGCGGCTATTGGAAATATGTGGAAAAAATCAGGAGCATCTGCTTATCGCAGATGCGGGTTCCGGTGCGGGGCTGCCGGGTATCCCCCTGGCCATTGCACTGTCAACTGTTTCATTCATCCTTATTGAACGGATGGGACGGCGTACAGGTTTCCTGCGAAATACCATTGCGGTGCTGGGGCTTACCAATGCTGTGGTTGAAGAGGGGGAAATGGAAAAGCAGGCGCCGGGGCGGTTTGACCTGATCACCTTCCGGGCATTCCGGCCATTGGAAGAGCCCATACTCAAGGGCCTGTTCCGGCTGCTCGCCGGGGGCGGGGTACTTGCGGCGTACAAGGGCCGGATGGAGGCCATTCAACAGGAAATGGAAGCGGTGAAGGGGCATGCCAGAAAATGGGAGGCCCTCCCCTGTCCGGTCCCCGGCCTTAATGAGGAACGGCATCTTCTGGTGATACATCCGCCTGAATCATTTTAACCCGCATCCGCAGCTTAAAAGTACAAAAACTAGACGGCATTTTTATAATCATTCCCTTAAAAAAAAGCTTCTTTTTTCAAACCTGTGGTATACTAAAAAGCAAACATACAAGGAGTGCTTATGAACTATTTGGGATTTGAGGCTTATGAAAAATCGATAAACAAGATCGGCGAATCTTCCGCTGTATTTATGGCAAAAGTTGGGGATGAGGATTTTATCATCGCCGGGGGCAATGCCCCCGGGATTGGGGGTTTTAAGGGAGAAAGCCTGGGGGACGGCAGGATCAAGGCCCCCCTGAGCCACGAAAACGCTGATGTTCTACGGAAGCTCCTTCCCTTTACCGCGCCCAGCCGGGTGCTCACCAAAGACAGGAGCTTCGGCCTGGGTGACCGCTTGGGTATCGCCACACCGGGGCACATCAAGCTTTTTGAGCAGTACGACGCCTACCCGGTTTTTGCCCAGCAGTCTATCCGGGAACTCAACCTGACCAACAGGACCTACGAGGATGTGCTGGACTCCGTTACCTTTGCGGTGTTTCGTGACGGGTTCAAGAAGGGCTGGGGGGCCGACGGGGACCACCTCAAGACCGTCAAGGATGTGGAATATGCCCTTTCATTAGGCTTCAGCATGATCACCCTGGACTGCTCGGATCATATCAAGAACGATGTTACCGACGCCAACGCCCCGGCGCTGCCAAAAAACTACGGGGATAAGTACCTGGGGAAAAAGTTCGATATCGGGGAAGGGGTGGTTCTGGACTTTACCGAAGGGGAACTGAAAAAGATCGTTGCCATCTACGGCGAGGCTATCGACTTTGCAGTGGAGATGTACAACCGTTTCCTCAAGGACGGCAAATACGCGGCGGACTTTGAAATCTCCATCGACGAAACCATCTCCACCACCACGCCCCTGCAGCATTACTTTGTGGCCCGGGAACTTATTGATGCGGGGGTTTCCTTCGCCACCATGGCTCCCCGGTTCTGCGGAGAATTCCAGAAGGGTATCGATTATATCGGGGACCTTGCGCAGTTTGAAAAGGAAGTAAAGATACACGCGGTCATTGCCCGGCACTTCAAATACAAACTGAGCATCCATTCGGGTTCCGATAAATTCAGCGTCTTCCCCAGCATCGGTAAAGAGACCCGGGGCATCTTCCACATCAAGACTGCGGGAACCAACTGGCTGGAAGCCATGCGGGTTGTTGCGGCGGTGGACCCCGCTTTTTACCGGGAAATCCACAAGTACGCCCTTTCCGCCTTTGACGAGGCCACAAAGTACTACCACGTTACCACGGACCTGAGTAAAATCCCCAACGTGGATACCCTCAAGGACGCGGAACTGCCCGGCATCTTTAACCAGAATGACGCAAGGCAGCTCATCCATATCACCTACGGCCTTATCCTGAGCAAAAAAAATGCTGACGGTTCCTTTGCCTTTAAGGACAAGCTCTACAAACTCTGGAAAAAGAACGAACAGGTTTATGCCGATGCGCTGATTAAACACATCGGGAAGCATTTGGATCTGTTAGGGGTTAAGAAAGATTAAGCACTGAACGGAGACTTGCGGCCTGCGTGAAAAGATGGGTCTTTAGCCCGAGCTTTCCGGCGGCTATGATGTTTTCTTCATAGTCGTCGGTAAAAAAAGTTTCTTCCGGCGTCAGGGCTTCTTTGTTTAATATGCAGGTCCAGAATTCAGGATGAGGTTTGATTGCCCCCATAAGGTGGGATGCATAGACTGCGTCGAAACAGGTATAGTCCCCACGGTCCCGGTGTTTGCGGTAATGGGCGTCCAGGGTATTGGTTCCGCAGACAACCCGGCAGCCCTTTTGGTGAAGCCCCTTGATTACGTCGACCGTATCATTGTTCAGAACAGGATTGAAAAAATCGTACCAGGGGTCTCCTTTCACGGATATCCCGGTCCGTTTTTTAAAATTATCCCAAAATTGATGTGCGTCTAATGCTCCCTTCATAAGGGCCGCAATGTCCCCCAGATGGTAGGGGGATGTCCGGGTCACCTCCGGATCAGAACCGGCGCCGCGGAAAAAATCATCCTGGGAAATTTTTAAGCTTTGAGCAATGGCGGGGATAACGGCAGCATTGTGCACCACCACGCCGCCCATATCAAAAATAAAAAGCTTCATGAGCCAAATTCCTTAAGGTAGGCCTCTATCTTTTTTAGCATTTCAGCATGAAGCAGACCATTGGTGGCAAGAATTCCGTGTTTACCCTCAAAAGGCAGGGGACTCTTATCCCATTGGGTAATGGTTCCCCCCGCTTCCAGTAATATAATACTGCCGCCGGCATAGTCCCAGGGTTTTACACATTGGGTAAAAAAGACGCCGCCTCTGCCGCAGGCAATAAAGCACACATCAAGGGCCGCAGAACCGGTAACACGGTAATCAATACATTCACTGAATACCTCATTAATTAAATGGGGAGAAAAATTCTTTTTGCGCTCAAGGTAGGGATCGGTTTCAGCTAACACCAGGGTTTCGGCCAGTTTGGCATCGGTATTTACATGGATGGGCCTGTTGTTTAGAAAAGCGCCGCCCCCCTGATACGCCGAAAACAGTTCACCGCTTGGGGGATTGTATACCGCACCTGCCAGGGGGCGCCCGTTTTTTACCAGGCCAATGGAAACGGCATACAGGGGGAGGCCGTAAATCAGGTTAGTGGTTCCGTCTATCGGATCAACTATCCATTGATATTCCGCCCGCTTTTCATCATCATCCCCTTCTTCGGACAACACCAGAGATCCGGGAACCAAAGACGGCAGCCGGCTGCTTAAAAATTCATCAATACAAAGATCAACCTGGGTTACAAAATCTTTAGGGCCCTTGCTTTGAGTTCCGAGCTTTTTATCCCGTACAAGACCGGCGGCTTCCACCGCCAGCACTTTTATCTGTTCTGTCAGGCTGTTTAAATCCACGATAGTTCCCATCAGCCTTTTCGGGAATCATACACGGAAGAACCGCCGATGAAGTATTTTGACAGGGCAAAGAACATAATGAATATGGGGATACTTGCAATAACCGCAACCGCCATCATGGCCCCTTCGTCGGTCATCTTTTCCTCGGAAAACTTGGAAATATAAAGGGGTATGGTCTTCATTTTTTCACTCTGTATAACCAGGAGCGGCCAGAGCAGGTTATCCCACTGACCGCGGAATGAAAGAATCGACAGGGTTGCGATTACGGGTGTGCAGTTAGGCAAAACTATCTTCCGGAATATCCCCGGTTCACTCAGTCCGTCTACCCGGGCGGCATCAAGAAATTCACCGGGAAAGGTAATAAGATACTGCCGCATCTGGAATACCCCAAAGGCGCTGAGGAGGAAGGGAAGAATAAGGCCTACATAACTATTTTGAATATGAAGACCCCTGGCTACCATGTACAGGGGTATCATAATTGCTTCAAAGGGAATCATCATCGTAGCCATGATCATCATAAAAACAAAATTACGTCCCCTAAAACGGAATTTTGCCAGACCATAGCCCGTAAGGGAGGAGAGAATCACCGTTGTACAGGCCACCGTAGAAGAAACAATCAGGGAATTCAAAATATTCCGGGGGAATATCCATGAATTATCGTTACCCCGAAGTCCCTGCAGATAATTCTGAAAATAAAAGGGCGAAGGAATCCAGCTGTAGGGCATCCTGAGTATCTGGTTTTTGTGCATCATGGAAGCGGTAAACATAAAAATCAGCGGAACAATGGTAAATGCAAGCATCACCAGCAGTAAAAAACTGACCAGAATTTTCCAGCCGGAAATGGATCTATGCGTTATTTTTGACATGAGGCGCTCCCTTAATAATCCGTTTCGTCACTCTTGGAAACTCTGAACTGAACCCAGGTAAATATAAGCATGATGATAAATAAAACAATACTCATGGCACTGGCGCGGCCGATACGCTGATTTGTTATTCCCGTGCGGTATATATTCAGGGTAATAACATTGATAGGTCCCTGGGGGGCGCCCGCCTGGGTAAACAGATACTGGGTGCTGAAGGTTTTAAGACATTGCAGCATCGACATGATCGATACCAGCGCCACGGTCGGACGCAGCAGGGGCAGCGTTATCCGCCAGAATGACTGCCACTTACCCGACCCGTCTATGGTAGCCGCTTCATAGAGTGAGGGAGGTATTGACGAAAGCCCTGTGATAAACAGAATCACAAAATACCCGATATACTTCCAAAAATATACAATCATCGTCGAGGCCTGTACCATATATTGATCCGCCAGCCATCTGCGATCCATACCGGGAGTATTGAGCAGAGTATTGACCCACTGATTGGCAAGCCCCCGGGGATCGAACATCTGCATCCAGATTGCCGCCGCCACCACCGAGGAGAGGACCGCCGGCGTATAATAGGCAATCTGAAAAAAGCCCCGGGTCCGGCTGCTCACAAATCCCGTAAGAAACACCGCAAAAATAAGACTGAACACCAGGAGGGGTATAAAAGTCCCCAGGGTAAACACCGAGGTCGCCCTGAGGGAATTCCAAAAACCCGCCGTCTGCGCGGTAAACAGATACACATAATTCCCTGCCCCCACAAAAGGCGGTTTTGCAAGAGAAAGAACCCGTTTGTCAAACAAGCTGGTATACAGGGCGTTCAGAATAGGATAAAAACTGAAAATCGAAAAAAAGACTATCGCCGGAACAACAAAGGCGAAACCCCAGCGGGCCTGTTTTCTCTCTATCCCTGAATACCGCTTTTTATTCATAATGAGATCCTTTTTTATTTATCCTCAAGCAATTCCTGGGCCGACGCTTTCAGCGCTGCCAGGGCTTTTTCGGGAGTTTCCCCGGAAAGCATTACCGACTCTACCGCCGCGCGGATAAGATTCTGCAGTTGGGCGCTGTTCGCCCCGTAATACACAATATGTCCCCGCTGCATATCCTTGGTGAATACATCAGAGTAGGGAATATTTTTATAGCTATCTGAATTAAACAGTGCCTTGGTCGGCTGAATCAGCTGAACTTCGTTAAGATATTCTTCGGAATGGGTAAGCATATAGCCGATTAATTTCCAGGACGCCGCCTGCTTTGCCTT
Source organism: Spirochaetia bacterium (assembly GCA_025997875.1). Classification (GTDB taxonomy): domain Bacteria; phylum Spirochaetota; class Spirochaetia; order Treponematales; family Breznakiellaceae; genus BNUT01. The sequence continues at coordinate 20,085 of BNVE01000028.1, forward strand.
GGAACTCTGGGCGTTAACCAGGTAGTAGTGGCCGTAGTAGCAGCCCGCAACATCTTTTACCGCATTGGCAAATTTGGGATAGGGAACAACCATCCATTCGCCGCTGTCATAGAAAGCGGCATTTTCGGCTTTGATCCTTCCTTCCTGATAGAGGCCGGTGGTCGCCATGGCAATATCATTGTTATTCTGATTGAAAAGGGACCGGGCGTTTTTGTAGGTGGGCGAACCAAGGTTCTTGCCGCTGGGGCCCCATTCTTTCATATAACGGAGGAAGGTAAGCCAGGCTTCGTCCCCTACAATAGCGGTCTTGCCGTCGTCGCTGACAAGCTGACCCCCAAGCTGTTCCACCATGGGAACAAAGGCGACGAGGTAATAGGGATAGCGGAAGTCAAAGCCCCGGCGGGTAAGAATATCCCCATTGCGGAGCACCAGTTTTTCCGAAATCGCCATCATATCTTCCCAGGTTTTGGGATAATCTTTTTCGGCATCCAGACCGGCGGAACGGAACACATTCTTGTTGACAAAGATACACCAATTGGTAAGTTCCATGGGCAGCCCGTAAATTTCACCATTTAAGGTTACCGGATCAAGGAAACCATCTGCATAGGCATTGATAAGATCCGCCTTATTTTTATATCCCGCCGCCTGATAATTAACCGGAGCTACCCGGCCGTTGGCGATATAGGCATATTCATCTTCGATGGAGAGATTGAAGATATCCGGGCCCTGATTTGCCGCAAAGGCAGTCTGAATAAGTTCGATATTCTTTGTAGCCGACTGGGTCGTCCTTTCAATCTTGATATTCGGGTTAGCCGCCATAAATTCCTGCACATACCGCTCTTCAATACGGGTACGATTGGGATCCTCGTGGGTCCACACGGTCAAAGTTATCGGCTCATCGGTCTTTTCACTCTTAGCACAGGACAACACAACCGGAATGAGCAGCGAAAAAGCCAACAAAATCAATAATAATTTCTTCATGCATTTCCTCCTGATGGAATGTTTGATATTCTTCCTATTATAATGCCTTGGGAGAAAATTTACAAGTATTTTCGGCGTTTTTGCAGAATAAACGCATAGAGGTCAGTCTGAACGGGGGAGCAAAAGACCCCGAATGGCCTGAGTATTGAGGAGCTTGAAAATGGTTTGCAGCCCCCTCCCGATCCCTCAGAACATTCTTCAAAATTTCATAAAATCCCCTTGCCCCCTTTTGCGGGTCATGATAATTTTAATGGGGGTGAATATGGAAAAGCTTTTTCCGGAAACTGCGCTCAGGGATTTTATCAATACAAATTCGGGAAATTTTGTCAAAAAAGAAATTGCCCTGCGGCCGGACTTGGCAGGGATGCGTATCTTCGCCGAGCCCCTGTTTGGCTTTGCTGCCGCAGAGGACCCCTATTTTGCGGAGCTAAAAAAGCCGGGGATCATCGGCGCTCATTTTAAGGCGCCCCGGGAATGGCTGCCGGAGGCTAAAACGGTCATTTCACTGTTTCTGCCCTTTACCGAAACGGTAAAAAGCGCCAACCGCCGGGACATGAGCTGGCCCGCTACGGAATGGCTCCATGCCCGCGTCGAAGGCCAGGAATTTCAGGATGAAATTTGTAAATACACCGTAAAGCTGCTAAAAGACGGGGGCTTTGACGCGGTCTCCCCCATGGTAGACCCCGGCTTTGCCAGGGTCAGCCCTTCAATCACCGATAAAACTGAACAGGGCTTTTACACCAGCAACTGGTCGGAACGGCATATTGCCTACGCCTGCGGCCTGGGGACCTTTGGTCTTTCAAAGGGACTCATCACCGCCAAGGGAATCGCGGGGCGCTACATCAGCGTGATCACCACCGCGTTCTTTGAACCGGACAAACGGCCCTATACCGGTATCTACGATTACTGTAACAACTGCGGGGTCTGTGCCAAAAACTGTCCCGCCGGGGCTATTTCCCCGGAAAAGGGAAAGATACATTACCTCTGTTCGGATTTCGTGGAAAGCACCAGGGAAAAACACAGGCCCCGGTTCGGCTGCGGCAAGTGCCAGGTAAAGGTTCCCTGCGAAAGCGGAATACCCGGCAGGATTGCGGCGCAGTAAAACTGTGAGCATTGTGCGGCCATGAAAAAACGGCCCCCCCTGTTTTTTTGCATCATCCCCTTGCTGATTCCCCTCTTCGCCGCCTGCGCCGGCAGCCGGCCCGCTGTTCCCGCCGTCACCGCCATTGCCGGGCCCCCCGAAGCTGCCGAAATCCCGAAGCCGGAGGACAAAACAACGGAGCCCCCCCTGGAGGCGATCCTCCGCCGGGTTAAGCGGAACGGGGAGGATATACAAAAGTACTACACCCTGGATGGGGATTCCCTGATTACCGTCAGGGCGGATATAAACTACTGCGACGAATACGATGATGCATACGATAATGAATACAACATTGTTTACGATCTGCTGAATGCGGCGCCCCTGGGGGAAACCCGGTTCAGGGTTGAATTTACCGTGGAAGAAAAAAATACCCAGGTCCAACGGATCGACAATCTTATCTGGGAGCTTGAACCGGGGGATGCGGGAATTCTTCTGGCCTTTGACGACCGGTTCGAAAATTCCTGGGCGGACCATTTTGATCTTTTTGATCGCTACGGGGCAAAGGTAACCTTTTTTGTCCAGGGGGAATATTGCTCCTTTTGTACCGAAGCCCAAAACCGGGGCCACGATATCGGGTACCACACCCTGCACCACCTGGACCTGCGCAAACTTTCGCAGGAAGCCTTTCTGGTAGAAACTAAATCCGCCGCCGGCGCCTTCCGCAGCGCCGGCATTCCCCTTTCGGCCTTCGCCTATCCCTTTGGCTTTTCTGAACCCTGGATGCACGATACCCTCTCCCGGGATTTTGCGATCCTGCGGGGATACGGCGTAAGCTTCCGGGTATACAACAGGGAAACGGTGCGGGAAGGGTACGTAAGCTCCAAGGCCCTGGATAATATCGTCTTTAAGGATGATGAACTGTTCGACCGCTATTTGACACTGATGCTGCGAACCGTCAAATTCCTGGGGGGCAGCAGTGTTGTGCCCCTTACCACCCACGACATATCCGACACCGCCAACTGGGGCATTAAACCCCGCCGGCTGGAACAGGTTCTGAAAACCGCCCGGGATTTAAAATTGAACTTTTACCGCTACGGTGATTTTGCCGGGGAATGAATAGAGTTGTTCAATGCAGGCTATTTATGCCGCCGTTTCCCCGTAAACTCTTCCGCCCGTACCCTGCACACCATGGTCGCATTCAGGCGGCTGTCTTCAAAAACAAATTCCCGGTCCTCCCCGGTCTGATGCTTCATTAAAAGACTTAAGCCCCGGATCTTTTCGTTTTTATCTTCGATGAATTCAAGCTTTCCAAAACCGATAAGGCTTGCAAAGTTAAATCCATATTCACAATCATTCTCCGCAACGGTAAGCGCATGTTCCCCGTCCATTTCAAAACAAACGTTACTGTTTTTTTTAAGGATGCCGATCTTCCGTCCCTCGTGGGCGCCGTGGAAATACAAGGTTAAAACACCATCACTGTATTCGTAACCAAAGTTCAGGGGGACAACGTATGGCATATTACCGTCGGACATGGCAAGCCGGCATACTTTGCAATTGTCAAGTATCTTAAGCTTGTCTTCGATACCGGTAACTTCCCGGTCGCTTCTTCTCATTTTTTGCATAATATGCTCCCCGGCTGTTTTATCGGGCCCTTGTACCCAGCCCCTTCTGTATGATATATTACAGGAGTCCTTGGGGAGGGTCAATCCGTGAAAGCCGCTATTATCTTCGGTTCAAAATCCGATTCACCGGTCATGAAGAAGGCCGCCGATGTGTTTAAGGAATTCGGCGTCCCCTACTCCTCTCACATCCTCTCCGCCCACCGGGTACCGGAACTGCTGACAGAAACTCTTAAAAAGCTTGAAGCCGATGGGGTTGAGGTGATCATCGCCGGGGCGGGGCTTGCGGCCCACCTGCCCGGGGTTATCGCCAGCCAGACCCTGGTCCCGGTCATCGCCGTGCCCATTGTGTCCGGCGCCTTAAGCGGGCTGGACGCGCTTTACTCCATCGTGCAGATGCCCCGCCCCATTCCGGTGGCCGCCGTGGGGCTTGATAACGGAGCCAATGCGGGCTATCTGGCCTGCGAAATACTTTCCCTAAAATATCCTGAGCTGAAACAAAAGCTCATCGATTTCCGTAAAAAAATGAAGAGCGATTTTGCGAAAGAAAATGAAGGGGTGGAACTATGAGCGATACATATAGCGGCTTCGATCCCGCTGCGGTTAAACAGGGAGCGGAACTCTACGAGGGAAAGGCAAAAAAGGTCTACGCCGCCGAATACAGTTCCGCTGCGGGCGGTACTCCCAATGGGGAAGACCTGGTGATCATCCACTACAAGGACGACGCCACCGCCTTTAACGGTGAAAAGAAGGGCCAAATCGAAGACAAGGGGGTGATGAACAACAAGATCGCCTCGGGCCTCTTTGAGCTTCTGGAAAAATCCGGTGTACCCACCCACTACGTTGCACGGATCAATGACCGGGATATGGTCTGTAAAAAAGTAAAGATAACCCCCCTGGAAGTGATTGTGCGTAACGTTGCCGCGGGCTCCATGGCAAAACGGCTTGGCTTGGCCGAAGGCAGCGAACTTAAAACCACCGTATTTGAACTTTCCTACAAAGATGACGCCCTGGGTGATCCATTGATTAACGATTACCATGCGGTTGCCATCGGGGCGTCCACCTTTGAGGAAATCGAGGAGATAAAAAAAATCACCTTTAAGGTCAACGAAGTGCTTTCCGCCTTTTTTCTGAAACGGGGGATCAGGCTTATCGACTTCAAGCTGGAATTCGGCCGCGTTCTTGGCAAGGGAAACGCGGCGGGCAGGCTGGTACTGGCGGATGAAATATCCCCGGACACCTGCCGCTTCTGGGACGCCAAGACCAACGAAAAGCTTGACAAGGACCGTTTCCGCCGGGATTTGGGAAATGTGAAGGAAGCCTACATCGAAATCCTGAACCGTATTAACTGATTGAAGGATGAGGCCGATGAACAGCAACACTGCGATTCATGACGATGATAAGCTTCAACATGAAACTTGGACTCTGGAAGCGGACAAGTTTCATGAAGAGTGCGGTGTCTTCGGTGTCTTCTTTGAGGACCCGGCCCGGGATGCGGCGCCCTTGGTGTACTACGGCCTTCTTTCCCTGCAGCACCGGGGACAGGAAAGCGCGGGGATTGCGGCGGTAAAAGATAAAACCATCGAATGCCGCAAGGGCATGGGATTGGCGGGGGAAATCTTTACCCCGGATATACTATCCCAGCTCAAGGGCGCCGCCGCAGTGGGGCATGTCCGCTATTCCACCTTCGGTTCCAGCACTATAGAAAACGCACAGCCCTTTGTAAGCCGCTTTAAGCTTGGGTCCATTGCGGTGGCCCATAACGGCACCCTGACCAACGCCGATGTGGTCCGTGAGCTTCTGGAAGACGCGGGCATCGGCTTTACCTCATCCAGCGACAGCGAAGTGATCGTCAACCTTATCGCCAAAAATTACAAGAAGGGTCTGGAAAAGGCATTAACCGACACGATCAAATTTATCAAAGGTTCCTACGCGCTGGCGGTCCTTACCGATGACGCCCTGGTGGGCGCGCGGGACCCCAACGGCATCCGGCCCCTGTGCCTGGGGAAACTTTCAGGCGGCTGGATACTGGCAAGCGAGTCCTGCGCCATCGACGCGGTGGGCGGGGAATTCGTCCGGGACGTGGAACCCGGCGAAGTGATCATCATCAACCGGGACCAGGTGCTCTCCTTCAGCTTTAGTGAGAAAACCCGGCGGGCGGTCTGCGCATTTGAATACGTCTACTTCGCCCGGCCCGACAGCGTGATCGATCAGGTTGATGTGTACGGCGCCCGGGTCCGGGCGGGGGAAATTCTGGGCCGGGAGTCGGCGGTTCAGGCGGACCTGGTCATCGGCGTACCCGACTCGGGAACCCCCGCAGCTATCGGTTACGGGCGGGCCACGGGTACCCCCTTCGGCATGGGGATCGTTAAAAATAAATACATTGCCCGGACCTTCATCTCCCCGGATCAGGGCAAACGTGAAAAAGCGGTTCTGGTAAAACACAATGTGATAAAAAGCGAAGTGCGGGGCAAGCGGGTGGTGCTCATCGACGATTCCATCGTCCGGGGAACTACCTGTAAACGGCTGGTCGCGATTTTAAAAAGCGCCGGCGCAAAGGAAGTACACATCCGGGTCTGCTCCCCGCCGGTGCAATACCCCTGCTACTTTGGTATCGACACCCCCCACCGCAAAGACCTTATCAGCAACGGGACCAGCGCAAGCGAACTGGGAAAATCCCTGGGCGCGGACAGCCTGGCCTTTATTTCCGTAGAAGGACTTTTGGAGTCCCTGGAAACCGTAGGTTTCCCTGGCGTTTTGGACGCCATCGGTGACAAAAGCGGGGACGCCCCTGTTTCCATTAAAGCGGGACCCGGAAGATCCTACTGCCTTGGCTGCTTTACCGGGGAGTACCCCATCCCGGTGTCGGGGGAAACGGGGGAATAGTAAATCCGGAGGCCTATTTAACAGCCTACAACCGTTACATCTTCATTTATAAGCCATTTAATCCGATCAGCCCAGACCGGCTTATTGGGGCGGCGATCAAAAATAATCAGGTAACACTTTACTGGTTTACCGGAAAAGCGATCCCGGTATCCTAATGTCTGTTTGATACCTTCAGCCATAATCGTCTCGAAGGAACTTCCCTGCCTGAGCAGTTTGATTTCAAGGATATTCCATGCACCCTGGTATTCCACCGCCAGATCCATCCGTCCCCGTCCTGCGGCATACTCCCGTTCTATACGGCCTGAACCATTGGTTATCCGCTGGAGGAAGGCCATCAGCAGTAAATGGGGGAAAGCTTCTGGATAATCTGCTGCCTGTTCCCATACTTCGGAATTGGTCTGCCAGAAACCCTGGAAAGCTTTTAACAGGGCATCCATATCCAGGGTACCGTCGGGATTTTCCCAATGCCAGGTTGAAGGGGGCGGTAAATTATCATGGTAAGGGGCATCAAGGTACCGGGTCATGATTTCTTCGTAGATGGGATTGGAAATAGTAAATCCGGTTTGGGTATCCCATCGTACCAATCCTAAATCCATAGCCAGTTCAATATCGGGGCTGGTTCGGGACATGGCAAGGTTTGTTTCACCGGTGATGATGGTCTGTATCACCTTTCTGATACGCTGATCCCGCAGCCGTTCTCCCAGAGCATCCAGATGGGTTTCCCTGGCTTCGATCATCTGTTTGCGGGCTTCCTGAATATGGTCAATGGTTATCGTTTCGGTACTGTTTCGATCCAATATCCGCATGGTGGCTCGGGCAAAAAGGGAATTGACAATCCAAGGTTGGCCCATGGACTGATCATAGACATAATTCAGGGCTTCTGCGGTAATCTGTTGACCGTTTTCCGCTGTTCGTTGGACAAAGAGCTTTACTATATCATCTTTTTGAAAATTTGATAGAGATGCAGAATCTGATTTGATATTGAAAGGGGAGCCGGGATTAGGGGGGATACCGCCTTTGGAAGCGGTAATATAATCCTTGAGGTCCCGCATACCCACCAGAGCGATAGATACCGGAAAAGCACCTACCCCTCTGTCGGGAAATCCCCCACGGAGCTGCCGAAGAAAGCTTATCAGGGTTTGATCAATCAGCACATCGACTTCGTCAAAAAGGACGATCAGGGGCTTTGGAGCAACCAATACAGACCAGTTTTTTAAGGTCTGACCTAACATACTGGCAGGATTGGTATCGGTTATTTCGGGGACGGGTACACCTACTGCTGCAGCGTGTAATTTAATGGCATTACAGATAGTCGGCATAGACTTTTCCGGTTCAGATATGCCTTGGCATGTTTCTACAGTCACATAACTGGCAATCGCTTCATCACCGGCATTTATCTCCCGCATCCAGGAGCGCAAAAAGGTAGTTTTTCCGGTTTGCCGGGGAGCATGGAGCACCCAATAGAGCTTATCTTTAATATAACGTTGAAGCTGGGCGCCGACCAGCCGTTCTTCCGGTGGCAGCATGTAGTGATCGTCCGGATCGCAAGGTCCGGTGGTGTTAAAAAATCGAACTTCTCGTTTGCCCATACCTAATAGTATACGTGAAATTGAAAAAAAAGAAAGGTAGGCAGGTCCAAAATGGGCAGGAATTTCTAATTCGAAATATTCACGGACCTCACAGACTCGTTCTTTCCTGTTTTTTCCTTTTGTCCGTGTAGTCCGTGTTGTCGGCGGTTGAATTTCCGATTGAAGTGGACATTAATTTTTCTTTGTCCTATTATGGTGAATAATGGAAGTGTGGCAGGAAAAGGTAACGAAAGAAAAATTTGCATACTCATTTCCGTTTCGTTCATGGGACATTGAAATGCCGGATTTTGCATATCCCTTACATTATCATAACTTCTACGAAATACTCACGGTCTTGAAGGGTGAAACCTTTGCATTGATTGATGGTCAAGGGTATAAACTGGAAGCGGGCGACAGCATCATTATTAGTTTGGACCAAATTCATGGTTTTTTTAATTCAAGTACGGAAATGCACGGGAGAATTTATCAGTTTACGCCGGAAGTTTTTGGTAAAAGCGCTGCTGAACTGTGGAATAGTATTACCCGGCAATCGGTATTTGTGAAAAAGCCGCTTATTGCTTCTGATGATGCAGAGGCCAATGTCAATGCCATTCTTGGCAGGATACATGAAGAATATTGCAAACATGAGACGGGATTCCGGCTTTCAATTACCGCAGAATTGATAGGGCTTGCGCTTCTGTATGTGCGTGAATCTGCCGTTTTTTCTGATCCCGTAGAAAAAGTAATAAACGGCAATGCGGATAACCGGCAGTTGGAAAAAGTTCTGTCTTTTATTTTTAAAAATTTTGACAAACCCGGTTTGAAGCTGGAGGAAGCGGCGTCCTGTGTTTCGATAAGTAAATTTCATTTTACGCGTTTTTTCAAGAAACAAACCGGATGGAGCTTTCATGATTATCTTTCAATGGTGCGGATAAGCCATGCCAAAGAACGCCTGGTCAGATCAAATACGCCGATAATTGACATTGCCTATAGTTGTGGTTTTGCAAGCCTGCAAACATTTAACCGTGTGTTTAAAGCGTATACCGGTTCCACACCCTCCGTATATCGTTCAGTAAAAAATGCATCGTTTAAGCATTATTTTGAATAATGAGGCAGTTCCAAAATATCGGATTTTGTAATCGGCTCAATTATGCAAATATATCTTTCCGCATACTGATAGTTTTTCTGTTTTTGTTGTTCATTTCGTTGTTGAGGATAAAGCCATTTTTTTCGTAGAAGGTTAGTACACTTTCGTTGTTTTCGATGTCGGCATCTACCGTGAGGAACCGGCAGGCGGAATAATCTACATTGCATTCAAGGGCAAGATTAATAGCAGTATCAATCATAAAAGAACCGATCCCTTTGTATTTTTCCCGGAAGGATTGGGATACGGCGAGTTTGGCGATTTTCATAGCGGGGATAGTCTTGAAAGGGTAATTGAGGTTATGAAGTTCCTTTTCAGAAACCGAAAGCTTGATAGCATCGTTAATTATGGACATATAGGCAACAATACCTTTGGAGGCTCGTTCCTGGAGGAGCCAGGTAAGCGCGACATGGTCATCCTGGGAACGGAGGGCATCCTGTGTCAGGTATTCGTTGTATTCTTCAATAGGGCAGAAAAAATCGGTTAAAATGGCTCCAGGACCTAGCTTTTCCATATAGAAATAATCAGTGCCGTTTTTACGGCTGATGGGGATGAGACTGCTCATTTTTTCAGCAATTTCTTGAGCATTTCTTTCCCTTCTTCTTGCCGCTTAAGGGCAGCGGCGGTGGGTTTTTTACGGATCTGCGCTATGGCTTCCCGGACGATTTTGATGTCTTTTATCTCGGTAGGTTGTACCGGCTTGATTCTGGTTCCCATGCTAGCCTCCTGAATGACTATACTTTAGCTAAAAGATAAGATTTTGTAAAGGCTATCAAAGCCGCATCCGCCCTTAACCTGTACCAGATCCCCCGACAGCCCCGTTTTATCCGATATTTGTATCAGCGTTTAGGTATTTTGGACGGCTTGCCCTTCCCATTGGGCCGGATCAACCGTATGGGTTTGACCTGACCTTTTCGATAAAGGCCTACAGGACACTGGCCCCGCCGCCTGAATCATGTTTACCAGTTGCGGGGCTTGTGGCATGGCATAATAGGCAAAATCCAGCTCCACTGTAGAAAACCGCCCGGCGTATAGAGGGAGATAGTCCTCTTGCCGTGTGCCTTTGGGGTAGACCGGGCCTACCCATTCTTTTATAGAAGTAACCGCAGATTCCGGTGAGAATTTGAGATATAAAGCAGATTATGCTACACGAATGTTAAGTATACAAAAGGAGATAAACTAAAAAATATACTACTTGGAAACATTTTCTAAGAATAGATTTATCTGATAGCCACCGTCTTTCAATCGCCTTTATTACCTACATCTTGCCCCTTTTCCTTGCTTTTCTGTAAAATTTCAGCAAATTCCTTTATCTGTTTTACAATATATTCCTTAAAAAGAGGGTCAAGTCCATTAAAAACCTCTAAAAGTTGGTTTAATTGTATGTCGGCTGCCATGTTGCTAAACATTTCCCCCTTACCTGTTATCAAATATTCTTTTGAAACCCCATATTGAGAGCATATTAAGGCAATAATACGGTCATTTATTGGGCGTGCGCCCTTTTCCATTTGCGCATAATACGATTGACTTACATAAATTCCCCCACAAAAGTCTCTTTGTGTCATTCCCAATGCTTCCCTAACGGAGATAAACCTGTCCTGTATTTTTGCAATCATGGTATATTCCTTATCAATACAATACTTTTAGCATCCAAAAAAAGCAAGATTTTGTTCAAAAAAATCGTATTACCTCTTTACATTTCTCTATGCAATAATATATAATCGCATAGGACACTTAAAAGGATAGCGTTATGGAGTGCATAGACAAAGGAGAATCTTACAAATTTGATAAGGATTTTAAGAATTTGCCTATGGAAAATCGGGTGAAACTGATAAATACGGCAAAAAGCCTTTTGGCTGTCCAAAAAGCAAGCAGGGATACCGCCTCGCTTGCCGATACGCCTACTCCGCTTATGGAAGTAGAAAAACAGGGATTAGCTTAAAAGCGGTTTTTTGAGGTTCATACGCCGTCTTGGGGCGGCTTAAGGATAGCGGGTATTACCCGGATAACAGGAATAAGGAAAAAATTGTATGATTAAGAAACAGAGTGTTGTTTTTGTATTGCTAACCTTGCTCACAGTTCAATTCAGTTTTGCCGATGCGGCAGGCGAGCTATTGGTCCGGGCAGCCCGTGAGGGAAATGAATCGCTGTTAAGAAATGTTCTTGGTAGCGCCAATGTTAATTACCTTGACAATGAAAGGACTGCCTTGATGGAAGCCTGTGATAAACAAAACTTACCCTTGGTAAAATTATTATTGGAAGAGGGAAAGGCCAATCCTTCTTTTAAAAACGCCTATCAACAAACCGCCTTGATGTTTGCTGCACAGAGCAATATTAATGCAGATATTGTGAATTTATTAGTCAGCCGAAATGCTAATATAAATGATGCTGACAGTAATGGTGATACTGTACTGATGTATGCGGCCCGAAATCAAAGTCCGCAAGTTATTGACCTTTTAATAAGAAGGGGCGTAAATATCAACAGGACTAATGTCAACCGTGAAGACGCTTTAATAGTCGCTACCAGGAGCAAAAATCGGGATGGTGTTACAAGACTTATTACTGCCTCCGGTGCTATAAATTGGTCGCAAACAGATATAAACGGTAACACCGCATTCATGATAGCCTGTAATGATGAAAATCTGGAACTTGTCAGACTTTTTCTCACATCGTCAACGGGATTTGACGCAAATTTAAAAACAAACGGTGTGCCGCCTCTTCTCTGGTTAATCGATAAACAGAAGAGTTGGAATGTTATCAGGTATCTTATTGAACAGACAGACTCTTTAAATGCGAGGGACGATTTTGGACGTGACGCATACTATTATGCCAACCTAAGGGGAAACAAGCAAGCTACTGCAGCTCTGGACGATAAAAGAACGAGACAAGATGATGGGAGAAACGCCCAATCGTCAAGGGGCAGATAATTCTGCAATAATTCAGGAGAAATTTAAAGTGAAAAAATTATCATTAATCACCGTTTCATTTATTTTGGTGTTCTTTGCAGTTGCTCCTTCCGTTCAATTATGGGCAGGTGGCAGTAAACAAGTTTATAAACAACTTCGTGCGGCGGTGATTGCTGATAATTATAATGATGTGGTTCGGATCATAGGTAAAAACAAACAAACGATAATTCAAGATATAATCAATCTTCCCGATGATACAGGTGATACCCTGCTTCATAGCGCCGTAAAAAATCAGAATATAAGAATTACAGGCCTATTGTTTCAAAACGGCGCACGTGCTGATATTAAAGATAGGAATCAAAAGATCCCTGCGGACTATGCCAATGGAAACGTCAGGGAAGAAATTTTAAGGCTATTGGGGTTTTTGGACGATAACCCTTCCGTGCCGCCAGATACTATCCCCGAACAAACTCCTCCAGTGGATGACCCGAATCAGATCGGTAATATCCCCGAGCCACCGGGCTCTATCCCCGAACCAACTCCCCCGATAGGGCAGCCTGGACCCGGTCTGCTTCCACCGCCGCCCCCAGGAAATACCGTTTATCCGGTTACTTTTGGTTCTACCGATGCGGATCTTCTTAAAGCCGTTAAATCACAGGATTTGAATAAAACAAAAGAACTTTTGCTTAGGAGACAAAATGCGAATGTTGCAGATTCTCAGAATAACAACGCATTGTTTTATGCGATAGATTCGGAAAACCTTGGAATTCTACATTTATTAATTGAAAACAATATAAATGTAAATACCAAAAACCGCCAGGGTCAATTACCTCTATTATTCGCCGTGGGAAAGGCTAATTTACCGATAATAAACGCCTTGTTAACGGCAGGAGCATCTATTAATAATGCTGATACCGATGGCAACACGCCTATTCTATTGGCAGCTCAAATGAAAAACGCTTCATTAGTTACCCTTTTCCTGGTTAAAGGCGCGAGAACTGATGATCGTGATAAATCAGGAAATACCTTGCTTCATATAGCGATAAAAAACAATGATTTGCCGACAACCAGAGCTCTATTGGAAAGGGGGGCGGATGTTTATTTGAGAAATTCTTCCGGTGTGACCGCTCTTGAACTCTTAAAAAGTTCTCAAAGGGGAGAATTTAACAAGTTAGCAGAACAGTATGAATAAGAAAACACTTCTTATTTTTATTATCCTCATAGCCGTACTTCACATTTCCTGGGCAGAGGAACAGATGGTATTTTTTATGAACCCAAAAATACCTAATGCAAATGTAGTTATATCCAGAAGGGCTGACTATGGAAATTATGATTATTACTTTGAGATTGCCAATGAATACGGTGCAACAATATTTGAACGACAGCCCGTGGATAAAAAAGTACAAGTAAGAGAAGTGAGAGAGCGTTTTATTACAACTCTCGATGACCTTGAACTTATTAGTTACGGAACATTGGAATTGAGCTGGAATGGCAAAGCTAATGATGGCGAAATATTAGCGGATGGTATTTATTATGTTACAATTTATGAAATAAATCGGAAAAACAAATCGCATATGCTGGACTATATTTACACGGTTACCCTGGATACAGTACAGGTAGAGTTCATGATTGAATTTCATTCAACAATTGTGAATAAAAATAATAACGAACGATTAATTTGTTCTGTTTTTCCAGAAACAGTTAAAGCAAATTATTGGAAAATAAATATTATTGATGAAAATGGTTATTCCGTATTCGAAAGGAGAAAAAATGCCGGTTTTAATAATGAGATTGAATTTTCTGAATTTACATGGGCAGACTTCGCTTCTCTGGATGAGCGAACCTATAAATACTCTGTACGCATAGAGGCCGGTGACTGTGCTGAAAATGTTAATTACCATACAAAAGAATTCGAGGTTTCTTCTCTAAATGTTGGTTCATCAGATCCTCCTTCCGGCTCTAATTCTCCTTCTAATCCCAATCAGTTTGGCAATGAATTTAAAGAATACATTGAACTTCTTAAAAAAACAATAAAATATCCTGATGAAAAACGTCTTCTTAAATTAGACACACCTCAAATTGTTTCCCTATATATTCCATTTAATGAAAAGTTTTACATAGAAAGTATAGAAATAGATATTAATAGCAATTTGCAACCATCTGAAAAATATCCATTTATCGCCATTAGTAGGCAGAATAATGGCGCATCCTTTGATTTTCATTCTGTTCCCATTGAAATAGGAAAGTATGATTCTTCTTTGATTTGTGTTTTCGACAATGGTTATCGGTATATCCATGAATTAGGCAAGCTGTATTTTACCGAATTTGTACCTTATATTGATATTTTTAGTTTATATAATAAGGCTTCAAAAGCCTTTGATTTTAATTTGCAATCTTTTACAACAGATGATTCTATTCATATTGAATCAATGAATGTGACTGTAAACAACAGTCAGAATAAGATGTTAAAACAAATAAGCCCAGCTAATATTTATCAATTTGAATGGAATGGCATGGATAATAGAAATTCTTTTATTTTAGAGTCTGCTGAAAATTATATATTTGATTTTATTTTTAGAAATTCAGAAGGAGAGACATATACAATTACTAAAAATGTTCAGAGTGGGTTAGTCACACTTGAGAATAGGAATAAGGAAACACGCATTATAATAAAGAGTATTCTTTATCCTGCTTATGAAAATAATATTTTTTATAGCGGTAATGACCGTGCAGACAACATACGAACTATACAGAGAATAGCAACATTGCTAAAAGAAATACTTCCTGAATATAAATATGTAGTTGTCCGGGGTCATGCAAATTATACTACCTATAACAACCCGGCAAAAATGAGGATAGAAAAGAATGAGCTTGTTCTCTTTGCTATTAGGGCGTACCAGCCAATAATCACCGCCTACGCCTTCAACTAATATCTGTCTTTCAGGAACACCGGATAATACAAGTAAATTTTTA
>BNVE01000029.1 GCA_025997875.1 Spirochaetia bacterium
ACCACAACGAAACGGTGCAAAAGGTCATCACCAATGCGGTAAAGTGGGCGCGGCCCGGCATCATCGTTGCGGACCGGGAATGCCCCAACGACAAGACCCCCCTGGAGAACATAGGCTGATGAAAACCGAACGCGCCTATTACGATTATACCGCCGCC
The DNA here is from genome assembly GCA_025997875.1 of Spirochaetia bacterium. Classification (GTDB taxonomy): domain Bacteria; phylum Spirochaetota; class Spirochaetia; order Treponematales; family Breznakiellaceae; genus BNUT01. The sequence goes on from BNVE01000029.1 coordinate 158, forward strand.
GGCCCCTATAGGGCGGAAATACGGGAACTGCGGCCCCTGGAACAGAAACCGGCGAAGGATAAAACCGATGCACCTTTAGTCGCCGTCATCCTTGACAAAACCATTTTCTACCCCGAAGGGGGCGGACAGGGCGCGGACCGGGGAAGCATCAACGGCGTTCCATTGTTGGACGTTCAAGAAAGTCCTTCGGGTGAGGAAATCCTCCACCTGGTGAACGCCGCGGACGCGGCAAAGCTGTCACCCGGTCCCGCAGAATTACTGTTGGACACAAAGCGCCGCCGGGATTTGACGGTCCTCCATACCGCCCAGCATCTTCTGTCGGGGACCATTTTGCGCCTCACGGGGAAGCATACGGTGTCCATGCACCTGGGGGAAGAAACCTGTACCATCGATGTGGATACTGGGGGAAATCCCCTTGAATTTTCCGCAGAAACGCTCATCAAGGTTGAGGAAGCGGCGGCGGACGCCATCGAAGAGGATCACCCGGTGATCATCCACCTCTGTCCCCCGGAGGATGTTAAATCCTTTCCCCTGCGAAAAGTCCCGCCCCAGGGCGAAGAGGTAATCCGGGTGGTGGAAATAGAGGGGAGCGATTTCTCCCCCTGCTGCGGTACCCACTGCAAATCGACCGGACAGATCGGCATACTCCGGGTCCTGGGGGCGGAAAAGTACAAGGGTATGACCCGGGTTACCTTTATCGCAGGCCGCCGCGTGCTCTACGACAGCCGCCTGCTCCGTCAGAACGGCGACCTCATTTCCCGGAGCCTGAGTGTTCCGGTGGGCGAAACCGGCAAGGCGGTGCAGGCCCTTTTGGAAAAGACCGCCAAACTGGAACGGGATATCAAGGCCTTTGAGGACGCCGCCGCGGAAACAAAAGCGGCAGCCTTACTCAGCAGGATCGGCGCGTCCGGTCCGGCCGGCGCGGGCTCCTCCGGCGCAGGTGAAGGCGGCGCTGGAACCGTACTGGTAGAAACCTATCCCGATACGGGCATCGAAGAAATTCTCCGCATCGGCCGGGCGGCACAGAAGAAGACCGCCGCGGTTTTAGCGCTTGCCTCAGAACCGGACAAGAAGTTCGCCGCTTTCTGCTCCGCAAAAGGCGCCGACATACGGCCCCTGTTTAAGGACGCCCTGGCGGCCCATCAGGGCAAGGGCGGCGGCGGTCCCGGCTTCTTCCAGGGCCTCTTCGATTCCGCAGAGGCCCTGGCCGCTTTTCTCGCCGATATACGGGCCGCAGGCGTGGTCCCGGTCGCTACGGGTTCTGTCAAATAATCCATGAGCATCACCACCAAAACCGGGGACGACGGGACCACCTCTTTTTTGAGCAACGAGCGGGTGCCCAAGGATCATCCCCGTATTGAATGCCTGGGCACGCTGGACGAGCTCAACGCATTTCTGGGGGCCGCCCGCAGCGCCGCCGCAAATTCCCGCAGCGGGGAAATCATCCAAACTATTCAAAGGGATCTTTTTGTGGTTTGCGGTATTATTGCCGGCAGTATGGCGCCGGTTCCCGGTACGGCGCAGCTTGACGGTTGGATTGCGGAACTGGAAACCGCGCTGCCCGTATTGCGGAACTTTGTCACCCCCGGGGCAAATCCCATTTCCGCCCGGCTGCATATCGCCCGTACCATCTGCCGGCGGGCGGAACGCCGTATCGTAAGCATGGATCGCGCGGAGACGGTTCCCCCCGAACTGCTGCGGTATATGAACCGGCTTTCGGATTTGTTGTTTTTATTGGCCCGGGCAGAAGAAAAGTAACCCTTGATATCAACCGATCGGTGCAATAAACTGATCTGCGTGGCAATACGAAAAACCAATAACCCAAAAAACGGCCGGGGCAGTAAAAAGGGGAAAAAACCCATAGGGGTTATCTTCTGGCTGGCCTTCTTCATTCTGATAACCGGCCTCTTTCTGTATAACCGGGATCGGATCCGGCAAACCCTGGAGGACACCCAACTCCTGACCCGGCTTTCCCTTCCCTTCTCCGGTTCCGGAAAATCCAGTGATCCGGAACTTCCGGCAAAGCCTCCGGAAGAAAAAATTCCCACGGTAATAGAGACGCCCAAGCCATCCGCCCCGGTGGTTACAAGGACCACGGAAACACCAAAACCGGCTGCCCCCGTACCGGAAGCTCCGGCCCGGACTCCGGTTAAACCGGCGGATAAACCATCCGCAGCCGCTCCGTCAGATAAACCCGCCGTATCCACCCCTGCTGTATCACCCGCCCCGGCTGTGGGTCAGCCCGCGGCGCCCGCTCCAACGTCACCGGCAACCCAGCCCGCTGCCTCCGGGAACAGCCGACCGGCCGCCGCCGACCGGGAACGGACCCTCTACTTTTCCCAGGTTGACAGCGCCGGGACGGTTCTCCGTACCAGGGTTACCCGGAAAATTCCCGTGTCCGATTCGCCCATGGTGGACAGTCTCCAGGCCCTCCTTGAAGGGCCTGGTGCGGAGGAACAGCGCCGGGGCATGGTATCCTTTATCCCCCGGGGCGCCAGGATATTAAACGCCACCGTGCGGGGAAGCACCGCTTATATCAGCTTTAGCGAGGAATTTCAATTCAATACTAAGGGGGTGGATGGCTACGCCGCCCAGCTCAGGCAGATTGTCTGGACCGCCACGGAATTCCCCAACGTTAAGGATGTTCAGATTTTAATCGAAGGCAACCGGGTAGATTATTTGGGAGAAGGTATCTGGATCGGCAGCCCCCTTAGCCGGGAATCACTCTAACTTATCCGTTTAATCGACACCGCTCGCCCTGTATCCCGGTCAATCTCGGCTATCACGCCCTGGATCGCGCTGCCTGAACCGTCGGGGCCGGCCTTGGCGCATTCCATCCGGTACAGGACCTGGTTACGGGCCCGATCCAGGCAGATTTTTGGGTCCATGCCGATAATGCTGTCGCTTACCCCGGTCATGCCTAGGTCGGTAATATAGGCGGTCCCCCTGGGCAGTATCCGCTCATCTGCAGTCTGGACATGGGTGTGGGTTCCCGCCAGAAGGCTCACCCTGCCGTCAAGGTAATAGGCCAGGGCTTCTTTTTCCCGGGTAGATTCGGCGTGAAAATCGACCAAAATGATGCTGCCCATTCCCGTAAGATTCGTGGAAAATTCCGGCAGTTCCCCTTCAGGGGAAAAGAGGGGATGGGTTTCCGTAACCGGCCCCCACTGAATTTTCATGGTATTGTCAAAACTTTTGAAAGGGCAGTCAATGGGGGTCATGTATTCCCGGCCCTGGAGGTTCAGTACCAGCCAGGTGATATCCGCCTTTTGGATGCTTACCCATCCGCTGCCGGAGGCTTCCTCGGGGTAGTTACCCGGACGCAGGACCCGGCGTTCCTCCTGTAGAACAGGCCAGAAATCCCGTTTTTCCCAAATATGGTTCCCGCCGGTAACCACATCAGCCCCGGCGGCAAGAATCCGGTCAAGGGTCTCTTTGGTCAGACCAAAGCCTTCGGCGGCATTTTCCCCATTTACCACCACAAAGTCCGCCTTGTTTTCCCGGATAAGATCGGGCAGCCGCCCTTCCAGGACCGCAAGCCCCGGATCGCCCACCACATCGCCTATCATTATGGCCTTTACAATCATACCGAATTATAAGCTAAAAATTCGCCATTAATCCAGCATAATGCATAAATTTATCAAGACATTGCAAAAACAAACTTGTACAGTTGACCTTTGTTATGTTAAACTATAGTTAATGAATGTTATACCAATAGCATCGGTAAACCGGCGCATCAAACAAATACGTCAGGCTTTGCGGCTTTCTCAGGTTCAATTCTCGCGGGTTATCTCACTTTCCAGCGGGTATCTGGCGGGGGTGGAAGTCGAAAAGAGAAAAGTAAATGATCGCCTTATCAAATTGATATGTTCGTCCTTTAATGTTAACGAAAAGTGGCTTAAAGAAGGAACAGGTGAAATGTTCAGTAAGGGCCCTGACGAAAGTTTCACCAAGCTGGTAAGTCTTTTCAAGGAATTGGACCCCAAATTCCAGACCTACATCCTTAAGGAAATCAACCTGCTCCTGGAAATCCAGGACCAGGGTACCCCTACAGCATCGGCGCAATAAGCCATTGGCGTGCTGTCAAAAACTGAAAGTATAGCCTCTTCCTACCTGGCGTATTCCGTAATCCGGGTTTCCCGGATAATCGTCACCTTGATCCTTCCCGGATAGCGCAGATCGTTCTCGATTTTCTTGGCGATCTGCTTGGCAAGGTCACGGGACTGTTCGTCGTTCACCGCTTCGTTGTTGACGATGATACGGAGTTCCCGGCCGGCCTGGATGGCAAAGGCCTTATCCACACCGGTAAAGCCGGTGGCGACATTTTCAAGGTTTTCAAGCCGCTTGATGTAGTTGTCCAGGGTTTCCCGCCGGGCGCCGGGCCGGGCTGCGGAAATGGCGTCCGCAATCTGGACCAGTACCGATTCGATGCAGATAGGCTCGATGTCGTTGTGGTGGCTCCCCACGGCGTTGATGATCCGGGGGTCTTCCCCCATCTTCCGGGCCATGTCCATGCCGATTTCGGCGTGGTTCAGGTCGGAATCGGATTCCACCCCCTTGCCGATATCGTGGAGCAGGGCCGCCCGCTTGGCCAAGTCCCGGTTGGCGCCGACTTCGGCGGCCAAAATACCCGCCAAAATCGCCACTTCCCTGGAGTGGTAGAGCACATTCTGCCCGTAACTGGTGCGGAAATAGAGCCGTCCCAGGGCGCGGATGGCGTCCTGCTTGATGTTGTGGATGCCCAAATCAAAGAGGACCTTTTCACCCTCTTCAAAGATCTTCTGGGAAATATCCTTGGTCACCTTGGTGACGATTTCTTCGATACGGGCCGGGTGAATCCGGCCATCGGTGATGAGCCGTTCCAGGCTGATCTTGGCAATTTCCCGGCGCACCGGGTCAAAGCAGGAGATAACCACCGCCTCGGGGGTATCGTCGATGATGATATCCACCCCGGTAAGGGTCTCCAGGGTACGGATGTTCCGCCCCTCACGGCCTATGATCCGGCCCTTCATTTCGTCGTTGGGCAGGGTAACGGTTGCCACCGTCACATCCCCGGTTACTTCCGTGGCAAGCCGCTGAATGGTGGCTACCAGGATATCCCGGGCCTTTTTCTCCCCGGACAGGTTGGCTTCCTGCTCAATCTTGTTCAGCAGGGCCTGGGCATCGTGTTTTGCCTCGTTTTCCAGGTCCTGAATGATAAGGGCCTTGGCCTCCTCGGCGCTTAAGCCCGAGATCCGCTCCAATTCCGCCCGATACCGCTCTTCTTCCCGGCCTAAAGCGTTCTCACGTTCCTGAAAAGCCTGTTCTTTGTCAGCCAGCGCCTGTTCAGTCCGCTCAATCTGAGCCGTTTTTTTATCTATGGTCTCTTCTTTTTGCACCACGCGGCGTTCATACCGCTGTAATTCAGCCCTGCGTTCCCGGGTTTCCCTCTCCTGCTGGTTTCTGTCGCGGATAATTTGTTCTTTTGCCTCAAGAAGGATATCCTTCTTTTTGGCTTCAGCTTCTTTTATCGCATCCTGTTTTATACGTTCGGCGCGCTGCTCCGATGCCGTAAGTTGAAATCTGGCATACAGCCATCTTATAGTCCAGCCCAAGGTTAACCCGGCAAGAGGGAGGATTATATAAAATATCCAATCCATCTCTCCACCCCTTACCGATGTATATTAAAGTACACATTAGCATACAACGAAGGGAGAAAAATTGTCAATACTGCGGCTGTTTTTAATCCATACACGGACGGCTCTATGATAATCCCCGTCCCCCACCGGCTTGCCCGTTCGCGGGTCCGGCATGGGACGGCGTTTTTTATCATAGAGGTCCCAAAATTCCACCAAAATCTTCCCTGTTTATAACAGGGGGTGGGTTTAGTTGCCGAATTTGTGGGAAGCGGAGATAAGGGCGCCTAAAATCATCAGGTGGACGCCTGTGGCTTTGGCCCAGGGGATAAACGAAAAGTCCTTGTTGCTTTGAATGGGGCCAATGATATCCTTCAAAAGGATAAAGAGCGCCCAAATGATCAGAAATACCAAAAGGATGATATCCGTGATGGGAACCTGAACCTGGAAAAGCTCCAGAATCAGGAAGATACCGGCAACGATGGCGGCGACCGAGAGAACAATCACCAGGGCGTTAGAAAGATCTCCCCTTTTCAGGATCTGTAGCAGAACAGACTCCAGGTCATTCCTCCCCACCAGTCCTCCCAGCTTCTTCCCGGAAATGCCTAAAATTCCCTCCGCAAACAGATACAGAGCCACGGCAATGTGGGTACAATATACCCCAATACTACGATTCATAAACGCTCCTTTGAAATAATATGGATGTTTCTCTAAAACATCTTTTACAATACTCTATAATGAAGTCATCCTTTTCCGCAACGGGGTCCCCGCTCATGGCTCATTGCGAATACGGGGATGACACATCAGGCCCGGCGTGTATATGATAGAATAATGATTCAGCTCCTCTTTTCTCTCCGTTTTAGATCACAGCTCCGCCGTACCCGGCCCGGGCTGGTGAACGGGTTGGAAAAATTTTTTATCCGGGCCATTGAAGCTGCGGGGGGAGATCCAAAGAACGGACGCCGGCTCCTGTCATCTTCCTTTGATGAAAACGCCCTGGGGGTCTGGCTTGATATCCTTATCCTTATTGAAAGCATCATTAAGTCTCTGCACGAAGCCGCTGCGGACCTTTATGGCTATTCCCTGGTTATCGGCCGGGATATTCCGGAGGAGGAGGGGGAAGGGCTCTGCCGGCGGCTCTCCGGGGGAGCGAAGGGAAGCGGGGTCTGGTGCGATCCGGCGGCGCAGCAGGCCCTTGGGTATTACCTTTATTTTGAAAAACCCCAAACCAGGCAGGGTGATGAACCGGAGGAATATGCCCGGCTAAAGGGCATAAAAACCTTTGAGGGGCTTCCCCCTCAGGCCTATCCCCTGCGGGAAACCATAGTGAAGGCCCTGGGGCAGGGGGCGCAGGGGAATATACTGCTCCTGGGGCCCGAATATTCGGGGAAACGGGACGGCCTGTACCGGTATTGTAAGGAAATTTTGGGGGATATCCCCCCCCTGACCGTCCGTTTTGGCGAAGGGGGCAGCTTTCTTTCCCCCCTGGTCGATGCCTATTGCTCCAAAATTCGGGAATTTATCGCCGGTTCCGGCGCTCCCGCCGCAATGCTGCAGGACCTGGACAGCCTGGGGGAGTCCCTGTTCCGGGATCGGCTCCGTTCGGAAATTTCGATCTTTATGGCCCGGACCGCTTCCCGGTTCTTCACCCTGCTCCTGGAAAGCTATGTTACCGCTCTGAAAAAAAGGGGCCATGGTCCGTCGTCCATTCCCCTGGCGCCGATCCTGGTTCTGGAAAACATCCACCAGGCGGAGGATGGGGTGGTACGCATTTTTATGGAAACCTGGTCCGCCTTTGCCGGCAAGGGGGGGCTCCTGGTATACGGCACTGCCGCTTTGAACCAGAACGCCGCGGGGGCTGCCCTTTGGGTTGAGGAGCGGATTAAGGTCTGGGAAAAGGTCTTTCCCCAGGTGATCCGGCTGGATACCGGGACTCAGGACACCTCCCCCATACCGAATATGCCCCGGGATCTTTGGGAAATTGCCTATGGGTTCTGCCTTCTGGGCCGCTATTTCCCCGGCGCCCTCTTGGGCAAGCTCCTTGAAGAGGAGGGGAAAAGTCCCCTTCTGATTGCCCGGGCCCTGGATATGCTGAGCTTTCTGGGGGTGGTGGACATGGAAGAAGACCCCCGGCCGCGGATTCGGAACTGCCTTGCCCGGGCGGAACGGATCCTGGGAGAACAGAAAGAAAAGGTCCGGGCCCTGGTAAGAAACCGCCTGTTGGCCTGGGTAACCCAGCGCCGGATATTTCCCTGTTTCGCCCTTCTGGAGGCCCTGGCGGAACTGGGGAAGGGCGGGGAAAACACAGCCGGCACAGCTAAGGATATTGCCCGGTGGGACGAGCTTGTGCTTAAGAGTATCACTTCGGATTTGGCCAACGGTACCTACCGGGGAATTGAGCAGGCCATCAGGGCGGGGTATCTGGAAAAGATCATCGGAAGCGAGCGGGGCTTTACGATTCAGTATCTCTTTAAGACCCATAAGGCCCTGATCCACGGGGACGAAGGGGAGATACGGGATGCCTTTGAAAACCTGCCCGCCGCAGAGCAGCTGTATCCGGTGTACAAGGCCCAGGTTCTGGCCAATGTTACCGCTTACCACCTGGGTATCCGGGACCTTAGCGCAGCACTGGAAACGGTAAAGGAGGCCATCCTCCTGAGCCAGAGCCGGAGTTGGTCCGGGCTTGCCCAATCCTACCGGCTTTTTTCCCTGGTGAACCTTTCAAAACAGCAGGTGGGGGAAACCATCGATTATGTGACCTTTGCGGTGGAGAACGCGGAAAAATCCGGCAACCTGGATGAGCTGGGCATATCATCCTACTACGCCGCCTCCGCGCAGTTTCTCTTCGGGAATCTTTCCAAGGCTGAACGGCTGGCCGCCCAGGCGGAAGCCCAGTCCGCCGCAGCGGGCAGGTCCGAATGGACCGACCGGTCCCGGTTTCTCCGGGGGAAGCTGGCCTTCGAGCTGGGCCGCTACCGGGATGCCCGCCTTGTTTTTGAGGATCTGCTGGAGAACCCCGCGGGACTTGCTTCCCCGGCAAAGGAGCGGCTCCTGACCGCCTGGGTCTACCGATCCCAGGTCTACTCCCAGGATTCCCCCGCCCCCAAACCGAAGGGGGGGGCTAAGGGTATGCATGTCAGCGCCGGGGGTATGGGCGGCGTCGATGCGGACCTCTTCGAGATTGAGGCGTCCTATCTGGCAGGGGATTTTGAGCGGACCGCCGCACTTTCAGCCCGCCTTGCCGGGGCAGTTCCCCAGGACTATTTTCTTTACACCGAGCAGCCGGACTGGCGCAGCGGTTTTGCCCAATGCGAACTGCTGCTCCTTCCCCAAAGGGAATTCTGGGACCGGATGATTTCGGTCTACCATTCCCTTGCCCTCTGCCAAATATCCCCCGCCGGGGGGGAAGCGGCGGTACAGAACATGCAGCGCGTCCTCCGGGATGAGCGGCTTTCCGAGATGGACCCCAACGACGCCTTTTATTTTTACGCCTGGTACCAGGTCCTGGAGAAGTCCGGGGCGGCCCAGGTTGATATGAACACCGCCGTGAGCATGGCCTTTAAGCGGCTTCAGCGCCGGGCCAGCCACATCGACGAAGTGGAAACCCGCCGGGCCTATCTTTCCCAGCCCCGCTGGAACAGCGCATTAAGCCTTGCCGCCAGGGAATACAAGCTGATTTGAGAATTAGATCACGCTTATCAGAACTCTGATGACAGAATGAAAAGGCTGTAGTATAATTATCCTTGGTTGTTAAATTTACATTATCAAGGGGTGTTTTGAAATGGACAAAATCAAGAAAGTCAAAGTTGCGGTAGTCGGCTGCGGTGTTATCAGCGAAATCTACCTTACCAACATGACCAGCAAATTCGAGATCCTCGAAGTCGTGGGTTGCTGCGACATTATCAAGGAACGGATGGAGAAACGGGCCAATCAGTTCAATATCAAACAGATGAACATCGAAGAAATTCTCAACGATAAGGACATCGAACTGGTACTGAACATCACGGACCCGAAAAACCACCATCTGGTAAGCACCCAGATACTCAACGCGGGGAAGAACCTCTATTCCGAGAAGCCCATCGATCTTTCGATAGAAGCCGCCCGTGAACTGGTTCAGCTTGCGGACAAAAAGGGCCTCCTCTACGGAAACGCCCCGGATACCTTCATGGGTCAGGCCATACAGGACGCCCGTTTTTACCTTGATTCCGGCCTTATCGGGGATGTCACCTCGGTAACCGCCACCTTGAACCGCGATTCGGGGCTCCTGGCGGAACGCTATCCCTTTACCGCCCTGCCCGGCGGCGGCATCGGCCTTGACGTGGGGGTCTACTATGTTACCGCCATGCTCAGCCTCCTGGGTCCCGTAAAGGATGTCAGCGGCTTTGTGACCACCATCCGGCCCGAGCGGACCCACTACTTCCCAAACAAGGAAGACTTCGGCCAGAAATTCCGGCTGGAAGCGGAAAATCTCGTCGTTGGCAGCTTCCGTTTCGCCAGCGGGGTCTTCGGTAACCTTCACTTCAACTCCAGCAGCATCGGCAACGAGAAGCCCCAGATCACCATCTTCGGCACCGACGGCATCCTCTACCTGCCCGATCCCAACCAGTTCGGCGGCGATGTAAAGGTAGTCCTTAAGGGCACCACCGAACCGGTCACCCTGCCTCACACCCATGCCTTCAAAACGAATTCCCGGGGCATCGGCCCTGCGGAACTGGCCTGGTCCCTGCGGAACGGTCGGAAACCCCGGACATCCAAGGAAATGGCCTTCCACGGCCTGGAACTGCTCCTGGGTCTCTACAAGAGCTGCGAAACCCAGCAGTTCTACAAGATGAGTTCCAGCTTCGAGCGGCCCAACCCCATACCCCGGGGCTACCTGGACGAATCCTACGGCGGCTCCCCTGCCGAAGCAGGGCTGGCGATTTAACACCTGCGGTACGGGTAAACAAACGAATTGACAAACTCTGTCTCATTTGGTAAGTTTACCTGTATCATGGCAGCATACGTCCCGTTGGGCCGTTTGCCGATAGGAAGTGTATTTTATGCAATTTTTAAAGCAACCTCTGCAAGAAGTTGCTTTAAAAATTGCGGCAGCATAGCTCAGTTGGTAGAGCAAACGGCTCATATCCGTTGTGTCATAGGTTCAATCCCTATTGCTGCTAAAAATATAAGGGAATTTATTATCGTATAGACCTTTTTTCATCTATTGGCAGAAAAGGGATGGAAAAAACCGATTTAATAACAATGGCAGGGCTGACATCGCCGATAGTGGCAAAATTTTCAAAAAATGAACATATTTCCGGGGAACCTTGTAAAAGATAGTTACTAAAAAAGAAAATAGGTGTTATAATATATTTATAGACCGCGATGCGAAGCCTGCCCGGATTTAACTTTAACATGATGGAGTAAAGAATGGAAAACTCAGTATCTATCCGGGATAAAAATTTTGTAGGAGTTGGGAAATTCCTCTTTGACACAACCAATGTCGAATGGAATATCCCCCATCTTCATTTCCTGGTTGATAAAACAGAATCCGGGGTTTTTGAAGCGACGAATCTTGAATTTGGTCTCGTAGCTTCCGGGGAGACCCAGGAGAGTGCCACCCAACGCCTGGCCGGACTTATCCATTTTCACATCGTATCAGTTATGACCGATGGTCATGGCTATAAAGAATTCATTGAGACCGTAAATAGCAATGCCATGGATGAATACTGGACGGTGTACCGGGTTATTGATTTCTCCCTGGGAGAAAAAGGAAAAGACCTGAGCCATGAAATTGAAAAGAGAATCACCCGGGCTATACAGAAAATGTTTAACCAGCAGGTAAAGGATATTATTATCCAGAAAGCGGGAAAAAGGGCAGATGAGATCCTAAAAGAATATGAGGATCTCACCACCTTTAAACTGGCTTCCGTGGAATATACGGAAATTGAGGGCGCCGCATGAATGACGGCTATTTAAGCGCCGATTGTGTTATTGAGTTTCTATACGCCATGGGATTCATAAAAAAGGATGCATGGAAACATAATACTAAGGAGCTTTATTATCCAGCCCGATTTTATCGTACCGATAAAATAGCCAGTATATCACTGGAAATTTCTGTCTTCAACACAAATCACTGCGTAACAAAATCATCCATACGGATACTGGCAAAAAGATATGAACTTAATGCAGATGAAGTTTTTACCAAATGCGCAATTTAAATCCATCATAACAGCCCGCTATAACGATAGGGTACTATGAAAAAGTATAAAAGCGGGGCAATGGGCCGTTGTTTTTTTTCCGATTCAGGGTAAGAATAGCTTATTATGGCAAAGAAGCGGCGCCTTATCCTGGGGATTTTTCTCTTTATCCTGATCGGCGTTCCCCTTATCCTTGCGGGACTTTCCTTTATCGGCAGACAGGGTCCCGAGGCGGTTATTCCCGATTCCTTTTCCCTCTATGCCAGCATCCCCAACCCGGTGCGCCTGGCGGAGCGGATTGGGGACCATGAAACCCTGCCGGATATTTTGTCTATCCCGAAGATCGCCCCCGCCGCTCCCCTTGTCAGGCAGCTGGGGAACAGCGGGCTCCTGGAAAACAAATTGGTCCGCTTCGCCGCCAGGGGGCGGCTGGACGGGGCCCTGTTGTCAAACGGCCGCTTCCTTGCGGCCTGGGACTTCGGCATATTGTCGCCCCTTTTCAAAATGTTGCCCCTTTTGGCGGGGCGCCTGACCATACCGGGGCTCTACTATGTGCAGGCGGGGAAAAATTCACGCTTTGAATACCGGCCGGAAAACGGGACGGCTTTCTTTATCGGCCCTTACCGCAATCTGCTCATTATTTCCAATAATTCCGCCCTCTTTGAATCGGTGCTGAATGGCACGTCCCGGGACGGGGACCGCCGGGGGGCCAACGAAAAGGCCCTCTATTCCCGGGATTATGACGCGGCCTTTCTGCTTGCCCCGGCCTTTCTTGAGGAGGCCCTGGGCGGCGGGGACCCCATGGCCGCGGCTTTTCTGGAACAGCTCCGGTTTTCCGGCCCTGTTGAGGCGAGCATTTCAATCGCCTCCAAACAGCTGGATATCAATCTGATCACCCCCCTTGGGTCGAATAACCAGGCACTGAAAAAAATAATCGAAGGGGATTCCTCAGCCCCCGGCCTGACAGCGATGCTGCCCGATACCACCCAATACGCCACCCTCTTTTCCATCGGCTCCCTGCAGGAACTTTTGAGCGGGGTGTCCTCTGTTTCCGGCCCTGAATGGGACAGGGTGTGGAAAAAGGCGGAAACTTCGGCCAGGTTCGCGCTGGGGCTGAGCCTGGAGGATATCCTCTATTCCTGGACCGGAACGGAGTTTGCCCTTTTCGGTATGGAAGGTCGTCCGAACCCGGTTCTTGCCATAGAGATTAGGGACGAGAAAAGACGTAAGGAAATTTTCGACAGGGTTTTTTCCTCGGTATTTGTGAATGAAAATATTCAGCTTAACCTGGACGGCAACCGGATTCCCCGGATTCAGACGCCGGATTTTCTCAGCAGCCTTTTGGGCCTTATGGGGTTGCGGATTCCTTCGCCCTATTATACGGTGCAGAATAACTGTCTTTTTATTTCCGAATCCGCAGAATCACTGTTGGCTGCGGTTAATGCGGTCCGCAGGAACGAGACCCTGCCCAAGTCTGCGGTGTGGCGGACTCTGGCGGGGACCGGTTCGGACAAGGCGTCTTTCAGCCTCTTCTATTCCCTGGACCGCTCCCTGCCTTTTTTCCTCAAGGGGAACACCGCGGTCAGCATGATCCTCCGTTTGTACCGGCAGGGGCTGGTCCGGCTTTCCTTTGAAGCTTCCGCCGCGGGAAACAGAACCGGCAGAATTTCCCTTTCGGTGATCCCCGGTTCGGGGAAGGGGCTGAATCCGGTGATGGGTTATCCCTTTGAGCTGGGGGGAAAGGCGGGCAGCCGGGTCTACGGTGTTTCGCTCAATTCCGCTGCGAACAAGGGCGGGGAAAGCAGGGTTCTGCTCACCCGTGACAGCGTTGCTGTGGCTATTAACCCTGCGGACCAGTCGATCCATGAATTGAAGGGCGCCGGGGGGACGCCGGCCCTGCCCTGGGTCATTCCTGCAGAGGGGCTCCTGAAAGAAAACGGGGGCGTTGCCTGGGTGGTGAGTCCCCAGGGAAGGGTTACCCTGGCGGACAAAAACATGGAAGCGGTCAGAGGCTTCCCCCTGGTAACCAGTATCCGTTTATCCTCGGCGCCGGGGGCCCACGGGGGCAAACTCTACCTCTGCGGCGAAGATGGTTCGCTTACCCTCATCGACGGGAACGGGGCGGTTTCCAAATGGGATCAGACCTTTGATTCCCCCCTCCGGTCTCCCCCGGAATTTCTTGACCGGCAAACCAAGACCTACATGGCGCTGTACCCCAAGAGTTTCTTCGGGGAGATATGGCTTTATGACGGCCCCGGAACGGCCCTTTCCGGCTGGCCGGTATATGTCCCGGGCATAGCCTTTGGTTCCCCTTTGCTTTTCAACAGTAATACTGTCACCGGTAATGCTGCGGCAAATCGCCTTATGGCAGCCTTTATTACCCAGGCCGGGGAACTCACGGTCTATGAAGAATCCGCCGCCGTTCTGCCGGGCTTCCCCATTGAATTACCCGGGGTGTTCTATCTGCAGCCCGTGTACGACGGTCAGTATCTCTGGCTTATCAATGCGGGGGGTGTTCTTTACCAGGTTGACCTGGAGGGGAATTTTCTCTATCAGCAGATTCCCGGCCTCTCGGTCCGGGAAGGGGGATACCTTACCGCACTGGATGCGGACGGCGATAAAATCCCGGAGATCTTCTTTTCCGGGGAGGGGAATGCCCTGTACGGGTATGCGCGGAATTTCAGTTCCCTGGACGGCTTTCCCCTGCCCATCTGGGGACGGCCGGTTTTTGCGGACCTGAACGGTGACGGCAAGCTTGAATGTCTGGGCGCCGGGATGGATAATAAAATATATCAATGGCAGTTTAGATGAGCCGAAAAATCGGGGCAGGTATGAACAGACCGGATATAAACAAGGCGGATAGGCAAAGCGGTTTCTTAAAACGCGGCGGGGTGAAAAAAAATTTCCCGGCATCATGGGGCCTGCTCCTCTGGGCTGCGGCCCTTTTGTTCAGCCTGCCCGGCTGTCAGACCCTGCAGAAGGACCGGCTGGTTCCCGGCATGGACACGGCGGCCCAGGGGGAACTTACGGACCTGGAAGAGCTGATTGTCCGGCTTGACAAGTCGGACAGGCCCCGGGAAGATGCCGCGCCGGTGCGCCGGAAGATTGCGGAACTGGAGAAAAAATCCATTCCCGACGGGGATTTCCAGGCCCGGCTTGCCGCATGGTCGGGCCGGCTCTATCTGCTGGAAGGGAAAAACAGCGAGGCCCAACGGGAGCTGAAAAATTCCCAGGCCCTGTCCCCCCTCAACCCGGTTTCGGTTATTTTATCGGCCCGGCTGGAACGGGATTTGCAAAAACGGCTTGCCCTTATCGACAATGCCCTGCTGGCGGAGAGCGCGGGGGGCAGTATCGCCGCAAACAGCATTGGGGAACTGCAAATTGAGCGGGGAAGGACCCTCTTTGACCTGAACCGCTTTAGCGAAGCGGTGGCCGCCTTTGACACCGCCTTTGCCCGCTTGGGGGACAGGCCTTTTTACGAAGAAAGCTGCCGCATATACCGGGACAAGGCATGGGAACTCCGGGACATCGCGGTGGGGACTGAAAACAGAACCGTTACTATCATACAGCAGGGCCTTGTGAGCTGGCGGGATATGATCGAGCTTACACAGGCCGAAACAGAACTGCTGCGTTTTTTGACCGCCGGAAGGGACTGGTCCGCAGAGGAAATCTTTACCCGCCTTCTGGACCGGGGCTTTATCCCCGTAACCCAGGATATTACCCTTAACGAATGGCCCGCGGTAAAACCAAGGTCCGGCGAAACGGTGCTGCGTTCCGGCGCGGCCTGGTTTCTCTGGCGGCTCTATGCGGAAAACCGGGCCAACCGGGGCCTGCTCTCCCGGTATTCCTCCCGCTACGCCGGCATGAACAATCCCCGCAGCCCCATTGCGGACCTGCCCCTCCTGTCCCCCTATTTTGATTCCGTCATGGGCTGCGTAGAATCGGAATTTCTTGCCCTGCCGGACGGGAAAAATTTTATCCCCCGGGAAGCTATCCGGGGATCGGAATTTCTTGGGGCGCTGCGGAAACTTAACCCTTAAGCTTAACCCTCTACCGGGCTATCCGTAGGGTTTTATTTCTTATATATAAGAAAAATTCGTAAATTATTCAATTAGTTTCTTATATATAAGAAACTATTGCCATTTTTGCCCTCTTATGGATACGGAGCTGCTGGAACGGATCGTCAAATTTTTGATGGACAACATAGTACCCCAAGCTGGTGCTTTCCCTGGATCAGGTTTGGGATTACAACCGGGACGGGGTACTGCGGAAAAATCTGCCCCAATGGCTTTTAAATGTGTAATATTTCTCCTATTCATGGTAATATATTACCATGAATAGGAAGGAGATTTTTATGGGTAAACTGATTGATTTCTACAGATTGGCAAAGACCGACGAGGGCCTGCGGCAGGACCTGGAAGCGTCGAACAAGCGGCTGGCAGATAAGAAGGATGTTAGTAAGGACTCCGTTATCGCCGAGGTTATCAGGATCGCCGGGGAGCACGGCGTTGTACTGGAAAGGGCCGACTTTGAGGGCAAGGCGGAAGAACTGGACACAGCGGAGCTGAGCGCCGTAGCCGGCGGGACCATTTCGGTCTGTGTGGTACCCGGCAATGACGGGCACATGCCGAAGCCCGGGGACTATCGCAACAGCGGAATACCCAGGGAACCGCCCTGTACCAGCTTTGGGCGTAACCCGCACCCAACCTTTGGCATTTCCATCAAGATAAGCTGATCCCCATGAGCGCCCTTACCGAATTTTACCGGAAGGCCCAAACCGACGCTGCCCTGAGGGCGGACCTGGAAACGGCGAACCGGAAGTTTACGAAAGAAGAATCGGCGGAAAAGGCTGATAAAAAAGCTGTTATCGCGGAGACCATCAGGATCGCGGGGAACCACGGGATAAGCCTGGCCCCCGCCGATTTTGAGCTGCAAAGCGGAGAACTGGACGAGGATGAACTTGACATCGCCGCCGGAACCGGCGCCGTCCTGCCCGGAATCGACGGAACCGAGGACAGGCGTGACGCCGGGTCCGGGACAGCCCCCGGAGCCGGCAGTGGCAAGTCCAGTCCCTATGATCGTATATGCCTTTTCCTGATGGGATAAGGATTATTTTGTATGAAGGAGTTAAAGATGAAAAAGTTTCCATTTTTTTTCGTTGTCGGTTTGGCGCTTATGCTGTTGGTTTCGTGCAACAATAATCCGGAGTCCCATAGCGGCGCTGAATACACCGTGATGCTCTACGGCGTAGGGGCCGATGACTTAAACAGCCAATTGGTGTTAAATCTAAAAGAAGCACTGGGCGTCGGTACGAACGACAGGGTGCATTTTACCGCGGAGATTAAATTTTCAAAAGATCTTCAAGGCCCCGATCCGGTTATCTATTTCGGCAATCCTTTTAACGCCGGCTTCGACCACCGGGGAACCGTTCGTCTCTCCCTGGCCCCGGGGGCTGCGAATTTTACGATTGAGGATCGCCTGCCCATCGACACTCCTTTATACCGGCCCGATGTGATTTCCAATTATATCAAATGGACCAAAGAAAAATTCCCCGCAAGAAAATATATAATGATACTCTGGGATCACGGCGGCGGCTGGTTGCCGGGGGTGGGGGATGATGGCCCTAAAACCTCAGTGGCCTTTAGCGGCGCCGGGCCCCTGGCTTCGCTGTCCGCCCTGCCGCCGAACCGGGCGGTAGCCTATGATGATAACCTGGACAAAAAAGCCATATCCATCTCCGAATTGGTAGAGGGGATAAAACTTTCGGACACCCGTATGGAACTTGTTTACTATGACGCCTGTTATATGAACATGCTCGAAAACCTTGGAGAACTCCGTGAAGTCGCCGCTTATTCTCTGGGGGCGGGCCATATAACCCCCGGGCTGGGAGGCGACTATGGGATACTGCTCCAACTGCTGGGGGCTGGTTCGGATACCCGGGAGATCATAAGCGAATATTGCTATCTGCTCATGAACCATTGGAACCTTTTGTCCGATGATCCCGCGGATATCACCTTTACGGATCTTTCCAAACTGCAGGGTGTTTTTGATGTGGTAAAAAAAGTCGCCGACGAATTGGTTGCTTCTTCTCCAACCTATGGGGCGGTTTATAATGATGGCATTCGTGTGATGACAAAAGAATGGATCTCCGGATTTCCGAATGGTACTCAGGTCTTCATAAAGAGAGAGAGTTCCAAGGCCGACAGTACTACCGGTGTCCCCACACATTTTAACGGGAGTCCCATTAATTTCAGCGGCACCACCGACCTCCTTACTCTCAAATACTTTCCCCCCAAGCCTTATGTCTATTTTTATGACAAGGCTCTTATTGATACTTCTGATGATTATGGAGGAGGGGTGGAACATAATTATATTTTTGCGGATATATATAACTATGTGGAGTATCTGGCGATGAGTTCAGAAAACCCAAAACTAATCACCTATGCTTCCCAGCTCCTGACGGCTGCAAACAAGGCCATTATTTACGGTGAAGAATCCGACAAGCTGCCGGTTCTTACCACTTTCTCGGTCACCCTGATAGAGAGCTCTTTGTGGACTAGGGATTATAAAACGAACGGCGCTTATGAAAAATTGACCTTCGATAAGGAAACAGGCTGGAGCAAGTGGCTGCAAAAAAATGGAGCATTGGCACGGATAACGACATTTTAGTAAGGATATGTAGTGATATGAGAATGGACGAAGTTCCATGTATGTCACACTGAACAGTGAATATGTATTGCGGGGCTGGAAGGGGATTCCCTACGGCCTTGTCAATACCAAAACCGGGTCGGTGGATTTTTTTGACGCCGAAGCCTTTCATCTTCTTGAATGGCTTGACGGCGAGATCGACCTGGATTTGGTATTGATGACCCCCGGCCAAAAAGCATTCCTTACCCGGCTGCTGGACGGGCATTACGCGGCGGCCTGTGATCAAGCCCGGCCGGTGCGGGAACCGCAGCGCTACCGGAAGAGCAGGGGCGCTTATATCCAGTGCGTCCACTGGTCAATCACCGGGGGCTGCAATCTAAAGTGCCGGCACTGTTACATGAGCGCCCCCAAACACAAGTACCATGATCCCGATACAGAACAATGTCTGGCGCTGATCCGACAGATGGCGGAGGCCAATGTGGCAGGGGTCACCCTAACGGGCGGCGAGCCCCTGCTGCGGAAGGACTTCTGGTTTCTGGCGGACGCCCTGGCCGATGCGGGTATCCCCATCCTGCAGCTCTATACCAACGGTATCCTGATAGACGACGCCTTTTTTGAAAACATGGAAAAGCGGAACCTCAACTTTGAATTTGTCCTCAGCTTTGACTGCCTTAAGCGCCATGACTGGCTCCGGGGCATTCCGGGGATCGAAGAAAAGACCATCGCGGCTATCCGGCGCATCCGGCAAAAGGGCTATGCGGTTTCCATTGAGACCGCCCTGCACGGCGGCAACATCGATCAGCTGCTGCCCACCTACGGCCTGATGAAGGAACTGGGGATCAGCCACTGGAAGACCGCCCAAATCTTTGACGCCGGTGAATGGAAGGACGCCGTTGTTCATGGCCCCGGCGCGTCCCATAAAGCCCTGTCCCCGGAAACCCTTTACGATGTATACACCGTATTACTAAGGCGTTACATGGATGACGGGCAGCCCCTGTCTTTGCAGCTGGACGGCTTCTTTGCGGGGACCAAAGGGGGCGGGTACGGCATTCCCTATATCAGAACCCAGGCCGGCGCGGAGAGCGCAGAGGGCTTGAAAAAGCATTCCTGTCTTTCCTGCCGGGTGCATCCCTACATCCTGCCCAACGGCAGGCTCCTGCCCTGCCCGGCCTATACCGGCACATCCCTGGAAGCGGAACTGCCCAAGCTGTACGACGCCGGCGCCTCCCTGGCGGATATTTACAGCGATGGCGGCGGAGCTTTTCTGCGTTTGGTGAATATCCGTGCGGAAGAGGTTATTGCCCATAACGAGCCCTGCGCGGCATGTGAACACCGCTTTGAATGCGGGGGCGGCTGCCGGGCCTGCGCGGTTATCGGCGGCAATGGGGCCCTGGGCAGGGACCCCTTCCGGTGTCACTACTTTAAAGAAGGCGGCCGCCGCCGTCTGGACGGTTTAAGCGCCGTCCCAGGCTCCTAAGGGCCGTAGGAAATCGCCATGGTGGTAATATCATCGGACTGTTCAAAGTCCTTGGTAAAAGAGGCAAGGGCGCTACGCAGTGCGGCGTCAAAATTCTCGGGGGGCAAATTCCGGCAGGCATTGGCGGTCTCAAGCAGCCGTTGGTTGCCGAACTGGGCCCCCTCGGCGTTTTCCGCCTCGTTCACCCCGTCGGTGTAGAGGTAGAGTTTGTCCCCCGCTTTCAATTCAATTTCCACCAGACGGTACCGGGCGTCTTCGGCTACTGCCAGGGGCAGCCCTTTTTTAAGTTCCAGAAATTCGTAGGGTCCCTCCGAGCGGGCAATCAGGGGGCGGTTGTGCCCCGCGTTGGCAAAGCTGAACCTGCCGGTGTTCAAATCCAGGGTGCAGGCAAAGACGGTGGCAAACATGTTTTCATCGTTGCTCTCGCACAATTGGTTGTTTACGGTGTAAAAAACTTCGTCCAGCCCCCTGCCCGTCAGGGCCTGATTCTTGATCAATGTTTTTACAATAACCATGAACAACGCCGCAGGGACCCCCTTCCCCGACACATCCGCAATGACAAAGGTGATCTTTGTTTTCTCGTCATCCAGAAAAAAGAAGTCGTAGAAGTCTCCGCCCACCTGTTTGGCGGCGGTCATTTTTGCATAAACCTGAAAATACTCATGCCCGGAAAAGTGGGGAAAAATCCGGGGAAGCATATCGTTCTGGATGCCCGAGGCAACGGCTAATTCACCGTTGATCCGTTCCTTCTCTGCGGTTACCTCTTTCAGATTACGGATATGCTCTGTAATATTGGCGGTCATCTTATTCAGAATATTCCCCAGTTCGGCAATTTCATCCTTTCCTTTGACAGTAATCCTGCGATCCAGATCGCCGTCGCCAATTTGCCGCGCATGGTCCGCAAGTTCCGCGATGGGCCGGGTCAGGGACCCGGAGAGGACAAGGGCGAAGACGCCGGCCAGTATGACCGCCAATCCCAGGGAAATCAACAGCGCCGCAGTTACCCGCCACTGTAACTGCTTTACAAAGGAGATGTCATAATCAAGCTCCAGAACGGTAACAACCTCACCGTCCTTCATAATAGGGCGGAATTCCGATACCGCGGCGCCGTATTCATTGGTATAGGGTTTTTTTGCCACCTGAACCGACTTTGTTTCATACACCAGGGGGATGAGGGGGTCAATATAACTTTCCTCAAAGATACCCGAAAACAGATCTTCGGGATCAAATTTTTCTGCATAACGCGGCCCCGCCGCTACAAGAGACTGAAGCTGCCGGTCATTGACCCTCCGGTTAAGGAATATGGTCATGTTAAAGGTATCGTATAAATTTTGAAAAGCATGCTGAATGGACCAGTAGGCTTCGCTGTCCGCCCTTCCTTCCCGTTCCAGATAATCGGGATCGGCTAAAACGGGATATTGGGTTATCAGGAACCGGGAAACCTTATCCATGGTATCCATATAGGTACTGCGCAGATAAGGCCCGTATTGAAAAAATATGCTTAAGCCCACGATAAGGGAGACCGCCAGGCCCAACCCAACAAAAAAGAGAAAGAACCGTGTCCTCAGGCTGTTTATCCTTTTCATGATTGCCAGTTTAACAGATTACCGGGCAATGATCAAATGGAACTGTCAGCCCTTAATAATCCATCGATCAGTTCTGCAAGATCAATGGTGATGAAGGCGATGGAAAAGTCGGCGCTGCCGTAGGGTATGACAAGCCGGCCTTCGTGAATGATGGAGCCGCAGGTGTAGACCACGTTGGGCACATAGCCGGTCCGCTCCCGCGGCCCCGGGGAGATCAGCGGTTCCGCCAGTCTGCCGATAACCTTTGCGGGATCGTCCTTGTCCAGCAGCAGGGCCCCGATGGAGTAGCGCCGCAGGGAGCCTACCCCATGGGTCAGGACCAGCCAGCCTTCGTCCAGTTCCATGGGGGAGCCGCAGTTGCCTATCTGCATGAACTCCCAGGGAAAGAGGGGGGCGGCGATTTTTTCCGCACTGTTCCAGACACGGAGGTCCGCAGAAAACATGACGAAAAGACTTTCGCCGTCCACCCGGGAGAGCATGGCATAGCGGCCCTTGATCTTCCGGGGGAACAGGGCCATCCCCTTGTTCAGGGCCATGGACCCCGAGAGCTTCCGCATTTTGAAATTCAGAAAATCGGTGGTTTCGATCATCTTGGGTGCAATATTTTTTCCGTCATAGGCCGTGTAGGTGGCGTAATAACAAATAGTTCCGTCATCCTTTACGAAGCGGACAAACCGGGCGTCCTCCATGCCGTTCTGTTCGTCCCGGGAAACCGGGAAGAGGAGCCGTTCCGAAAGGGGGGTCTCTTTGCGGAAGCATATTTCTTCGGTCCCCTTTCCGGATACCCGTTTCCCCCGTACCACGGTCTTCCGTACCGGATCGATGCGGATCTTCCCCGCCGTATCAATCTCCCCGGTTCTAAACGAGATCGACGACACGTGCCCTTCCCCCACGGAACGGGCGCTCAGGATAAAGCGCAAGGGGGCTGCGGGGGACCCGGCTGCGTGCAGCTCCGCCGGGTGCAGGGAATCTGCGTTAATCTGAACCGGCGAGCGGATGATCGAAGGGTTAAAAAGGGCGGTGGCCTCAAAGGCATATTCGGAGGTAAAGTAGGCCCCCGCCAGAAGCCGCGCCTCTGCGGAAAGCTGTGTCAGACATTCTGCGGGGAGCTGTTCCTCTGACGCCCCCAGAAGCTTCGCTGCCAGCTTGTAATGTTCCTTGATCCGCTCCACCAGGTCCCCATGGTCGGCGCTGAATTCGCCGATCACCTGTTCAAGCTCCCGGTGTATTTCATCTGACCCCAGGACGGCCACCCGGTCGATAATTGCCCGGATTCGTTCCGCGGTGGGCACAAAGGGACGGATCACCAACCGTGCGTAGTCAGGCTGCAGGTTCGGTTCATTCAGCCGTGTCAGGCGGATCACGCCTTGATCCCGAGTGGTTCTTCAAGGAGGATGCTCTTCTCCGCTTCCTTCATTTCCGCAAGGGCGAGCTGAAACGCCAGGGTCGATTCGGCCCCCTCATTCTGGTTAAGCCGGTCCACGTGGAGCCCGTCATGGCAGCCGCCGCTGGCGGCGTCAAACACGAGGAGGGAAAGATCGTTTCCCCCCAGGTACCAGCGGAAGGCCCGCTGGGCCTCCCGGTGCCAGAACATATCCCCGGAAACGCGGCAAGCCTCCAGGCAGGCGGAGATGGCGGAACTGGCCTCCAGGGGCTGCTGATCAAAAAGGGGCTTTTCCTCGCCCTTGTGGTACACCCGGTCGCTCCCGATGGGACGGAAGTGGCCCTGGGGGCTGGTCTGGGTTTCCATGAGCCATTTGAGGGAACTTATCCCCGCCTCAAGCATTTCTTTGTTGCCGCTGTCGCTGCCGCTCTGGATAAGGGCGTGGGAAAGTTTTGCGTTATCGTAACTCAAGTACGGTTCAAACCAGGGCCAATCGGGACTTGCGTTTTCTTTGTAGAGGGCAAAGAGCCGCAGGGACAGTTCTTCCCGAATGCCGTCCGCCAGGCGGTCCCCGGAAAAACGCCGGAGGTATTCGTGGATAGCAATGATACTGAATGCCCAGGCCCGGGGGGAACTGAATTGGGTTACTATCGGCAGGCCCAGCTCAAACAGTTTTGCTGCGGTTCCCTGAAAGCCGGGGTTGTGGTATTTTCCCAGGCAGGCGCCAAGGGCCCATACCACCCTGCCGTGGCTGTCCTCGGAGGCGGTTTCATCCGGCCAGACCCGGTTATACGAAAGGAAGTTCCGGAACCGTCCCGACTTTTCATCGTAGGCGAATTGCAGCAGCCCCAGGTATTTCCCGGCAAGACGGTTGAATTCAGGATTCTCCTCATCGGCCTGTGCGGCAAGGAGGACCATCAGGATAAGCGCCCGCGCATTGTCGTCGGCGCAGTAACCTTCGTTGTAATTGGGCACCGTGTAGACCGCATGCTGGAACATCCCCGTATCGTCGGTGAGCCGTTTGATGTGATCCAGCTTGAGCTTGGGCAGTTCATTCTGCTCCTCTTCGGAAAAGCGCCCCCCCAGGGGGCTCCCCTGGGAGTCAAGGGGGAGGGTGATCTGGTTCTGCCGGGTCATGCGGGCTTCGGTAAAAAGCTCCACATACTTGCGGGCCACATTGGGCCAGGTCATTTCCCTGCCCGCCAGGAATGCGTTTTTCCGCATGGCATTCCGTTCCGTCTTGTTAGCTGCAAGGCGGATCACCGCCTCCGCAATGGCCTCCGGGGATCGGAAGGGTACCAGGATGCCCCGGCCGTCGGCGAGCAATTCTGCGGCGTGCCAGTAGGGGGTGGAGATGATCGCGTTCCCGATCCCGAAGGAGTAGGCCAGGGTGCCGGAGGTGATCTGTTCTTCATACAGATAAGGGGTGATGTAGATATCCGCCATCACCAGGTATTCCTTAAGCTCCTCGGCGCTGACAAAGCGGTTGCGGAATAGGACATGTTTTTCCACATGGAGTTCTGTTGCAAGCTGTTGCAGCGAAAGACGGTAGGCTTCACCCTCGTGGCGGATAAGCCCCGGATGGGTCACTCCCAAAACAATGTAAACAGTTTCCGGTTTGGTTTTGATGATTTCGGGAAGGGCACGGATCACCTGCTCAATCCCCTTGTTTGGCGAAAGGAGCCCGAAGGTCAGCAGCACTGTTTTTTCCGCCAGATCGAACTGGGCCTTGTAAAAGCTGGGATCGATAAAGGGCATTTCGGGAATACCGTGGGGGATAAGCCGTATCTTGCTGAGGGGTACATTGTAGACCGAAGAGATCAGCTCCACCGCCTTTTCGGTCATCACCACCACAAAGCTGGAACGGTTTGCGACTTCCGCCAGGATACGCCGCTGCCTGTCGCTGGGGTTTTGCATGATCGTGTGCAGGGTGGTGACAATGGGCATCCTGAGTTTGCGGATCAGGGAAAGCAGAAAGAGCCCGTCCTCCCCGCCGAAAATGCCGTATTCATGCTGCAAACAAACGATGTCCGGGTTATTGCTGTTCAGGAAGTCCGCCGCCCGCCGGTAGGAATCGAGGTTCTTCTCTTCGATTTCAAAGCGCACCCGGTCGGGGTATGCGTAACCTTCGGGAATGTCCGTGATGGGTACCGCGAAACTGGACAGTCCCGGACGGACAGTGGCAACGGATTCGCAAAGGCTGGTGGTAAAGGTGGCGATACCGCACTGCCGCGGCAGGTAATTCCCGATAAAGGCAATATTCAGGATAGGATTATTCATTGAATTAAAGTATAGTGCATAGAGGGGATTTTTGGTATAGCGGGGCGCAATTCGAACCGTTGACACATTCCCCTTTGACAGGTAGACTTAAGCATTGTGGCGACAAGGAAGGTACTGATTGTGACCGATGGTACCGGTCCAATCCGCAGTATTGCTGAGCAGATCAATACGGCTTTAAGAGGTTGTCAGACGCTTATAGTGTCGGCGGCGGAATTTGCCGGTAATGATATCCTTCCGGCGGAGGCCTTTTTTCTGGGCTGCGAAAAGCCCCGGCCCCCTTCCTTTGCCTATCTTGCGGAGCTTTTGGGGCATATCAATCTGGCGGGGAGGCCCTGCGGGGTGTTTTCTGTTGATTCTGAGCGGGCGATAAAATACCTGTCCGCCCTGGTGCATGACTGCGAAGCGGCCCTTGGGGAACCTTTCCTTGCCGGGGATGGTTCCAAAGGCGCTGCGGCGGTAAAAGCCTGGGCAAAGGGTATTTTGAAATAATCGGGCCTTTTTCAAAACGTCAGATTTTGAAGAGCCCTATCCCCGATATATTTTTTGGAGGGCACATGGCAGACACATTTAACCTTGACGATCATATCAGAAAAATTCCCGATTTCCCCACCAAAGGGATACTTTTTTATGACATTACCAGCATTTTGGCTGAACCCAGGGCCTTCAGGCACTGCCTCGATACCATGGCGGAAATGTACCGTGGCAGGAATATTGACGCCGTGGCGGGCATCGAAGCCCGGGGTTTCCTCTTTGCGGCCCCCTTTGCCGACCGCCTGGGGGTCCCCCTGGTGCTTATCCGCAAAAAGGGCAAACTTCCCGGGGAGACCAAATCAAAGAAATACCAGCTTGAGTACGGCGAGGCGGAAGTCGAGGTCCATACCGCCGACATCCTGCCCGGCCAGCGGATACTGCTCACCGACGATCTTATCGCCACCGGGGGTACCCTCAAAGCCGCCAGGGAACTTATCACCGACTGCGGCGCAACGGTCCCCGAAATTTTCGGTGTGGTAGGGCTCCCCTTCCTCAACTACGAAAAGGTCCTGGCCCCCACCCCGGTCCACACCCTGATTCAGTACCATGGCGAATGAATTCGCCTTGGGAATAAATTCCGCTAGGTGATGCGATCCGTTTCTTCAAGCGCCTCTTCATAGTCGCCCATCAGTACATGATTGGCAATGGCGCTTATCTTTTCCCGGGTTTCCGTATCCAGGGACATTTTTTCAATTTCCGCAAGGACCTTGTAGTATTCCTTCATGTTTTCCGCCTGAATCATTTCCCGCAACACCTTAAGTTTTGTTTTAAATTCGTCAGCCTCTTCTTGCGTAAGGTCCGTATGGTCCGCAGTTAAATTCTTCTCAATCGCCCCGGCCAGTTCGCTTAAAGTTTTATAAAAGAGGGGCAGTTTTTCTGTTATTGCCGCCATATCTCCCGCTTTGCCCGCCGCTTCCAGTTCCGCCGCCAGCTTCGAGACATCCGCCGCGCCTATTGTGGCGGAGGCGGATTTTATCGCGTGGGCCTGGGTGGCAAAAGTGGTAAGATCGAAATCTTGCCTTGCAGGATCGGATGGCGCTGTTTCAAATAAGGGCAGCCGCGACTCGGCGTCTTTATAAAACTGCGACAGTACTTTCCGATAGCCCGCCAGGGTTCCCCCGGTCATGGAGATGCCCTTTTGCACATCCACACCGGGGATTGTTATGCCGGCGTCTCCGGTAAAAGTTTCCCGTTTGATGTCACCCCCGGCCTTTATACGCTTTTCCGGTGATATCCACTTTGCCAGGATATCGTCCAGCTTGGATACGTCGATGGGCTTGGCGAGAAAATCGTTGAAGCCCTGGGCCAAAAACATTTCCCGCATCCCCGCTACCGCGTTGGCGGTCAAGGCGACAATGGGAATAGGCTTCGCCGCCTTTTGCATCTCCTCCCATTCCCGGATAAACCCGGTGGCTTCCACACCGTCCATGCCGGGCATCATGTGATCCATAAACACAAGGTCGTAGCTGTTCCGCTTAACCAGTTCCAGAGCTTCGGCGCCGCTCAAACAGGTGTCCACCTTTGCCTGGTAGGGGGCGATAAGCCCGTCCGCCACTTTCAGGTTTGTCGCTATATCGTCTACTACCAGGAGCCGCGCGTCCGGAGTGGTAAACCGGGTCCCGGTAAAGGCGCTTTCCCCATAGTTCCGGCGGTCCGGCGACCCGTTGAGTACATCCGCAATAGACAGTGACTGTATCGGCAGGGATACGAAACGCACATTGGGAATATAAGCCTCGGTCCCCCATTCGATCATCAGCGCCAGGGGAGGCTGCTTTTTCGCGGGGAATTCCCTTTCTATTTTGTCCATCACCGGCTTGATCCGGTCATAGAGGCCGTATCCGGAAAACACAAAGTACCATTCCTCATTCCGCAGGGCGCTGGTAAAATCTTCCATGGTTGTTACCAGCCGGTGGGGAACCCCCATGTTGTCCAGGGACCAGGAGACCGATTTTGCATAGATCATCCGCCCCTCATAGATCAGGGTTTTCTTTTCCTTGGGCTTGTCCACCAGAGCGAAGGGCATATCCGAAGCGATTTCCTGGGGAATAAACACGGTAAAGATACTGCCCTTGCCGTATTCGCTTTCCAGGGTAATGTCCCCGCCCATGGCAACGCAGAGCCGTTTGGTGATCGCAAGCCCCAGGCCCGTCCCCTCAATACCAAGGTTCTTTTTCGTGTCCACCTGGACAAATTCGCCAAAGAGTTTTTTCTGGTCCTCGCTCTTTATCCCGAATCCCGAATCCGCCACGCTTATCTTCAGCATTACTGTGTTTTTTTTCTCTGACGCCGATGATACGCTTGGCATTTCTTCCCGGGTAATGGTTAGGCTGATAAATCCTTTCTCCGTGTATTTTACCGAGTTACCCAGGAGGTTAAGGATTATCTGCCGTATCCGTACTTCATCTCCGATAAGCATATTGGGAATAGCGGCGTCAATGTTGGTATAAAAGCGGATAGTTTTCTCCATCAGCCTCATGCGGACGATGTTCACCACATCGTTGCACAGGGAAGAGAGGTAATACTTGATCGGGACCAGTTCAAGGCGGCCCGCCTCAATTTTGGAGAAGTCCAATAGATCGTTGATTATCGAAAGGAGGTTGGCCGCCGCCTGTTTGATATCCCTGGCATATCCCCTGGACTCATCGTCAAGCTCCCTCCGCAAAAGCAGTTCCGACATACCGCTGATGGCGTTCATGGGGGTGCGTATCTCGTGGCTCATACCCGCCAGAAAATCACTTTTCGCCCGGGAGGCGGCGTCGGCCTTGTTTTTCAGGTCAAGCAGACTCTGATTCTGTTTGTTTCTCTCCTCAAGGAGCAAAGCATTGGATTCGGCGGCAAGTTCCGCCTTCGTCTTTAATGCCGAAAGGTTTTGATTCAGACGGGAAATTCTTCTAAAAAGCAACAGGAATATCACAATGCCGGCGGTAATAAGCAGGCCCGAAAAAGCCAGCTGCCTGCGCATCTGCCGGTATATCAGACGAAACATGTCCCCGGTGTCAAAATCACAGCCCGCAATGCCGATCATTTCTCCCCTTGAATTGAATATGGGAGCATAAGCCGAGATCAAATAACCCCATGTGAGGTGTTCCAACATACCGAATTGAGGCAGCCCTGTTTCCCACGTCCGCAAATAAAAAATATCATAACCGCTTATATTTTCTTCAACGCCCAGGGGAGAAAAGCCCGGTTCACCCGGCGGAGCGCTTCCGTCTATGATAAAATGGTGTACACCATTGGAATCGCGGCTCATGGTATAGAGATAGCGGCATTGGGTTTCTTCCTTCAGGGCCAGCAGCTTTATCCGGGTGCTTTCATAAAAGGGATCGTCGCTGTCCAGGGTCCGGCTCAGGCGCTCAAAAGAATCGCCGTCCACAAGAGCCGCCGCCCGTTTGGCAATGGGGATACCCAGGGTTAAACTAACGGTTTCCGCTACTTCCTGTACCTGCTGTACCGAAATAAAAATACTTGTCCCGAATATCGCCAGAATAAAAACGATAAAAAACAGAAAAAAATGTATTTTCAATACAAACCAGTCTTTTTGCTCCCGGGTTCTCATACCATGAATATTATACCCAAATGTTTTCTATGTCACTAGTACTTGACAGTATAGAAGAAAGATTTTAATTTATCTTTTACTTGTGAGGAAAAACGGTTTGGCAATTAGTTTAAGGCCTTCCGTTTCCCGTGATAGCTTCTTTTATTTGCACTATTACACTCGGTTCGGTTATAAGCTGTGGAGCTTGTCTACATACGCTAAAACCGTGTAAAAGAGCCGAATATACAAATTTATCAAGTTTAGCCTTCCTGTTTTCATCCCACCAATTTCCACCACCTTTCAATTTGGGAATATTCCATTTAGGCGAGGCTTGTATAATGACATCAACAATGGCAGCATATTCATCTTGTCCTTCGACAGGAAAGCCGTATGCATCAAGTAAATCCGTTTCTAAACAACCGGATTTATTCAGAGGAATATTAATTCCAATAACGGGTATAGAGTGAACGCCATTTAATGTGTCTAAACGCCAATATTTTCCACTTCCTTTTGAAATCGGTGGTATATTCGGAGTTGCATAGCGAAGTGTTTGATCAGGATTTCTTTTATATGTATCAAACGCATGCTCATTATCAGAGTCAGAGTCTACAATCAAAATAATACCAGTAAAATTTGCACGACCAATGTCAGTTTTTATAGTGCTTAACAAATCAACTTGTGATTCATTGAGGATATGATTCCAAGTCTCAGCATTACAAACATTTCCTTTTCTGTGTGCAGAAAATAACAAGACATCATTCAAAGGGATACCATATGTCTCAAATAAATTACTGAATGTTTCTACATCGGTGCTACCTTCAACGACAATCAACCATTTATATTGATTAGGGCTGCTCATCCTCTCACCTCCCAATCACCAGAGGCAATATGCTTAAAATGCTCTTTTAAATACGGAGTAGGAATTATTTTATTTTCAATTTTAGTTCGGTGCAATCTGACTATACTGGCAGAATTTTCATCAGAGAAAGCCTCGCAGAAAGCATGGACACAGTCATCACTATGGCTTGTTGTGACAAACTGGAGATTTGGATATTTTTGCGCAAAATTCTTAAGATATTCCCATATTGCAAGCATTACACTGTAATGAATTCCTGCTCCAATTTCGTCTATTAAAATAATGATTGGCACATCGCTTGGTGTTTTATCGTTGAATGATTCTATAACTTCAAAGATTGCAATCAATGCGCTTGCCCATGTTACGGCGCCATTACCAATTGTTCCAAGCGTCACGGAATACTTATCATCCAACACTACAGACAAACCGCTGCTTATGTCTGTTAGCCGTACATCAGTAACTCGTGGATTAATTATTTGCAAAGCCTCAGTAAGGAGTCTTGACATAGAAAAAGAGAGCTTTTGTGGCATCGATCTAATAGAGGAGAAATCTAAATATCTGCAAATACTTGATGTTTGAGCTGTTGGTGGTAGTAAATATAGTCCGCCATCAGGTGCCAGTATTTGCGCTCTGATAATTTTTTTATTATTAATGATCTCCTTTTGGTGATTTGTTTTATTTATTCTTGTGCCGCCACAACTCCAATTCCATAAAGCAAATTCTGTTGATGAATCTACAGGTACAGGGCTGTTAATTGTCATTAGCTTGTCTATGTCTGCAAAGCTGGCCTTTTTATATGTCCATGACCATATTAAATTATCATCGGCTTTTGCCTTGACAGAACATTCATTTTGCTCATAAGTTGGACATTCATTCCAAAATAGTTTATAGTTGTATCCATGTCTTGCAGCAAAGCCCATTGGAGCATTCACTCCTTGATTAATAATAAAACCGATTGTACGATTATAACGAGAAAGGGGAGAAACATCTAATCGTGTCTCAGAAAAGAGACAATAAAGTCCTTCTAATACGGAGGTCTTACCTATACAATTCACCCCTGTCAGCATGGTAATTTGTGATAGTGGTAAATTTAGTTCATCAAGACCACGAAAATTATTGAATGTAACCAAATTTATCATAATTTCTCCCTCTGCTTTAAGAATAACATCTCCGGTAGGTCTGGGCAAGAGCCTCAAATCCTGATAGACCAAGAAGACCGCTTCTGTTCCGCCCTGTACCTGAATCGAGCCCGTGGGCCGGATAGTCCGGGTTGCTACCTTGGAAACCAGTTTGTTTTCCGACACCGCCACCGCAGGGCGTATCCCGGATTGTTCCAAAATCTCCCGCAAAATCCGGCTGGAACAATCCGCAGGGGGCCAAATAACCGCGCCGTCCCGGTCAATTCAAGGTACATATTTTCCTGCCCGTTATGTTCAAAAACCGGGGCCATATAGAGCAGCAATCCGTTCCAGTTCTTTGCTCATGGTCTGGATAGGCCCCAGGATCAGGAGCCAAAACTGTCAAGTCTTTGATCCCCCATTCCGCAAGTGCCAGGGCCATCCCCGGTTGAATCCCTTCCCACAAAGCCTCCGGGGAAACGTCCCACACCAAAGCCCGGCCCCCGGTGGACCTGTTTATGACAAAAAAAAGGCCGCCCTTGCAAAGCCTCATCCTTAGCCGCTGCCACCCGGAACCCAACATTATTCGGTTCTTTATACTCGAATAATTGTTCAGAAACTTCAGTTTCTGAACAACTCTATTTATAGAACACATTGAGTTTCCAGTCAGCCTAACCCAAGTGGGGGGATTCCCCAAAGTGACACATAAAAACGGACACATAGAGCCTCGGTAATCCTTCCTAAGCTCTGATAATCCTCCCTAGCCGTCAATAATTTAGGCAGTACTTGACAAAAAACAGCCTAATTTATAGTATTTTTGACAGTTGGAACCCATTCCCCGGTTGTGTAATGGTAGCACGGCAGACTCTGGATCTGCTTGTGGGGGTTCGAATCCTCCCTGGGGAAAAAATGACTTAATTTGTTGTACTATAACGAATTAGAGCAAAGCCCTAACCCTAAAACGGCATGGAACTATCACCCAAAATACCTTGTGTCACAGAAATTGGCACTAAACAGAAGGTTCCGGGGTGGATTCCGTCTTGCCGTTCTCTCTCTTTCAGAGAAGCAATCGGCCTTATTACTATGTCAGATTCAGAAATGAGATTACGGGCAAGCTGTCAAACGACTTCCTCAATACTCAAAAAGAAACAGAATTTGAAGCCTTGCAGGTGGCCTTCCACTGGCTCAGGGATGGAATCCCTACTAAACAACAGAGGATAATAAGTGGTTCCTCTTATGACTTGAGAACAGCCATTCAGGAGGCAAACCTTACCAAGGAGGATGCTTCATTCATCATTGATACCCTAAAGCAAAAGGGCTTTATCAAGGCTGTAGTTTTCAATGATAGCACCAGTAATATTGATTTTAATGAATACTTGATAAATTTTTGGACTTTTGGAAAATCCGATTATCTTTCTGAAAAATTACGGAAAGAGAATAGTATCCATAGACGGCATGTGGAGAATCAATTAGCAAGTGTTAAAAAATACTGGTGCCCTGCTTTCAAGGGAAAATTTTTAGGTGAGTTGGTAAGTAAGGACATAAAAGAATTTGTCAAAACTTTTGATACGGTGGAAAAAGCGGTGACAACAAAGAATGCCATTTTATTGGCCGGTCTCACAGCATTACGGTATGCCTATAAGGAGGACTTAATACAGATAGATATCACCAAGGGAATTGTCAAATTTTCGGGTGAGTCAAAAAAACGGAAGATCCTGACACCGGAACTGGTAAAAGAAGTTTTCAAGGTTGAATGGGCTGATGAAAGGGCATTGCTGGCTAATAAACTGGCTATGGTTACCGGGATGAGGGCAGGGGAAATTCAAGCCCTGAGAATTAAGGATTTGAATGAAGATAGTATTTCCGTTGAACATACCTGGAATTATAAGGACGGGTTAAAACCTCCCAAAAATAATGATAAAAGAATTGTGGAAATGCCCTTTAAGGATTTTTTGGAGAGCTTACGGGTATTATCTGAAAAATCACCACATCACACAAATGAAGATAGTTTTGTGTTCTGGTCAAGGGAAAGTGATTATAAACCGATGGAGGCACCTCTGTTTCTGAATGGCCTTCGTGCTACACTCAAAAAAGTCAAAATTAGCAAAGAGAAGAATGGATTAATTGAAGAGGCTAAAGCAATCAGACCAGAAATTTATACTTTTCATAGTTGGAGACACTTCTTTACTTCATATATGAGGAGAAAACTTGACCAAAAGCTTTTACAAAGCCAAACAGGGCATAAAACACTTGAGATGCTTGACCACTATTCAGACCATATATTGGATGGAGATAAAGCTGAGATCCAAAAGGCAGCACTTGAAACTTTTGAGAGCCTATTGAATTGAGACAAGCCGTTTATTCACTCTGTTTGATAAAACATAAGGAATCAGACTTCTGGTGGAATATCAAAATGCTGCCCGTCAAACTACTCTTTAATCATGACTACCCATCCCTGTCAAGGACAATTATGTCGTTTCAAAATTGCCCCTAATGGCGTTTTTGATTTTTACTGCTTCATAACCAAAGCCCCCCAATCTTACGCTTACATAATAGCCATGACTAACAAAGACAAGTTTGAGCAATTTTTTGAGCATAGTACCATCTTCCTCGGTGCCGTAGAATCCGATGATTTCGGTCAGGACGACCTCTACAAAATACATCTGGAAATACTCAAAATAGAGGGCAAGAGACTGGAATCTGTTGATCCTGAATTATTTACAGCAGACCAGTATCTTAATCTATGCTCCAATGCTATAGGCCAGAATAGTTTGGCCCTTGAATGGGTTGATGTATCCCGTGTAAGCATTGAAAACTACCGGAAACTCTGTTATCAGGCTGTCAAGAAGGATGGCACTTCTCTCTATTTTGTGAAGAAGGAACCCTTTGAAAATAGCGAAAGGGATTTAAGGGTCATTTACAATGTGGCAGTCCATCAAAACACCGATGCCCTAATGTTAATCCAAGATCAGACATTACCCCTTTGCCTTATGGCAGTGAAAAAGAATACTTCAGCCTTGCAATGGGTAGACCCTAAATTATTCTCAAGAGAGGATTACACTAAAATCTGCTATTATGCTTTTTATCAGAAACAAGAATTTACTAATATTTACAAAAGTATTAGCCCATGATATACTGGTATTATGACGATCAGACAAAATGACGGAAGGAAATTAAACCGAGATGCGCAGGCGCAAATAAGAATCACAGCGGTTCAACGGGTATTAAACGGAGAGAGCCCTGAAGAAGTGGTTAAGTCAATAGGTTACACCCGTCGCATTATTTATCGTTGGCTGGCAGACTATAGGTCAGGTGGATATGAGGCATTGAAGGTTCATAAATCTACCGGAAGGCCGTCGCTATTGGACGGCAAACAGATGGAGAAGCTTTACCACATGATTGTAGACAAAACACCCGAGCAATATAAGTTTCCATTTGTATTATGGACGATAGAAATAATACGAGAAGTGATAAAACGTATATTTAATGTCAGTATGTCAGGGGTATCGGTATGGCGAACGCTCAAGGTACTGGGATTATCAGCGCAACGTCCAAAGCATGTAGCATATCAGCAAAATACAGAAGCGGTTGAGCAATTCTTAAAGAACGAATATCCGGCAATCAAAAGAGAGGCAAAAAAGCTCGGAGCAACCCTCTATTGGGGGGATGAATCGGCAATTCGGTCTGATTATCACAGCGGAACAAC